>JABXHG010000509.1 GCA_013393545.1 Alteromonadaceae bacterium | reverse complement strand
AGATTTCGCCCAGAAGCAATACTGGATTCACCCTGCGTTGCCTGAGGTTACGGAGAACGCTCTTCTCGGTTTGGATTTCGATTCCGAGTAAGTAATTCCCCTATGGGACTCGATGCCAGTATTACGTGACAAAAATCACATTACCCCCCTGGGTACGTGATGCGATTGAGATAAAATTGCAACAACCTTAACTTTTACTGAAATAGGTGCGTACGCAATAGTTACCGATGGGGCTAATTTTCATCTAGTTTGAATCTTTTACGGCTGTCAGCGTGCGAAACACCCAAAATTTGGTTAGAGTTCCTTTGTGACACCGGCTTAAGCCGTAACCCGGCAACCGCGCGTTTCTGGAAATACCCTGAATTTCCAATAACACTTAGGTTTCCACTTGGGAGCCTTGCCAGTACGACATTTAAGGACATTTCACATGCGTATCCGCAATGCAGCCATCGCCGGCGCAACCGCAATCGCAGTCGCTTTCGGCGGCACCACCATCGCATCCGCTGAAGAAGCGACCAACGATGAGAACATCTCCTCCAACGTTGAGAACACCTCTTCTGACCTTTCTTCCGACGCCGAGGGTGCTGAAGGCACCGAGGGCGAAAAGAGCAACGGCGGCTCCCTGTCTTCCAAGATCGGCGACTCCGACTTGGTCAACAAGGGTCCGGAAGACAACAAGACCACCCAGTTCAACGGCCGCGACGTATTCGGTTCTTCTAAGAACTTCGAAAACGTTCCTTCTTGGGCACAGGGTTTCTACGCTCTGACCATCATCGCTTCCATCGGCTCCCTCATCGGTCTGGTTGTTGGCCCAGCTGCCAACTACATCCAGTTCGGTCAGTAATCCGCAGCCCTAGCTACTAAAACCCGGAAAGGCTTTAATACAATGCGTAACTTCCGCACCGCTGCAGTCGCTGCCGCTACCGCAGTTGCTGTTTCTTTCACCGGCATCACCGCTGCTTCCGCTGAAGAGCAGAACACCGACAGCCAGTCCTCCTTCGTTGAAGGCTCCGCTAAGCTTTCCTCCGAAGAAAAGCAGGAAATCCTCTCGTCCGAGAACACCGACGAGTCCCCAAACCTGTCCTCCAAGATCGGCGACCTGATGAACGCTGACGAGGACGCTTCCGGCTCCGAAATCTTCGGTGACGAGCAGGGTAACAAGGGCGACAACGGCGACATCACCAACCCAGGTTGGGCTCGTCTGTGGCGCGATGGCAACATCGTTGCTGCTATCGGCACCGTTGTTGGCGGCATCATCGCTGCTTACAACTACGGCGTTTACAACGGCTTCTTCCCACACTTCATCCAGAAGTAAAAAGAAGCTCGTACTTCTTAAATAGTCGCAGCCACCTC
>JABXHG010000051.1 GCA_013393545.1 Alteromonadaceae bacterium | reverse complement strand
GTTCACTGGCGCGCTCCAATACCGCCTCAATCAACGCATCCTTGGAGGCAAAATGCTTGTACATCGTGGTCTTGGCCACCCCGGATTCCGCCTGAATCCGGTCGATGCCAGTGGCGTGAAAGCCCTCGCGGTAAAACAGTTGTTCGGCGGTGTCCAGCAATAGGTCACGTTTGGGGGATGGCATAGCGGTGCGCGTTCGTAGTTGGATTGTCACACCATGATAACAGGATGCCTGAATCGTTGACGATACAGATCTGTACACCTAGAATTACGCCAGGTGTACAGATCTGTACTTTTTAAGATAACCACTGGAGAAAACGCCATGTCACGATTGCCCATGCTCTGCCCGGACACCGCCTGCGAACAGGGTGCGCCCACACTGAAGGCCATCCAGAAACAGCTGGGCATGCTGCCCAATTTCTTCGCAGGCCTGGCCAACCACGGCGCGGCGCTGAACGGTTACCTGGCATTTGATGACACGCTGTCGCAACACAGCCGCCTGACGCCTGCCCAACGGGAATTGATTGCACTGGCCATAGCCAACGCCAACGGCTGCCATTACTGCGTCAGCGGCCATTCACTTTCAGCCAAGCACAAAGGCGTCAGCGCTGACGACGCCCGGCAGGCCCAGCAAGGGCAGGCTGCCAATCCGTACGACCAGGCCATTCTGGACGTCGCCCTGGCGGTTTTGGAGCAACGTGGCCATTTGTCTGACGAACAGTTAACCAACGCCCGCGAGGCCGGGCTGGACGACGCCACACTGGTGGAAATCACCAGCTGGGTGGGGCTAAACAGTTACAGCAACTGGGTGAACAACCTGATTCAGCCGAAGATCGACTTTCCGGAAGTGCCTTTGGTGGAGTGACCGGGTTGCAGCATCGCCCAATAAGAGTTACAGCCCGGCTCAGTGGCTGTAATTCCGATTATGTCGCACATCGATGATCAAGTGCGGGGGACTGCTCAATTCAAGGGCCTGATAACGATTCGGATACGTGCAACATCCTGATCATGGCCATGTCTTATAAAGAGGCAGCAGCATGGAAGCCACTCGCTACACAGCCTCCGGTACACAGTCTATCTCTCGATCGACAGTTCCAGGCAGTAGGGGTTTGGCCGTACACGTCTCCCACGCAGGTGGTTTCTCCGTCTTTGAGGGGGCGTAATCACCCGCTTGTCGCGTAGATTGCATTGTTATGCCACCTGAACCAAAATATACCAATTATTGGTACTAGTGAGACGGCACCATGCAAAAGAACACCAGCATCACTCTAGGCCAACATTTTGATGCGTTCATTGCAGAACAGCTCAAGAATGGCCGATATAGCTCAACCAGCGAGGTTGTTCGTGCAGGCCTACGCCTGCTTGAAGAATCCGAAACCCGCTTGATCACGCTCCGCAAACTGCTCAAGGAAGGCGAGGATAGTGGTTTTGAGGACTACTCCTATGACTCACTTATTCGTGAACTGGACAACGAAGGACACTGATACCGAATTTCAAGCTTTCCAGGAAGGGCACCTGCTTTAGGGCATAAGCGCGCCATCACCGGTGACAATACCGTGTTTTACCGACCATGTCTCAAATCGATAACCAGGCGCGGAGGACTGCTCAATTCACGGACCTGATAGCGATTCGGGGACTCGACGCCGAAGACCCATGTCACCACCGCCTCGAAGTCGCACGTCAGCTCCAACTCGGAGAGAACCGGCAAGTCTGGCATACGCTTACGATCGGTGACCGTCGGCTGCCACTCTTCGGTGTGCGCCTTTGCCGGGTACATCCGGACCTCAAGCCAGCCATCACCGGCCAGAGGCGTGACCTTCCCGGAACCGCACTTGCGAACGGGTTTGTCGATGTACTCAATGTGATAGCCCGGCACCCGCTCATCAAACTCGAAAACGACCCGGTCAAAGCCTTCGTGGGTGCCGGTACGGACGGCAACAAGCATCGCAGCGGGCTGGTCCGACCGCGGCCGGTCGATAATGCCGGCGGTCCACTCCGATAGATAAACGGCACTCGGCTCGTCCGGAAGAGAATCGTTCCGGGCGCAGGCGGCAAGAAACACCATGGAGGCGCAAACAAACGCGATTCGCAGCCGTGAAGCGGAGGAAAAACGGTTGCTGTACAGCTGACTGTTAATTCCTTTTTTGTGCGGTATTCTGATCATGAACAACATCCTGTACAGGTCCGACATCATGGATGCCATTAGTTACACAGCCGCCAGAGCCAATCTGGCAAAAACCATGGAGCAGGTCTGTGAAGACCATTCTCCCCTGATCATCACCCGAAGCAAGTCCCAGTCCGTGGTCATGATCTCACTTGAGGACTACGAGGCGATGCAAGAAACCGCCTACCTCCTCCGCGCCCCCAAGAATGCCCGCCGTTTAATGGAATCCGTGGCGGAGCTGGAGCAAGGCCATGGTCAGGAAAAGGAACTTCTTGAATGAAACTGGTCTTCTCCGAAAACGCCTGGAAAGACTATCTGTAATGGCAGAAAAAAGTGGCTGACTTCCACAAACGTGCAGGCCGGCCTTGTCTCCAAAACAGCTCTCCATGGGCTCTGGCCGTCTCAGTTTTGAATCAAACACTGCACTTGCCAGAGGCCCCTTCATTAAACGAAAGCGGTTTCTTTGACACTTGCACGCTCTGAAAATTCGGTCGCCCAATCAGCCAGGCGTGGTTGCTCGTTCCGCCATCCCAGCTCCGGTAGCCGAAAATCGATATAGCTCAAGGCAACGCCGGTGACAATCTGGCCAAGGTTGATGTCGGAGCTCATCACGTCCGTGTTTACCATAGCCTCCAGCTTTTGCAGACACCGGGTAATGGCTTTCTGCCGACGAGCGCCGAGTACCGTACTGTCGCTCTCTTTGCCGAAGTGTTTGCGATTGATCACTGTTGTGAAGGCCGCATCGGTAAGACCCTGGCTCAGACCCGAGAGGGCAAGGACATCCGTATAGTTGGGGGTACGCAGCAAACTGTTAGTCGACGACAGCCCATCCAGGTACGACGCTATGAGAAGGGACTCTGAGATGGCCTCTCCCGTATCCGTTACAAGTACCGGAATTTTTCCGTTCGGGTTGGCGATAAGCAAAGCCGTATCGTCCGCCCACGGGTCTACCCAGA
>JABXHG010000508.1 GCA_013393545.1 Alteromonadaceae bacterium | reverse complement strand
ACTGCCAAAATACCGCATCGCCAGTTGATTGTCCGACAGGGATAGTTAGCAACATGTCTTGGGGCTTCTTATAGGAGTGTCTCCCATCCGCCGGCACTGCGGCAGTGACGAAATACAGACCCACTGGAATCTCTTCGAAGTATGCGAAACCCTTAGCATCAGTTATAGCTACGAACTCGTGGCTATATTCTGCTTCCTTAGCCTTTGACAGACTATAGTTTTCCGCCCGGTTCCACCCTTCCATCGTTGTGAGGTCCACATCAGCAATACGATGAGCAGTGAAAGTGAAGCCTTCAACCCCTCCTCGTGGCAGCTCTCCGGCCGGTTCGTCATCGAAACGGTTAGCTCCTTTAACGGAAACCGTTAGTGAAGCCTTTGTATCGGGATTGATAGACCCCGGTTCTAGGCCACCGACAGTGCCTACGATGGTTGCCGCAGCAGCCGAAGCGATTCCTAACGTTGCCACCGATAAGGTAAGCACGAGCGCCACAATTATTGAAGCCGCCCTGCTGTTAAACGTGTATTTATTCAAAATCGAACTATTCATCTTCCAATTCACCTCGTTGAGAACGCGACTGCTTGGTAATCCACCTCACCATTGCGACCAAGACTAGAAGAGCCGCAGCCATTAGCGCCCACATCCACCACTGCCAAGTAAATCCGGGTGAATCGACTACTTCATTCGCATCCATCGGTACGCGTTCAGCGTGCACCAGCATCCTATGCGAGTTGATTCCATATGGAGTACAAGTAATCAAGGTGAGCATGTCCATATCAGAACGTGGGGCAAGACCCTCCGTCTCCTCCGGCAGGACGATTTCGGTATCAAATACTTGGTACTTGAGAACCTCGCCGGAAACTTGAACGTAAATAGCATCGCCTTCTTTGACATTCTCAAGATTGTCAAAGAGCGTCGCATTAGTAAGCCCCGTGTGCGCGGTCAGCACGGAGTGGGTGCCCTCCCCACCAACCGGGAGGTCAGAGCCGTAAAGATGCCCGACCCCCTTTTCCAAGGTTTCTTCGGAAGTACCATGGTAAACAGGCAAGTCAACCTGTGCGGAAGGAACCACGAGACGCGCCATCGCATCGCTAGCATCCAGCACCCCCAAATAGTCCTGGTAGTCTGTGTTGTCTTCTGAAACACGGGCCAGCCAAGGATCTAGGATAGGGCCCTGTGACCGTTCAGCGTTGTATTGCTGTGCTTCTTCGAAAGAAGCAGTCTTGTCTTCCTCGGGTAAAGTTTCATAGAACTGCTCATAACGCGCAGCTGCTTCCTGTTGCGATACATTATTCCACTGAGTCGCAATGACCGGATAGAGCAACACAGCGAGACCAAGCAGGATAATGATTATTGGAAG
>JABXHG010000507.1 GCA_013393545.1 Alteromonadaceae bacterium | reverse complement strand
ACTGGATTATTTGGATGATTGTTTGCGCGGGAATCCCAGCCGCGGATACGAATCGGAGCCTGTTCGACTATGTGGTGCCACTGGTAGCCTTTTCTGGTTCCATAGGCTCCTTTAAACGCACTAAAGCTAGCGTATCCTCCGCGGATAGTATAAGCCGCCCCACGGCGTATAGCGACTGCTGCGAATGCTCTAACCGCGAACGGAGCCAAAATACGTGCCAGTCCTACAAGTGCGATTCCTACCAGTGGGAGAGGGTCGGAAACTACTGGAAATACTGCATTTCGTGTGTCCACTGATTGGATTAGGGTGTTTCCCTCAATCTTGAGCTCCGTAGGTAAAGCGGTGCCTGTAGCATCTACAGACCATGCTGGTGCAATGATTCCAATTAAGCTCTCGCTCATAATTGGATCAACAGGGTCTAGTTTTTCAGTTGGAGGAACGTTTAAATCAACCTTACCTAATCCCTGGTCGCTTTCAATGTAATCTTCCTCTGTGTCGAGTGGGGGCAGTTTTTCTTCCAGGAGCTCTTGAGACTCCTCCACCGAAAGAGGAGCTGCATCCGATTCACGCAGGATTGCGACAGACCCGTCAGGATTCATTTCAGCCCATGCGCCTGCGGGTAAAGTCAACGGGTACTCATAGTCATGAGTGTCGCTTTCTGAGAAGTGTGCCTCAGCAATAGAGAGGATTCTTGCTGAGCCATTTTCAATTTTTTGAATTTCGACGTTTAAGCCCCGATCCCCCGAAGCAATCATCGTCCCGCGAGGTGAATACTCCAATTCTTTTTCTACCTCAGATGGCAGTCCGAGTGACAGCACCTCACCTTCTCCAAGGTTTACATCAATATCTCCACCGGATACTGAAAAATTACCGTCAGCAGCGATTGCACCATTGTCTGTTTCAACTAGCTGTTGAATCGGTGCACTATGTTCGGTTTGTTCCAGAACGCTCTGAGTGGTACTTGCAACTTCAGCAGTCTTATCCTGAGATTCCATTGCTGACGAGGGAACGCTAATCCCCGAAGCAATCAATCCAGTCAAGGCCACTACTGTGACGTTCAATTGCACACGTTTCCCCATGACAAAATCTCCAATTTTCTTTAGGCGCCGAAATGCGGCTATTCCCCGAAAAACTAAAGCCGAATGTTCAGCTTTAGTGCTCACTACAAAGAAAGCAATCCAAATACTAGCTACTTTTGCTGACAAAAGAGCATCTTTTGGAGCAACGATGTCGTCACAAAATAACTTGCTACCAGCATTAGGTCTAAAGAAACCTCAAACGTCCCTCGAAAAGACGAGCTCAAAGGAAGATTGTTGGCAAGTAGTTAGCCAAAAACAAATTTCACAGGTGGAGAAATGTGAATAGAATAGATATGAGTACGAATCGCAGAACTGCA
>JABXHG010000506.1 GCA_013393545.1 Alteromonadaceae bacterium | reverse complement strand
GTCTGCTCAGGCGCACGCCAGTAGCCTTTCATAATATTGGGTCCACGGGCGATGATCTCACCTGTTTCTCCTTGAGGCAGAGCACGTCCCAGCGGATCAACAATTTTGATATCAACATAAGGTGTCGGACGGCCAACGGTATGCAATTTGGAGTTGCTCTGCGCCGATAACATATGGTCCTCAGGACCCAACGTTGTTAAAACCGGTGACGCTTCTGTCATCCCATAGGCCTGGCAAAAGCGAATATGCGGAAACTTCTCTATGGCCCGCTCCAGCAGCGCTACCGGCATGGGTGACGCTCCATAACCGACCATTTTCAACGAGGATAAGTTGAACTCGCTAAGCTTCGGATGATCCAGAATCATTTGAAACATTGTGGGCACTAGCTGAATGCCATTGATGCGATATCGCTCAATGGTTGCCATGACCTCTTCTACATCAAACCGGGGCAATAGAATGGTATGCGTACCCAGAGTAACCGCTGTATAAACACGTGATCCGGCAGCGGTGTGGAACATGGGCGCAACCAGCAAGTAGCTCTCACGCTCTTTCAGTTCATAAAGCGGAATTGTCCCGCGTGTATTTGCCAAAAGGTTAGCATGCGTCAGCATAACGCCTTTTGAGCGCCCCGTAGTGCCACCGGTGAAGAACAACACAATAGTGTCATCGCCACCACTGGGCTCTCCTGGAGTCTCTGTACCTGCGTTCGTAATCAGGTCTTCATACGACAGCATTCCGTCAGGCGTCGACAATTCACTAGCATTGATAACAACTTCAATCCAGGGACAAACGGCTGCCAAAGAACGCGCTTGTTCCAGATGATCACCATCCGCCATGAGTATCCTTGGTTCAGAGTCCTCAAGGCACTCAAACATCTCCCGCTCAGATAGCCGAAAGTTAATCGGAACTACAATTGCTCCGATCAATGAGGGTGCGTAGAACATTTCAAAAAGGCGATGTGAGTTGAAGCCGGGATACGCCACTCGGTCACCTGACTGGAGCCCCAACCCGGCCATCGCATTCGCCAGGCGCCTGCAGCGAGCCCTGGTCTGTTGCCACGTGAAGGTTCCGGCCTCACTGGTAATAGAGGGTGAGTCCGGCCAACGAGAAGCGGTTTGCTCCAGAATTTCCCCAAAACTCATGGGGAGTTTTTGATTTTGCGTATCTGCCTTGGCCAACATGTTCATAATCCTGATGTATTCGAATATTAATTAGCGTTTTAGGCAAGCTCTTTATGCTCTTATGCCATCGTCATCGGCAACAGTAACGAGATAATCGGGAACGCCAGTAACAAGGCGATAACGATCAGATCAACTACCATAAATTGCATTATCCCGAAAAAGATTGTATGAACGGCGATCTCTCGTGAAATCACACTTTTGATTACGACTACGTTCAATC
>JABXHG010000505.1 GCA_013393545.1 Alteromonadaceae bacterium | reverse complement strand
GTGCCTGGTTTGCATAGACCGCTGCCTACGCGCGGACTTTTCGTACAAAACCTAGCAGAGGATAACTTCTATAATCGATTCGATCATCCGGTACCCTACGACTACACGAATAGACGGCCAGCTCATTGAGTCAGGGAGAATCAAAGAAGAGTTGCACGATTTAGAATGCCGTCCTAGTATAAGTAATAATTCACATAGCGGTAATGGCTCCGTAATATCAGGCCCGTATGGTTCTCGTGGACTGGACCGACATAACCTCAATGAAGAGAAGTTGCTATGACACGTAATGTTATTGCTACTGAAGTCAAGGAGGAATTTGGCTATCGGCTAAAAAAGGAGTTGAACCGATTTGGTGTGGAGTATTATGCCTATTTTGTGAAAGAAAAACGGGGTTACGGACCGCCACTGGTGATAACAAATTATCCCGATGAATGGGTCGCTAAATATTCCAGAGATAACCTCTACCGGCACGATCCTGTCATCAATTATGGACTGCAACGCGTGGCGCCCTATGCCTGGTCCGAAGCCATGGGGGACGCGAATAATTCCATATTTCGCTTATCTCGGGCATTCAATATTGTGTCCGGGGTCAGTTTCCCGTTACACGATCCGAAAAGCCGATTTGCAGCACTGAGTATTTGCAACCTGGACCAAGACCCGGAATTCGGTCACAACGTGTCGAATGCAATGAATCCGCTGATGATGCTGTTTTTGAACACGCACGATGCCCTCGCCAAACTCATCCCATCCCCTAATTTTGCCCAAGAAGAGGTTTTTTTCTGTAATGACAAAAAAATCTGTTTTCAACTGACCGAACGGGAAATCGATGTGCTGAGCTGGGCTAGCCACGGAAAGACGTACTCGGAGGTCGCCATTATTCTCGGAATATCAGAGAGAACGGTTAAGTTTCACATAGAAAACATTATAAAGAAACTGGACGTCAGCAATGCCAAGCACGCCATCTACATAGCGAAGCATTACAACCTGATTTAACTGGCGTCAACTGTCAGGAGAGCAATCAAGGTTAGTCATCGGTAATCCGGATGCGAAACGGCTCTGAAACTCTGGGCCAGCGAGCCTCAATTGACTGTGACAGTGAGGCCAGGTTAGCCGGAGTCACTTCGATATTGATAAGGTAAAGGGGCTCTCTTTCGCTGATGTGGCCAATGCCATAGACTTTGTACAAACAGCCGGCATTTTTAACGATTCTTGCCATCGGTTTGCTGACGATGGTTAGGATGGTGACCGCGCCGTTGGCTTGAGCATAGTCCACCATGGATTTCAATAACATCGGAGTCAGCGGGTAGGATGACAGCCCATTTGCCTGCACACGGCCCTTATCCACAAAAAATCGGCTGGACTCGATGATGTCAGCTTGGCAGGGCAATGGCTGGCTGAAGTACGGTGAAAAGACACCATTGGCCATG
>JABXHG010000504.1 GCA_013393545.1 Alteromonadaceae bacterium | reverse complement strand
CCGGGAGTTGCGCTCGGCTTGGCGACAGTCGCTGAGAAGGGCCGGCCACACACGGCCCACGAATCCGAAATTGGTCTGGGGTATTGCTTGGGTCATGGGTGCTCCAGGTGTGACGGTCAAGGGTCTTTTTCGATCTTAACTAGGACGGCTGACTTAGAAGATGCAACGCACGAGGGTGCGTGCGTTCGGGAGGGGTGCTTATCAGTGCCACGCTTTCTTGGCTATGACTGCCCCACCCTCGTGTGGATCAGAGCTGGCTAGCAAAAGCACGGGTTGAAAGAGAATGGTAGAGATTACGGAAATGATTGATCCTCTGTTGTGCCCGCTCCTTCAAACCAGCAATGTCTGCTACAACTGCAGCAAAGTTTCTCTGCAGATCAAGAGGAGGTACAAGTATTTCGACCGATTCAAGGGTCTTCTTACTGACAATGCCCTTCATCCCATCTGTAGCCTGCCGGCGGATCAGCTCAGGCGCGGCCTTTATTTGGGCAAATAGGAAAAAAGGTTCTAGGGAGGCACTTGGAACTATTGCATTGATCTGCTGATTGAATGCAGCCTTGCGGTTAAGAAGTGAGGATTTGCCAATACTTTCTCGACTCCCGGCAATACAGGTGACCAGGACCGCTCCTTCTTCGACGACTCGGGCCTTCTCTGCCCCCTTACTTGAGAGTGATTCTGCTGCAGAAGTAGGCCACAAGTTTCCTAGGTTGTCAGACTTAAGCCATTCTAAAGATTTTCCGTAGTTTGAGGGATCTTTCCGAGGTGGTGTATTACCGGTGATAACGTGTGATATTGACCCTATTGCCTGACGGGGTATCGAGTTTGCTGGATCCAGAGGATGGCCAAATCTAGAAATGAAATATGCCCGCAGCAAAGCGTCACATTTCCTCTCCATTTTGATGCTGTCATCCATAAGTGATTGAGATCTATCAAGGATTTCGGCGATGCGCTGCTGCTCAGCGAGCGGAGGAAGCGGGATTGAGAGGTTTTCCAGGAACCATCTCGGCACACGACGTTGTCCGCCGCTGCCAGTCATGCATTTTTCGCCTTCAGAGACGACTGAATCCTGTCGAAGAAGGTGAAGCAGATACTTCATATCGATGGCGTTCGAGGTCCTGAGTACATGAAACTCAGTTGACCCAATACCTACTTCAGTATCGATATCAGCTGCGGAGATCTTCTTGTTCTGAAAACAGGGAGTAATTTTTGCCAGGAGCAAGTCGTCTTTTTGAAATGGCGTATAGCCTTTCTTGACTTCTCCGTAGGTTCTGAGTTCTTTGGAGCTGATTAATCCCGCTTCCTCCGTAGCCGTCTTTGGAATGATGGTGATGTTGTCATCCTCATCAGGTCGGGTTTGAAGCCTTGGTTTGGTTTCTTTAAGCTCCCCTAACTCTCCCGTCCGCACGCTCCTTGCTTTTCTCTCTACTTCTT
>JABXHG010000503.1 GCA_013393545.1 Alteromonadaceae bacterium | reverse complement strand
CCGTTTCTTGGATATCTAGGAGCATTTATTACTTGCCGATGGCTTGTGCTTGAGCAAACACCGTTATTGCGTTTTACAACGTGATGACGGTGTTTACTCTATTCTGGGGTGCCATGACCGTTGAGATTATTTCTACCGTGTTCATCGCTAAGCCTGAAGACCTGGATCGCGCTTATGCCTTATATAAGGAACGCATTGCGCTTGCTGATGCCAGAGTCTTGGCGTATTCACCAAGGCCAATTCCAAGTAAGAATGAATTTGAACTGTGGTCACTTCGGACTCAGGCGGTCTATGATCGCCTTGATTCACCGCATGACTGGCAGGTGTACGAGCTCAATGCCATAGTTGAGTGGGATGGCAGTGACGATGAAGAAGAAATTGATGCGTTGCGAGAGAATTTCTTCTTTGAAGACCTCCGCGAGCCAACCGCTTTCCCGGCCTCTCTCGGCGGGGTCTTCGATATGAAGCTTTTGCGCGAGCCCAAGATCGAAGCTGGTCAGGGCGATCTCACTTATGTCACGGTGGCATTCTTTACTTATCCGGATAACTTGCTGAAGGTACCGGAGTTGTTCTCAGAATTCGTTGCTGCGGTTGATCCGATTGTGCATGGTGGTGCTCCAACGGAAGCCGAAGAAGTTCATATGCCGCAGTACGCTGGGCCGTTATGGATGAAAGCAGCACAGCATGAGCTTGATCAAACCGGTGATGATACAAATTATGGTTCGAAGCGCATGTGGCTCGGCTGCGTGGTCATTGATTACGACGCAGAAAAGCTCGCAGAGCACCTGCCGGAATCATTAGATCCGGACAATTTTGTGCTTGCGAGCTTGTACCCAGAACCCTTCTAGCGGGGACAACTCTAATATAGGGCTCCATCCAATCCCTGGCGAAGCCAAGGAGAGCCAGCCGGGGACCTGAATTCCTCCGAATATGAAAATGGTTGAAGATTCTGGGTTATGGGCACTGCTGAATCGTGGACACCTTCGCACAAGGTAACGTCGCTGTTATCTACGACATCGGCAAAGACATCGGACTGATCGTTTGATGAATACGCCAATATAGCACTCTCGGTTTCCCCTAATTGATCAACGGAGTCTTCCGGAAGGCCGGCGTGCTCCAATGCCATTTCTCTGAATGCATCTTGGCACACAATGATGAACTCGTCATAGTCTGGATATACTTCCTTGAAATCAAGGAAAATTCTATCTGATTCTGTGGCCTCACCACGGTGATCCTCGAGTGCCTCTAACAGAGGACTAGTGGCAGACGAATCGGAACATGCTTGCAAGGCTAAGGCGCAAGTCAGAAGTCCTGTGATTAGGGACATCTTTTTCATGCCTGTATCTCCTTAAATTTGAGATATTGAATCTCGAGGATAGTGCTTATAAATGAGTGCGCGGAATCTTAAATATTAATAGTGGACAACTA
>JABXHG010000502.1 GCA_013393545.1 Alteromonadaceae bacterium | reverse complement strand
ACTTGAAGGCGGCCAAGACGGACCACATGGTTACCCAATTTCTGATGTCTATCTTGACGATGAAGCCAACATCAAACAGGACTTTAGCAAGGGAACGATTAATCTCAAGGACTATTTCGATTCTGATGAAGTCGTACTCGTCGATGGTAAAGAAATAGCGAAAGACTTGGTTGATTTCTTGCAAATTTACCTGGGAGTTGATATATCTCGAGGGCTCTCCTCACAAAGAACTTCTCCACAGACTGTAGAGTCCAGGTCAACTATGCAGGCTGCGCAGGCTTGGTATCCAGCGCAGAATTCTAATTGGGAATACGAACAGAGAATCCTGCGGGTAGTTTCGCCAATTCTGATTCCTTCGAACTACGTTTATAACCTCAGCCATCCCCAGAGAACCCTGCATGATTTCTGTAGCTACTCTCAGGATCTCTGGGGAGAAGACGCAATCCTTTTTAATCCGAGCAACAGAGTCGCTGACTACCGGGGGCCATGCGCCCGGCATGATATGTGCTACGACAGAATCTCTGAATACGATCTACGAGTAGTAACGTGCGACCCATCGTTACGTCAAGAATTAAAGACTGTTTGCCGGGAAGCATACGGGACGAGTTTGTCACGTGCTAATTGCTGGTCCACCGCAGAGGGAATGTACCAAGTAGTAAAATACGTTCAAGAGAAAAAGAATCCGGTCTAATTGGTTAATTTGGCGAAGGAATATATAGCCCAAAATACATTCGTGTTTATTAAGGCTATCTACTGTTAGGGGATGCTATGACAATGACGGAGCAGCGTCTATCTCGCCAAGGAAAGTTTGCTTGGCCGATCCCAGAGATCGTTACCATTTTCATCGCTGCTGTTTCCTTTGTTCTCTTTCCTGAAGATGAGTATTTTGAAATCAACACTTTCAGCGGAATGATTCTGGCGTCTGCGGTGATTTCCCTTCCGATCGGAATTCCATTGCTATTTGCCAAAGTGGGCTTTTTCTGGTTTGACTTCGCCTATGTTGCCGCAGGCGTATTGGCATACAGATACATTCTTGGGCTGCCGGATGGGGCATACATTGGTGAAGGTCTAATTTTGCTGGGGGGCATAGCCTGTGTCATCAGCGGATGCTCACACACATTGCGGAGAATATTAGCGTCGCGCTTCGATAAGAGGCGGCGTTCTAAATAGTGGGACTGAGCACCCTTCACTTTTTGTGTATCTGGTGCACCTCATACATCTGGTGTACCTCGTGCACCTGGTGTATATTGGGGGCATGGACAAAGCCTCCGCTGGTGTAGTCCGATAAAAGGGAATACCCCGCGTGCGTCAACACAAACGGGGCATTCCTCAGAGCTAGAACCAACCGAGAAGGTGCAACTTCTCGATCCATTCCGGGCCGTGCTCGATAAGAGCTACGACGACCGGAGCGACAAGCACTGCCAGTATGCCCAC
>JABXHG010000501.1 GCA_013393545.1 Alteromonadaceae bacterium | reverse complement strand
ACGTGCTGGTGATGTATGCGCCGACGCTGACCGGCAACAGTCTCGAAACCGCCAATGCGGTAGTGGAAGCGGCGAAAGGCAGGCGCCTGAATGTGTTTACCTGCTGGCTGGGGCAGAGCACGGTGATAGTAGATTCAAAGCGGTTTTGGATTGCACCAAGACTACCGCGCTGTTCGTTAATTTGCTGGATCGCAGAATCTACTCGAAGAATAGCATCGTTAGCACCATCAACTGTTCCAACGTCAATGTTGTCGAGGCTGCCAGACGCCGCTTTAGTTACAACATTCCCCTCGGCATCCGGACTTCCAAAAGCCTCAACCAGAGTCGTGTCACTACCACCCACTGTTACCTGCTCAGCAGATTCGATGGTCATAGCCCCATTCTCATCTACCTGAGCAAAGGCGCCACTGACTTTAGAATTGATGGCATCGGCCAAATCCTGCTTAGTTTCATATGTACCTTTAAGGTCCACTGCTTCGGAGTCACCAATTCTAACAGTAAACTCACCAGTTCCGATTGTAGCGCCGGCTGCAACAGCTTCTGTGCCTGCAGTCTCGCCATTAGATTCACTTGCAGTGTCAACTTCAGTAAATGCGTCACCACTTAGAGCACCACCTGTGACAGCAGAAAACTTAAAGTTTTGACCATCTTCGCGAGTAAATGTAATAGAACCAGTATTTACTGCCTCCGCAATAGTGGCGCCCCCGGTATCAATAGTGAAACCGTCTTTTACATCGCCGTCTGCATCAAAGCCCATGCCTTTGATAGCATCTGAAAGCTGGGTACTTGTTAGACCTCCATCCGCTGAAACTGTCTGCTCAGCACCGGAAAGAAGCTCGTTGCCATCAGCATCAGTTAACTGGACATTATATGTAGCTTCAGCACTACCTGTTTCAGTAACCTGAGAGGCGTCAAAACTAATTGCACCAGAGCTTGAAGCAACTACCTCAACTTCCGTCTGAAATGTAGCGCTCAAATCAGCAGCTTCCACCGACGCTTTGGCACCAATCGAATCACTACGTGCACTATCACCCAGATCCAGATTTATTACTTCGCCCGCATTGGCGCCAACTTGGAAGCTGGCAGTGTCAAAAGAGCCATCCAGTACCTTCAAACCGTTAAACGATGTCTGACTGGCGATACGATCGATCTCCTCAATGCGCTGCTTAACTTCGTCATTCAAAGCTTCGCGGTCAGAGGTGTTGTTGGTGGAGTTCGCAGACTGAACCGACAGTTCCCGGATACGCTGCAGGTTGTTGGTGATCTCATCTAGTGCGCCCCCCGCGGTTTGCGCCAGAGAAATACCGGCGTTAGCGTTACGAGTAGCCACATTCAACCCAAAAATCTGGGAACTGAAGCGAAGAGAAATCGCCAGACCTGCAACAACCTCCTTGGCCGAATTAAGTCGCAGACCGGACGCCGAACGACCCATTCC
>JABXHG010000500.1 GCA_013393545.1 Alteromonadaceae bacterium | reverse complement strand
GGAACGTCTCTTTCTGTCTCTGCTGGATCAATTGGCCGCCTTTTACGAGCAGAGGGAAAGGACTCCGGAAATGCTGGTCGATATTTTGCGCCAGCATGGGTTTCAAGTGCTTCTTTTGTTGCTGGGAACCAATGGTACACACTTTCAGTTAGTGGAGAAAGATCAACTGATGGTGCGCCAGGTGCCCTGCAGTGAATACGAAGCCCCTTTTCAGTTGGAGTTACTCGGTATAGAAAGGGAGCGGATGCAAGAGCCAGTGCTAGATCTCGGTTGCGGAAGCCAAGGGCGATTGGTACAGGCCTTACGGGAACAGGGTATAGAGGCGTATGGTCTGGAGCGCACGGTGTCCAGGGAGACGCCGTTCATCTATGGGGTGAATTGCCTCGACTTTCGCTTCGTACCGGGTAAATGGGGGACGATCATCTCCAACATGGCTTTTTCCAATCACTTTTGGCACCATCATATCCACAAAGCCGGGGACTATACCACCTACGCCAAGAAATATATGGAGATCTTACGTTCACTCCAAGTGGGTGGTAGTTTTATTTATGCACCGGGTTTACCCTTCATTGAACCCCTGCTGAAAAAAAGCGAGGATACGTATACCGTGCGTTGCAGGAAACTGGATCCGCCAGCTCTCAAACCGGGTCTACCGGAGGACATAGACGCCTCCCGTTGGTATGTGACACAGGTGATCCGGGAACGGTAGACGATGGCGAAGGCTTGTTCAAACTTTCTCATACCCGCAATTTATTGAAGAACAGGGATCTCCCTGTTCTTTTTTATTCGTTTTCCTTATGGGAGGGAGGCACGATCACCCACTGTGTGAATATATCAGATTATTCAGTTATGATATAAAAGAAAGAGAGACCGGTGTGACCGGACATACCCTGAAAAATTTTGTGTCATAAG
The DNA here is from genome assembly GCA_013393545.1 of Alteromonadaceae bacterium. The sequence goes on along the minus strand of JABXHG010000500.1, from coordinate 544 downwards.
GGACTGGGATGTGCTTTGCCTCGGTTTTTCTTACAGTTTATTAACTTCGAAGTCATACTCCATCAATATTTTGACTTTACAATGACGAGGAAACATGACGGGGAACGAATCAATCAGGAGGTTTTTTTATGGACATGCTGAATTCAAACAAAGAGTTGGATCGGCGGAGTTTTATCAAAATGGGGAGCCTGAGCACCCTGGCTTTGGCACTCGGTGCGATGATCCCGGGGGATTTAGTAGGGAATGAGGTCTTTGCAGAAAGCAGCAGAAATTCAAAACTGAGATTTAATCGGGATGGCAAATTCAAAATTGTGCAGTTTAATGATGCGCAAGATGATGAACGCATCGATCGCAGAACCATCGAGCTGATGGAAAAAGTGCTCGACTCGGAAAAACCTGATTTTGTCGTGCTGAACGGGGACAATATCGCAGATGGTTGCGATACCCCGCTGGAAATGAAGCAAGCGATCCACAATGTGGCTCATCCGATGGAAAAAAGGAGGATCAAATGGGCGATTACCTACGGAAATCATGATGAAGATTC
>JABXHG010000499.1 GCA_013393545.1 Alteromonadaceae bacterium | reverse complement strand
GCGATATTGCTCAAGACCGCCGGGGATTGTTTCGATCAGCGACTCAACGTTCCGGGCGGCGGACCACTTTTTATCACCATTATAGAGAACAATGGGCAACACTGGCGGCAGTTTGCCGGAGGGTGTTAGCGACTTCTGGCGGATAAGGTCCTGGTACAACAGCCCGAGGTAACTCATTACCCGCACGGCCATGTATTTATCCACTGTGGACTGAAACTCCAGCAACAAATACACATAAAGCCAGCCATCCCCCCAGCGCACACGCCAGATAACGTCGTCTTCCCTGTCTCGCAGCTCATCGGTAATGTAAGAACCACTGACTTTTTCAAGCGTGGAATAATCGAGCTGTTTGACCCACTCCTCTTTCACAAACCCCGTGAGCAAATCTTTTACCATCTCGGCGTGGGAGAAAAGCAGTTTGTAGCTGTGATCGTGGTTGTTAGGCATGTTGCATTCCCTGCAAGGTCTGGTTGGGGCATCCCCGCCCTCAATAAAACTGACTTTATATACAGCTGTATACTTGTACACATGCAGCGATCTGTCAACGGCTACTGGAAAAAGTGGTGACCTTCGTAATCGTTCAGCCAGTCCATGAGAAGACCTGCGTGAGTGACCTGTAATGCTGCTATGCCGCCCGGCTACGCAGCAGCGGCCATGCCCCTTGCCTGGATGCCTCCAGAACCACGATCTCAACAATCGTGCCATCCTCGGCATAACTGATATGGGTGTTCCAGTCTTGTGAAACCTCTTTAGCTATAGCTTTTTCGGAAATATGCAGAACCAGAATATCATCGGCCTCATCGTAAGTAGTTCGCATCTTTACCCCTGCCATTCAAAATGGTGCATTACGGTCTTCACTACCAGAGCCTCTTCGAGAATCACAGCTGCGCAAATGAGATTATCGCTACGGCCCGGCAGCGCCTTGGCCACCCACGCCCTTACCTCATCCTTAAATCGGACATCACCGGTTTCCAGCAAATCGTGCAACATCGAATCATCGATATTGCGCTGAACCATGCGCTCTCTGGCATGGCGTGTTACATAGACAGCGAGACCAAACCGTTCGCAATACATTCCTTGTTGTCGCCACCGGTTGCCAAATGTTGCTGTAAGTCTAGCACATCACTGGCATTGGTAGGTCATGCCCGGAGATACTTGTCCTTGTTGGGGTGAGATCCATCATCAACTAAACCAACCAGACTTTCTCACGTTTTTGTCTAGCGGCGCACATGGAGTGCAAGGAAACGGGAAGGCCAGGCCAGTGTAGGCAAGACCCGCCCCTCATGCTAATCTAAGACCAGTTAGTTGGTCTTTTAGAGGTTGCAATGACTCACGCTATTTATACCGAAATTACAGCCAGCATTTCAGAACTCAAGAAAAATCCGATGGCCGCCGTTGGCGCCGGAGAGGGGCTTCCTATTGCCGTGCTTAACCGAAACAAGCCTGCCTTTT
>JABXHG010000050.1 GCA_013393545.1 Alteromonadaceae bacterium | reverse complement strand
TTCCCCTTCAAGGTAGGGCATGCGCGGGGCGTCTGAATTGAAGGTGCGCACCGACGGCATCAGCTCCGAGAGCTTCTCGTAGGCTTCTTCAATTTCATCCGGATTGGTGCTGTTGCCGGAATAACCCCAAGATAACTGGGTTCCGAGGAACTCAATCTCTTGTGGCTGTTTCATCAACAACCTCAACGATAACACCGGATAACGCTTGAAATCGCTATCACTTTGAACAATCTTCTCTCTTAATGCGCTTGCCCGGCCCTATCGAACAACAGCCCCTGCCCCGTTTTCCCGGAATAGAGGGAAACCAACGACGACAAAGGAAGACTTACACTTTCGGAGTTGCCTGCAAACATTGCCCGAAACATCAGATTTCCCGCCTCCCAACGAAGGTCGTCGACCGCCTCGAACGAAATATTAAAGGTTATTGTGGGCCCGGCTATTGCGCTGTCCGGAACCCTGACTCCCGGAACACCCACAGCCACCTCTATATAAGGCAATTCACGTTGCCGAGTGAGAACTTTGAAGTATTCCTGGAACTGATCGCCAAGCTCAGACTCGAGGGCTGGCTCTATAACGGCGGCCAGGTACCGGCGCCGAGCCAAAAGCAGGCGAACACTATCGACCATCCAGAGGGCAACCACCAACAGCAAGATGATTGGCAAGACCAGCATCAGCGCAAGCATTAGCCTACTCCAGTTCCATCATCGTACTCGCCCATACCGAAACAAACGACACGATCAAGGCAACTTTCGCAAGATAGACAGCAAAGGCTGCAGACACCGGCCAGGCCAGCCAGCATAGTAGTGGAAGGTAGACACCGAAATAGCCGATCAGGGAATATTTGGCCTGCCGGGTAGCCTGGTGGTGCAACCGATTGAAGGAGACAACTCCCAGAATGACGATCAACGGAATCAAAACGTCACTTGCCAGCATAATGAGGGGGTGCAAACCGGTCTTTAACTGAAGGTAGTAGCTGAGCCCCGTCAGCGACAATGCGGTGATCACGGCGAAAAGTACCGCCTTCCAATTGAACCGCCTGCTTTCCAGCTCTGCTCTGATGTCTGCAGGCCGCTGATGGCTATGGGCCAACGCGTACCGAAACTGACGCCGACGGCCCAACCCTCCCAGCCTCCACGTCGTCCAGACTTCATCGGTAGCACTATCAATCAGGGTGGTGCTAATAAAGACGCGATCTTTGCGGTTAATGAAGCATTCAAGCTTACGGAGCCGCGCCTGGGCAGAGGGCGTATTGATATGACTCCCAAGCAGCACCAATTCAAAAATGATCGGCACGGGAAGCGGCTTCTTCTTACGCCCGGCTTTGCGTTTGTCGCTGGAGGGTGGATCAGCGGGAATGTCAGCGTCCTCTTCGACAGCAGCTTCTTCCAACTCCTGCCTGAATGAGTTTCCGGCCTGAATCAGTTGTTCACGGGTGAGCGCCTGCCCAGCACTGCTATCCATAAACACGCCAACCTTGATCCCCATGCCAGTGAACTTGGTGACAATACGGCGGCAGAATGGCTTTAGTGTTCGAAGAGCCGGTGACACCTGCCCGATGTTAACAGGCTCCCCATCCCGCTCAGCGATGTCAGAAAAATCCTCTAGAGGCCCACCAACCAACGGCGCGGAGTTGAGGTGGCGCGTCAGGGTTTCGAAATACTGCACCAACAGTTCGTCGCTCGCAAAATCATCGGTTTCGGCTTCCATCTTCGCCAACAATTCCTCTTCTTCCGGGAATGGTGGCACCTCATCGATATCGAGGAGGATATTCCACGACTGCTCAACAATTTGTCGCTGAACCAGCCGGTCAATCAGGTAGGACACGGTGACATTCCTTTGTCTGGTTGATTTTGCAGGGGACCTCTGCATATACTAATGCGAAACTTTGTATCCGAACACCGATCAACGCAATTCCCGAAAGATTATCTACGAACTTAACCTATTGATTTATCGTTGAAATAACGAGTTTTCGGTATTTTTCAGTCGATATATTTAAGTGTTCGGCTACTTTGTTACCCATTAGTAGGATGATGGCGACTTGCCCGCCAAGTTGAACTGGTTTTACTGGGTTATCAGGCTCCTTTCTTGTCTCAACAAGCGCAACCAGACGCTTAGAGCATCACATCAGTCTCTGAGGCTGGTTGGCTGACGCAGAGTTATGAACATCTTCTTATTTACAGGCCCAAACACGCATCAAAAATGAGAAAAGTGCATTTTCTGATTTTCACCGGAATGTCGGAGAACAATGCCCCGTCCGGATTTAGCAGAGTAAAGCGCGACCACAGACGTTAATGGTAAACAGACTTTCTCTGAGCTTCCTGCAAATTTCGCACGGAAGACCAAGCAATCGCCTTCCCAATGCAAGTCATCAACTGCCTTGAATGACAGATCCAATGTAATCGTGGGGCCTTTGACATGCGTTTTCGGCACCTCAACGCCCGGCCCATCGACCGCAACTTCTACGTAGGGAAGTCCTCGTTGCCTCACGATCTCTTTGAACATGGTCTGAAACTGGACGCCCGTTTCGGATTTGAGATCCGGACCGGTTACAGTAGCAATGAATCTACGCCTGGCCTGCGCTGTGCACAAAAAGTCATATACCCAAAAAACTGAAAACATCAGCAAGAGAAGGGGCAAAACCAGAAACATTTCCATAGGTAACCTTTGTCGAATAAGGCGACATCTACTCAGTGATGTGGCGTCAGGGAGAGACCGGTTTGGCTATACAACCTGTTCGATGGCCAACCCGTGCCGGCAGCGATTCGGGCCTTCACCACCTCGTCCCCAGGCCTGTGATTCTGCACCTCTCAGGTATGGAGGACCGGGGTTGGCTGACACAGTCATTCCATTGCTGCTCATCTTTTATCGCGCACGATCTGGCATTAACCTCCGCCTGAAATTGGCGGCCTGGCGTAGGAATAAATAGCCAACATACTCAGCGTTACTGCCAACAAGAACCGCAAAAAAAAGCCATCACAACCGTCCTTAGCATCGTTCAATTCCCTTTATCGTTACTCTTGAATATCACCTGAATCAGTGACTTCGCTCGCCAATATACCCGTCAAGCCCACCTCTGCGCCAACAAGAGGCGATAACTGGGTGAGATTCTGACTTTGAGGTCAGGAAGCAAAGAGCGGGAGCAACCGATGGTCC
>JABXHG010000005.1 GCA_013393545.1 Alteromonadaceae bacterium | reverse complement strand
TTCAGGTGTGTCTGACGGGAAGCGTTCCTTTGTGGGGGCCAGGCGACATTTGGCAATGATCGGGCCCCCGCGAGACAAAATACCGGTGGTCCGCTGGGCGGTCATGGGTACGGGGTGAAGGGGAACACCCGCGTGAATGGTGAAGTAGTCCACGACCGGCTCGGCCTGTTCAATCAGCGTGTCCCGGAAGATTTCCCAGGTCAGGTCTTCGGCTACGCCACCGACTTTCTCCAGGGCCTGATAGATGGGCACGGTGCCAATGGGCACCGGCGAGTTGCGGATAATCCACTCGCGGGTTTCGTGGATGTTCTTGCCGGTGGAGAGGTCCATCACCGTATCCGAGCCCCAGCGGATGCCCCAGGTGAGCTTCTCCACTTCTTCCTCGATGGAGGAGCTGACCACCGAGTTACCGATGTTGCCGTTGCTCTTCACCAGGAAGTTACGACCGATGATCATCGGTTCGGTTTCCGGGTGGTTGATGTTGGCGGGAATGATGGCGCGGCCCCGGGCCACTTCGTCACGCACGAACTCGGGGGTGATCTCCGGCGGCAGGTTGGCTCCGAAGGATTGGCCGGGGTGCTGGTCATCCAGCAGGCCGTTCTCCCGGGCTTCCTGCAGCTTCATGTTTTCCCGGATGGCGATAAATTCCATCTCCGGGGTAACAATGCCCTGGCGGGCATAATGCATCTGGCTGACGTTCTTGCCCGGCTTGGCGCGCAGCGGCTTGCGTTCGTCCATGAACCGGAGCGGGTCCAGCTGTGGGTCTTTCATGCGCCGGCGGGTGAACTCGGAGGTGTAGTCCGCCAGCTGTTCCACGTCGCCCCGCTCTTCAATCCAGGCCTGACGAATGGGCTTGAGACCCTTGCGCAGGTCGATGGTGGCGTGCGGATCGGTATAGGGCCCGGAGGTGTCGTACACCATCACCGGCGGGTTCTTTTCGCCCCCCATCTCGGTGGGCGTGTCTTCCACCGTAATTTCCCGCATTGGCACGCGCAGATCGGGTCGGCTACCCTGCACGTATATTTTTCGTGAGCTTGGTAATGGTTTGATTGCTGCCGAATCCACTTGCGCGGAATCGCTGAGGTAGGAAGGAAGGTCCGTCATTGTCTGCTCCCGGTTCGTTTGGTGGTCGGGTCGCGTATGACGGAGCACACCTGTCGCCCGGAAACGGGCGCACTGGTGCTGTTCATCTGGTCTTAATCCCTACGCCGGTATTATCCGGATCAGGTGGCGGGTTCTGCGCTGCAATCTCAGCCGGCTGCCGTTTCTGGCCGCCAGCACCCCGTCAAGACGCGATACTTGTCTACTTTGCTCACAAAGTGAGTCGAATTTGCAAGTGTAGAGACAGGAACCTTTATTGTCCATAATGGTCCTTTACAACCTGTATCCAGATCACGGATGCCCGTAGACAGCACATCAGGAGATACAATGAAGAAACGCTTACTCCCAGGCTTGATCGCCCTGCTGGCTGCCCAGCCGGCTTTTTCTCTGGATCTCATGGAAACCTATGAACAGGCGCTGTCTTACGATTCCGGCATTGCCTCGGCTCGGGCGCAGTTTGAGGCGCAGCAGGCGGCGACAGATGTCAGCAAGAGTGCGTTGTTGCCACAGATTGCGGCTTTTGCCGAGGGCAACCACACCGATTTCGAATCAAAAGATGGCCGAAATGATGACAGCTATCGCACTCTCAATTATGGCGTCCAGCTGACACAGCCGGTTTTCCGCGCCGATAACTGGTTCGAATTCGACGCCAGCCAGTTCCAGACCGAAGCTGCAGAAGCCCAATACAATCTGGCCCAGCAGCAGTTGATGCTGGACGTTTCCACCGCGTACTTCGACGTGCTCCGGGCCCAGGATAACGTGACCACAGCCGAAGCGACCGAGGCGGCCATCCAGCGCCAGTACGAACAGGCTCAGGAACGTTTTGACGTCGGCCTGATCGCCATTACCGAAGTGTATGAAGCGCGCGCCAGTTATGACGACGCCAAAAGCCAGCGTATTGCCGCCGAAAACCAGCTGAATGTGGCCAGGGAGCAACTGGCCCGGCTCACCGGTGACTACCCGGCCGACCTGGAAAACCTGCGCCAGAACTTCCCGCTTGGCCGTCCGGAACCGATGAACCCGAATGCCTGGGAAGCTACGGCACTGGAACAGAACTGGTCCATCCAGGCGGCTCTGTCAGAACTGAACGCCAACGAAGCCAACCTGAAAGTGGCGAAATCCGGACACCTGCCCACGCTGGATCTGGAAGCCTCTTACGGGGGAACCGACTACGACGGCCGCCTGGCAAGCCAGGGTGAAGGCACCCAGGCGGTGATTGGTCTCAGCCTGAACGTGCCTCTGTACATGGGTGGCGGCACCCAGGCAGGCGTACGCCAGCAGCGTTCACTGGTAACGGCCGCTGAAGAAGACCTGAACACCGCCCGTCGCGACGTACAGGTAAATACCCGCAGCCTGTTCCTGACGGTGAACAACAACATCGAAACCGCCAACGCTTTCGAGCAAACCATTGTCTCACGCCGCAGCGCGCTGGACGCCACACGGGCCGGCTATGAAGTGGGCACACGGAACATCGTGGAAGTACTGGATGCGGAGCGGGCTTACTACGTCGCCCTGCGGGATTACGCCAACGCCCGCTACGACTACGTGGTCAATACCCTGCAGCTCAAACAGGCCGCCGGCACTCTGAGCCCGCAGGACCTCCTGGAGCTGAACAACTGGCTGAGCGAAGGCGCCATGGGCATTGAAGCCATGGCAAACGATGAAGAAACCCTCGACAGCCCCATGCAATAACGCACGTTTGCACAGAGCCAATGAGCGGGCCGCCCCAGCCGGGCGGCCCGTTTTCTTATAAACGTTCGATAATTCCTTCCACCACCTTATCCAGTGCACCCCGGTTTTTATTGACCACCGCCAGCGCCTGCTCACCCAATGCCTGCCGCTCTTCCCGACTGGCCATCAAGCGGGCCACGGTCCGCCCCAGATCTTCACTGCCCTGCACCGTGGCTACGCCGTCGCCGGCGCGCAGGTGTGCGTAAACGGTCTCGAAATTGAACACGTGCGGGCCAGATAGCACCGGAACACCCCAGGCCGCCGGCTCCAGCGGGTTATGGCCACCCCGCTCAATCAATGAACCGCCGACAAACGCCATGTCACCCGCACCATAGAGGATCATCAACTCGCCCATGGTGTCGCCCAGATACACCTGTGCATGGGCAGGATCCTGACGCAGGGAACGACGGGCCAGGATGAAACCCGCCTTTTCCGCCAGCTCTGCAACCGAACCAAACCGATCCGGGTGGCGGGGCACAATCACCAGCAGCGCTTGCGGGTGTTGCGCCAACACCACGCGGTGGGCTTCCAGCAGCTGCTCATCTTCACCGGAATGTGTACTACCAGCGACCCAAACCGGCCGCTCTCCCAACATTTGCCGACATTCGTGCGCAGCGTTACGAACGCCTTCCGTGATATCCACATCAAATTTCACACTGCCCGTCACTTCCACACTCGCCGGTGCGACACCAATACGCCGAAAACGCTCAGCATCTTTCTCTGCCTGGGCGGCAATCCAGGTAATTTTCCGCATGATCGGCCGAGCCAGGCCTCGAACCCGCTCGTAGCCCCGGGCCGAGCGTTCGGAAAGGCGGGCGTTGATGAGGTAAACCGGTGTCTTCTTGCGGTAACATTCGGTAATGAGGTTTGGCCACACTTCGGTTTCAAGAATGACTGCCACTTTCGGGCTTACCCGTTTCAAAAAACGGCGCACCGAACCCGGGGTATCCAAAGGAACGTAAGCGTAGTCAACCTGCCGCCCGAACATTTTCCCGGCTTGCACCAACCCGGTATCTGTCATGGCCGTGATCAGAATCCGGGCATCAAGATTCAGGGAAAGAAGCCGGCGCACCATTGGCCCCGCTGCAATCGCTTCGCCAACCGAGGCGGTATGCACCCAAATAACCGGCTGCGTATACACCGGCGCTAGACCCAGCCTCTGCCCCAGGTTTTGCCTTAAAGCCGGTGCCCGCCGACCCTGCCACCAGAAGCGCACTAGCACCAATGGCAGCAACAGCCTCATTAATTGTGAATAAAGAAAATGCAACACACACGACTCCAAGCGAAACAGTGCGTTATCATAGAGGGATTGATAAGTGGGCGCATCTTGCCCCGATCTGAAGTTTTGCCGAATCAGGAACCGGAATTTTGAAGAAGAAGCACCGCCAAAAAGTCCGAAATACCGACTATTCAGCTTACCGCCATCCACGCTGGTGGCCAACCTGGATTGGTATCGCACTTATGTGTCTGATAGCGCAACTACCCATCCGTTTTCAGTGGTGGCTGGGCAAGGTTGCAGGGCTAGCCACCTGGAAGCTGGCCAAAAGCCGGCGGCATATTACCGAAACCAATATACGCCTGTGTTTCCCAGAGTATAACGATAAGCAACGGGCCGCTTTGGTACGTAACGCGTTTATCGCCAACGGCATTGGTTTGATGGAAATCGGGATTGGCTGGTTTAGAAATACGGAGAAGCTAAAAAGGATCACGAGCATTCATGGCCTTGAGCACTTTGAAAAAGCAAAAAAGGAAGGCCGGGGCATCCTGCTAATAGGTGGCCACTACGCCACCCTTGAAATGGGGGGATCATTGGCAACCTTGTACATCGACTCTGATGTCATGCAGCGAGACCACAACAACCCGCTGATGAACGCCGTGATGACCCGTTCGCGCGCCAAACGCTATGGCAAGGTACTGGCCGCCAAGGATCTCCGGGGTCTGCTACGCAGCCTGAAAGACAATCACGCCGTATGGTACGCCACCGACCAGGATTACGGTCGCAAGGATATTGTTTTCGCGCCGTTCTTCGGGATACCGACGGGCACCATCACCGCCACCTCCCGCATTGCCGAACGCAGTAAGTGCGTGGTCATGCCGTTCAGCCATTTCCGCCGGGAAGACAAGCCCGGTTACGACATTTACTTCCACCCACCGCTGGAAGACTTCCCCAGCGGCGATGACCTGCAGGATGCCACGCGCATTAACGCCGTTATCGAACAGGAAATCCGTAAAGCACCCGACCAATACTTGTGGATGCACCGGCGTTTCAAGACCCGGCCTGACCAGAATGATCCCGGGTTTTACGGTCGGAAACGCAGCAAAAGCACTGGAGCAACAGAATGATTCACCCCGTCGTAATGGCCGGAGGAACCGGCTCTCGCTTATGGCCATTATCAAGGCAACTGAACCCGAAGCAGTTTCTGAAGCTGACAGATGATCGCCTGTCCATGCTGCAACTGACACTCGCCAGACTTGAAGGCGTTGATTCGGCCGATCCTCTGTTGATTTGTAACGAAGAACACCGTTTTCTGGCAGCGGAACAAATGCGGCAGTCTGGCTATCACAATGCCCGAATCATTCTGGAACCGTGTGGCCGAAACACGGCTCCGGCCATTGCACTGGCTGCGCTTCAACTGCTGAAAACAGCCGGCAACGATGAAGACCCGCTCATGCTGGTATTGGCTGCCGATCATCTGATCCAGAACGCGCCAGCTTTCAGGGAGGGTATTGCCAGTGCCATTCCTCTGGCTGAAGACAGCAGGCTGGTAACCTTTGGCATCGTACCCGGCCACGCGGAAACCGGTTATGGCTATATTCAAAAAGGCGGAGAACTGACAGCAAGCAGCTTTGAAGTAAATCGTTTTGTAGAAAAGCCTGACCAGAAAACAGCTGAGAGTTATTTGTCTTCCGGCGATTACCTGTGGAACAGTGGCATGTTCCTGTTCGGAGCACGCACCTATCTCGACGAGCTACAAAAACACCGGCCGGACATTCTCGCCATCTGTCACGCGGCGATGGAAGATGCCAACGAAGACCTGCATTTCACGCGCGTGAATGAAAACGTTTTCGCGGATTGCCCGGAAGACTCCATTGACTACGCGGTGATGGAAAAAACCAGTAACGCAGCCGTTATTTCACTGGATGCCGGCTGGAGCGACATTGGCTCCTGGTCAACCCTTTGGGAAGTCAGTGACAAGGACGAAAATGGCAACAGCTTCACCGGCGATGTGATCGCACACAATACCGATAACACCCTCGTGCGGGCCGAAAGCCGCCTGGTTGCTACCGTGGGCGTAAAAGATCTTGTGATTGTCGAAACCAAGGATGCCTTGCTCGTTGCTCACAAGGACGACGTGCAAGACGTAAAAAAAGTGGTCAACGCCATCAAAAACGACGGCCGGCACGAACACATGAACCACAGGGAAGTCTACCGCCCCTGGGGTGTGTACGACTCAATCGATAACGGTGATCGCTATCAGGTCAAACGGATTACCGTGAAACCCGGAGCCAAGCTCTCGGTGCAAATGCATCACCACCGCGCAGAGCACTGGATTGTGGTCAGTGGCACCGCGAAGGTGACCAATGGCGAGAACACGTATCTGGTGACGGAAAATCAGTCCACCTATATTCCCATCGGGCAGGTGCACTCTCTGGAAAACCCTGGCGTCATTGATCTGGAACTGGTTGAAGTGCAGTCCGGCTCCTATCTGGGGGAGGATGATATTGTGCGTTTTGAGGATCGGTACGGCAGATCATGAGCAGGGTGAAGTACTTTTTGATTGCCGGGCTACTCAGAATCGCCGGCTGGTTATCGCTGGCCGGCGCCCAGCGGGTAGGCCGCTTCGTCGGTTACCTGGTGTGGAGGCTGCCAACCAAGTCGCGACAGGTTACCGAAACTAACCTGTCAATCTGCCTCCCCGAGCTTTCAGACACCGAACGGGCGGTGATGTCAAGGAGGTCCTTGGCCCAAACCGGCATGACCATGCTCGAAGTTCCTCTAATGTGGGAATGGCCGGTGAAAAAATGCCTTGGCCTGATCCGGGAAACCGAGGGTCTAGAACTGATCGACAAGGCCATGGCCGGCGACGAGGGGCTGATTCTCCTCGCGCCGCACCTGGGTAACTGGGAGCTGGCCGGGCTGTTCTTCTCATCGCGCTACAAGATGGCAGCGCTTTACAGCCCACCGAATATGCCCGAATTCGAAGATTATATGATCAAGGTTCGCGGCCGGCTTGGCTCTGAGCTGGTCCGGGGCGACCGTCGTGGCCTGGCCCGACTTGCCTCGATTCTCCGGGAAGGCGGTGTTGCCGGGATTCTGCCGGATCAGTCACCACGGGGTAAAGGCAACGCCTTTGCACCTTTCTTTGGCATGGAAGTGAAGACCATGACCCTGGTGTCCAAGCTTATCCAGCGCACCAGCGCCAACGTGCTGATCACCTATGCGGAACGCCTGCCCGATGCTTCCGGATTCCGGATTGTCGTGCGCGAGACCGGCCCGGGCCTCGGCGACAAGGACCCCGTGGCCGCAACCACCGCCATGAATCACGCCATCGAACAATGCGTGCGAGAAATCCCCGAGCAGTATCAGTGGGAGTACAAGCGCATGCGCCATCGGCCACCCGGCGAAATTAACCCCTATAATCCGGACCGAGTATGTTGAACCCCAGACTCGCCTTTCATGCACTGCTGATCATTGGGCTCGGCGGCGCGCTCCTGTCCTCAAGCATCCTAGCCGGCGCCACCCTTTTGCTTGCCATTGCCGGAATGGTGCTCAGTGCTCGGAAATCACTGTATAAAACCGGTTGGGACAAGCCCAAAGAGCTCAGGCTGCTGCACTTTTCCTTCTGGTTCTTCGTTCTGGTGAGCTTTCTGTCCTGGGCCCTGGAAGGCTTTGACTATGAGGGTGGAAAAACGTTTGGCACGCACGCCCGGTTTATCCTGTTCTGGCCACTCATTGTTGCCATTAGCTATGCCCGGATCGGCGCCCGGACCACCTTCGCTGCCATCGGACTGATGGCTGTGTCTATCATCGGGATTTTTCTGGTGACTGTTGCTGCCCGTCAGGGCGCGCTTGGTCAGGTCTTGAATTCGCGTTTTGGTGGTGGAATCAACCCTATCAGCTTTGGCAATATCGCCCTCCTGGGGGGCATGTTGACGATCGTTGCTGCCATGTTTTTTATCCGGGACAAACGGTTCGGCCTGGCGATACTGTTTTTCGCGGGTGGAACAGCTACGGTCCTGATTTCGATGCTGTCCGAAACCCGCAGCAATGTTGTTGCTCTGCCATTCCTTCTGGTCGCGCTGGTGCCGCTGCTGAACAGACAGCTTCGAATTGCCGGATTGATTGCGGTGCCGCTACTTGTCGCTGGGGCTGTTAGTACCAGCGATCGCATGTCCAGTTCACTCAATGGTTTGCTCCATGATGGCCGCCTGGACTCCGGCATGGAAATCCGCCTGGAAGTCTGGGAGCAAGCCTTGAACATGCTTCGCGAAAACCCATGGTCGGGCGCAGGCCTCGGCGGATACACCCATAAAATTAAAGCAGAAGTGGCAGATGGCAATCTGCCAAAGTACTTCCTGGACTGCTGCACCGGGCATGCCCATAACGATCTGCTGAACAACGCCGCAACCAGCGGCATTCCGGGTATTCTCAGCTGGGCCCTACTGATTTTCATTCCACTGGCCATCTTTGCCAGAAACCTGTCCAGCCGCCATGCAGCAACGGCCCACCTTGCGGCAGCCGGTTGCATGATCTCTATTGGCTACTTCTTCTTTGGCCTCACAGAAGCCACCTTCAATCGGACTTTGTTCCTCACTTTCTACCTTCTGGCAGTTGCATCGATCGCCTCCGCTATGTTCACAGAGTTGAGCGCGTCCTATGTTCGAGGCCGGGCGCGGAAGGTTTCGGCGACCATCATCACCAAAAATGAAGAAGACCACATTACCGACTGCCTGAAGTCAGCTAGGCTGGTTGCAGACGAAATAATCGTTCTGGATAGCGGCAGTTCAGATAGAACTGTGGAACTGGCCAGAGAATTGGCCGATGTTGTTGAAGTCACCGACTGGCCGGGTTTTGGCATCCAGAAGCAGCGCGCACTTGAGAAAGCGACCGGTGAGTGGGTACTGTCACTGGATGCCGATGAGCGTGTCACACCAGAGCTGGCAAGGGAGATCAATGACCACCTGGCAGATCCCGATGCAGACGCCTACAAGCTCCCCTGGGCGGTAACGATATACGGCAGCCGCCTGGATTTCGGGCGCAGCGGCCGAGCCCCGCTCCGGCTGTTCCGTCGGGAAGGCGTAAGCTTCTCAGACGCCCTGGTACACGAGCGGATACTGATTCCAACCGGTCGCAGGGTCAAAACCCTCAGAGGCCGCTTGACGCACTACACACACCGGGATTTTGGACACTCCCTTGAGAAAAGCGCGAAATATGCCTGGCTTGGTTCTCTGGAGAAGCATCGTAAAGGCAAGAAGACCCGCACCATGATCTACCCCACCCTACGGGGGCTGATGACCTTCGTGCAGGTTTACTTCATTCGGTTCGGATTTCTGGATGGAGCTGTGGGTTATCTTACGGCAGTGACGTATGCCCAAGTTACGTTTAATAAGTACGCAGGATTGTGGACTCTTAAGCGAAAACCATCTCAAAGGCATTAAATCTATACTTAGCTGTTAATCGCGACAGTGCACTTTCGGTTCGCCAAGGTAAAGCCTTTTGACTAGCCAAATCAAAACGATCGTAGAAGGAAGAGCCTTTTCTAACGCAATGTTTTTTTGTGTAGCAGGGTTCGTTCTATTCAAACGACTCTACCGGGATATTGGCGACATTTTTATATTTCTGGTTGTTCTGGGAACCATAATCTCAATATGCCACAACTTTCGCGCCTTAAAGAAGGACCCAATATTCATAGCATTTTTTGCATCATTTCTCATCCCTATCATCAGCTGGGCCAATAGTAAAATACAAATTCCAGAATTCTCTAGAGAACTACCAAACCCCCTTTTTTTCTACGACTTTTTCTTCTTTTGGTTCGTTGCTTATTGGACGAGAGGGGGAACCATTCGTATAGCTGTGATTCTTTTTTGCTACTGTGTCAGTGTAATCTTCATATACATTACAAACTCAAATGATTTTTCTCGCGAATTATTGCTTGGCTTGAAGGGCGCCCGCATAGATTTTAACGTTGTGAACGCCCAATATACGTCTCTTTTTGCCGGATTTGGACTAATTGCGTCGGCTTTTATCTTTATTGTTAAAGTTGGGTTATCCAAAAAACTCCAAGCTATTAAAAAGTCAACGGCCTTTTCTATATCCATTTTCTTTGTTGTGATAATTATCGTAACCCAATCAAGGCAGGTTTGGCTCGCACTGGCAGCCTGCCTTTTCTGCGCGCCTCTGGCAAACAGATTGATTTTTGGCTCTCATGTGAGACTGAGGGCAATGATTTCCGCATATTTGGTACTCGCCTTAACTACTTTCGGTGCTTTCAATGTCGGCACCGTCCAACAGCGGCTCGATTCGGAGTCAGAAGTTTTAAGCAAAATCGCAAACTTTGATTTGGATTCAGTGCAAGCCTTCGGAAGCGTGGGATTAAGAATACATCTTTGGTCAGAAGCTTGGGAATGGATCAAGGAACGCCCCATTTTGGGCAGTGGAGAGGAATCGAGGCAACTGGTAATTCGTGAGTCAGCAACGCTTCCTGAGGATGTCCGAACTACCTTCACTCATCTGCACAATTCACACCTAGAGACCCTATTAAGCTTTGGGGTGGTTGGCGCAATTCTAGTTTATTTTCTTATCCTCTGGCCGGTCATTTACACCGCAATCCATTCTAACCGCTCCGCTGGAAAAACATGGACCGCATTTTCATTTATCGTCGTCATCTTCTGGCTGACTGTAAACTGTTTCGAGTCTTATTTTTACTCTTCAAACGGAATATTCGTATTTTCTGTATTCTATGGAGTTATATATAGCTTTAGGTTTTCGAAACTCTCGGAGTTTGAAAATCAAGGCCTCAACAATCGTCGGAAAAAGTACTTCTGCCATACATAAACTTTCCCTAGCAGACCAAGATGCTTAGCTTTCAAGAAATTCATGGAAGGTGAACGCTTCCAACTGTGCTGGAACCAATGCACTAGGTAGCTTTCCGATGGGAAGTCAAACCATATGGCCTCCTGCTGATACGGGTAAAAGGCTTTCATGGGGAGCAACCCACACGGCTCAACTTCACACAACTTCTGATGCTTGATCAAATCCGTTGCAATCTGAGGTCCAATGTAAAGTGGTGATTTCCATATGCCGTGTTCATAAAAATCAACTAATTCAGATAAGATCCGAGAATCCGGCTCTGCGTAAATTGCAGCAGTGCCAAGGAATTCGTCTGTTTCATGACCGATTACAAATTTTAGGTCCTGAAAAAGAGGAAATGGGTCACGCAGAATAGTTACATCGGTATCAAGATAAAGCCCGCCCTCCTCTTGAAGAATCTTGAGTCTAAGGTAGTCAGAAACAAAAGCATAAAGACCTAACTCAAAACATTTTTTTGCAAAAGTGCACGTATTAATCCAGCGTTGAATGCGACGCTCTGAATCCGTCCAGAGGTAAAACTGAAAACCCATCTTCTGCCAATCATTTACGCACGCGTGCGCAAGAGGAGGCATTCTACTACCTAACCAAACTGCATGTATTTTTCTAATCATTACTCTCTAACGCCTTGCCTTTTTCAAATTGACTTAGCCGAGCATTAAAAATGTAACGCCGCAACCGTTCTGTAAGAGTAAAAAGCTCCCTGTGAAACCGAATCAGCAGAGAACGACGTTCAGACCTAGCCTTATAACCGATGATAGACTCGAACTTAGAATCGTGGGTGATGAAAGGCGGCTCCACACCAAGACAGACAACACCGTTCACCCAATATCGATCCATATAAATGTCTACAGGTAAGAAAATTGGATCAGCGGAGGAAATAAACTTTTTGGCAGCGGCAGGAGTTAAAAAATAGCCCATGGTGCTCATAGGGCCCTTCGTATATCTAAGAATCTCAAAATCACCAAATTTAGCGATAAAATACCGTTTATGATTTCTGGTCTTATTCTCAAAAAGACGCAAACATTCAATTCTTTCCGGTAACGATTTTAAAGATTGAAGAAATGCTGAGAATCTTTGCTTATCAAGCAGGACGTCATCCTCGATTACTACATAGTTCCTATTTTCTCTTACACAGCTCATCCATATGTTGTAGTGGCTTGCAAAACACCCCAGCTGGCCTGGACTCATAGCTTGGCCTTTAGCTTTTAAGCGCTTCTGTTCGTCGTACATTTTTAACGACCGATCGAAGTCCTCTCTGCCGTCGACGCCCCAGAAGAACTCAAATGGAATTGTGGCGTCATCAAGCAGACACTTGATGCGGGCCTGCCTATCCTTAGATTTATGTAAAGTTAGAACGACTATTTTTACATCTGATGTATTCATAAACAGCTCATCTTCTAGCCAGTTCTCATAGGTCATATGCGCCATCAGAGACCGACCAACTGAATTTTCCGCGGTGACGTAGTTTGCAAGAACTCTCTCAATCGAAGCACTACGTCGACTGGAGCTCCTTACGCAGTCTCAGACGAATCTTGATTTTCCTAAATATATTCAATGGTTTTTTTTTCAATCCTGATTGCTCTAGCGATATAAATTTTTCAACCGCATCCATGACTCTTGAGCTGGAACGCCCATCCCGGAAACTGTGAAGCCCGTTGCAGAGCGCGCGCGTTGCTTCCATCAGCTCAATCGGGTATTCCATCGCTTTCGTCAATGCCGCCTCAACCTCGCCGACGTCATCCACATCAATAAGGTAAGGCCCCGGCATTTTTGTCCTGTAGGTAACGACTGGCCGATCCAGAAACATAAACTCGAACATGATCGAAGACGTGTCACACAGCATCACGTCTGCTTCCGGGAGTATCGGCAGAAGATCCTCGTCGCTCTCCACAAAGCGCAGGTTTTCGCTGGCCAGATTTCGATACTGCTCAACGATCTCAGGGTCCATCTTGGGGTGTAGCGTTACGATGAATCGCCAGCGACCGCTTCCGGCGAGCTCTCCGATTTTCTCTACCAGAGCTGGCGCAGAAGTGACCGATCGACTGAACGTTGATGCATAAAACACGACCGGCGGCTCACCATCTGCCCGAACTCTCTGGCCTCGCAGCGGTTGGGATAATAACGGATCCAGCTTTGGCCAACCGGTGTGGGCGACCGAGAAATGGCGATGCTTGTCGGCCAGTTCCCTGAACTTGGCGGTGTCCCGCTCCGCATGTGTGCAGTAAAGATCAAACCAACCTCGGATACGGTAATGGTCGCTCTCGTCCTCGCTACTGTGGCCCCGTTTGTTGCGGGCCATACCATGGAAAACTTCGACTTTGATGCCCGGAAAAAAATAGGGAACCCAATCCCCAGGGACAAAAGTCGCGTCCGCGTTGTACTCCATAACTTCTTTTACAGATACAAGACGACGCTCGTCTGGCTGAAGCGGGGCGGTCGAGCACCCTGCAACAAACCAGGCAGCCTCGCCACCCCGGCGTCGAATCTCGTCTTGAAGAGGGCGCAAGATTGAATATGAATAGGGCTGATTGACAAAAAACAGATACCGGCGCATTCAACCCCTGCCCGTCAGTGCTTTGTATAACTCACCCGTCTCCCTGACGGTCTGTGAGGTGTGAAAATCCCGGGCTATCCTTTGCCGCGCCGCTTGCCCCAGCGAGGCAGCCAGTTCCCGGTCGCGGTACAGCCGCTCAATGGCCTTTGAAAGCTCAGTGGTATTTTCCGGCGAGACCACCAACCCACTAACTCCATCCTCCACGAGCTCTGGCATGCCACCAACATTGGTCACCACCGGCGTCACACCATAGACCATAGCCTCAATAACCGCTCGGGGCAGGCCCTCCCTTTCCTTAGAAGGAAGCACAAACACATCGCTAGCTGCGGCAATGGCCGGCGCATCGGTACGGTACCCTGTAAAGTGAATGCGCTCGGGGTGAGAAGCGGCGGCAGCCTGCGCCTGAATCTCATCGCTTTCAATGACATCTCCGACCAGCAGCACATGCGCCTTCACGTCCTCTGGCAGCTTATCCATAGCCTCTATGAGGTCGTCGAAGCCTTTTCGAGGGTTATTGCGTCCGGTGCAGCAGACCACAAAGGCGTCCTCAGGAACTCCAAATTGGGTCAGATCAGCCTTGGGCGATTGATACCAGTCCAGGTCATGCCCCTTGTAGATGCTTTGAAGCTTTCTTTCAGGGATATGCATCCACAGGAAGCGAAGGCTCGCTAGGTAATCCTTGATGGCATCGGCCACACAGACAATCTTGCTGACGCGTGGGTGCAGGAACGTAATCCAGGACTCCGGATTGAGAAAGCTGATGTTACCGATCACACCACGATAGGCGACGATCTTGATATCTGTGCCCCGGGAAGCCCGCAATCCACAGGCCAGCGCTCGGGGATTATAGGCGTGGATGACATCGTACTTTTTCTTCGCCAGTTGTTGGCGAATGGCCTCAGTGCCGTCCTTGTCAAAGCGGTTCTTCAAGGCCATGGGATAGGCGACCATGCCCTCGTCGACGAGACGCTGATAATTCCGGCCCTTGGGATTACACATGACGTCGACGTCGAATCCGGCTTTTCTGAGTCCGATAAAGAGTTCAGTCTCCGGACGATCACAGGCATCCGTTAGACAAAGTATCGATGGAAGCGATCCGCCCTGTTGTGGATGGGTCAAGTGGCCATTCCCCTGTTGTATCCGTTCATAAAATAATTCCAGACCTTCGCCCGGGCGTCCTCTCCGGCCACCTTCACCAGCGACCGTGAGAAGCGATTAAGATTGGCCTCTTTCCAGCGCGCCGGGGCACTACCAGTCATCAACCTGCTCTTGTCGAAATCAATCAGAAAGTATTCTTTCCCTCGAACCAGTACATTGAAGCAGTTCAGGTCTGCATGCATGACGCCGGCATCATGAAATCGACGAATGGTTTCTCCGATGGAAGCCCAAGCCTCACCGTCCAGATCGGAAATAAGGTTAGCCAGCGGTGACGTGTTCTCCAACCGCTCAATGATGATGGCCGCGCGATACTGAATCGGTGACAGTTTCCGGTACCAGGCTGCAACCGGCCGGGGTACGGGAAGCCCTTGGCTGACCAGTGCGTTCAGCAAACGGAATTCCGCAAAGGATCGCACGCTCGCCTCGCGAGTAAAGGCGTAGGCGTATCGAGAAAATTTCGCCACCAACCCGCCTCGACGATATTCTCGAAGCACCAATCGATCATCTCCGGCCTGCAAAAACCAGGCACCGCCGCGCCCCCCACTACTTACCGGCCGAGCCTGATCGCCCCAAGAGTCGAAATTGAACCAGCATTCAGAAACCCTACCCTCGTAATCCGGGTGAATCAGCATTGCCGAAGCCCCTTCTCGGATACAGATTTCAGACTCCACCATGCTGGATCCTCGGTCACCGAAATTGAAAGGGGGCACGCCTTATCCACTCACGCCAAGACGGACACGCCCGAGTACGTTAAAATGGAAACCAGTTTACCAATGATTGCCGACAAAGCTCCACAGCCCAAAGCCACAATCTAAAGCAGATCAATAGCTGATGAACTCCATTTGCATACTCCGCCTCTCCGCCATCGGCGACGTAACCCATGTTATCCCAGTGGTACTGAGCCTGCAGGAGCAGCTACCTGGTATAAAAATTACCTGGGTGATTGGCAAAATCGAGGCAAAGCTGGTTGGTGACCTGCCCGGTGTCGAGTTCATCATTTTTGACAAAAAAACCGGTAGAGAAGGCTATGCGCGACTTCGCAAGCAAATGAAGGGACGCAAATTCGACGCTTTGCTACACATGCAGGTTGCTTTCCGTGCCAACCTGGCAGCTGCCTGCATTCCAGCGAAGCTGAAAATCGGGTACGACAAGGCTCGCAGCAAAGACCTCCATGGCCTGTTCATTGATCGCCGCATTGCGCCAGCAGTCCAGCAGCACGTTAGGGATTGCCTCGCGAGCTTTCTGGAACCGCTGGGGCTAGAGGCAGCGCCGCCACGTTGGCAAATTCCGCTTTCGGACCCGGATCATGAGTTTGCCCGCACTCACTTGGCTACCGGCCGAAAAAACCTGGTGATCAGCCCCTGCGCCAGCCACACTCTACGCAATTGGCCAGCAGAGCGGTATGCCCAATTGGGTGATCACGCGATTCAATTCCATGACATGAATGTGATTCTCGTGGGCAGCCCAGCGCCGTTTGAGGCGGAATATTGTGCCGTGATTGAAAGGAGCATGAAGTTCAAGGCTCATAATATCTGCGGACAAGATACTCTAAAGCAGCTGACTGCCCTGATGACTCATGCTGATTTGGTCGTAGCACCCGATACGGGGCCGGCGCACATTGCCAGCGCTGTTGGTACAGACGTTCTTGGCATTTACGCCGCAAGCAACCCACACCGCTCCGGGCCTTACAACTCGTTAAAATGGTGCGTAAACCGTTATCCTGAAGCCCTAAATAAATTTACGGGCAAGTCAGTAGATCAGGCTCGCTGGGGGGCAAAGGCCGAATTTGAGGGTGCGATGGAGCTGGTCACGGTGGAAGACGTTACCGCAATACTGGACAAGTGGGCGGCTGAACATTAGCGCTGATCGTCCCTCTCTCCCCAACCCCTCTCCCGCCCGGGGCGAGGGGTTAAATGCGCAAACTATTTTTTCGCGGTGTAATCCTGGTAGGACTTCTCTTCCACAAACCGCGAACCAAGTGCCAGGTTCACTTCTTTCTTAATCGCTGCACGCTTATCGTTGGTTACGTACACCGCGCGCGCCAATTCAATAAAGCGCGGGCCAAAGTCCTGAGCGGCTTCCTGATCACGGATATCGTCTTCGATTACCCACAACTCTTCGTTAATAGTCTTCAGCTGCTTGCGTAGCTCAGCAATATCACTCGCTTTTTCGGCGACAGCTTCATCCCAGGTTTTGCTGAGTTCTTGCAACTCCAGGCGAACGTTTTTCACCTTTGCTTCATCTTTAATACGCTCGGATTTGATTTCAAGAATGGTGATTTTGTCTAAAACTTCACCAAACGATACCGGTACCTTAATTACATCTGCCATTGTCAATTCCTGCTTTATCCGTTAACCAACGTCAACCAATCCGAATGCTCCGGCAGCTCACCCTTAACCGCCGCGAAATACTTCGCCTGCAGCTTCTCGGTGATCGGGCCACGCTTACCTTCGCCAATCTGACGGCCGTCCAGCTCACGGATGGGCAGTACTTCCGCAGCGGTACCGGTAAAGAAGGCTTCTTCGGCGATGTAGACTTCATCGCGGGTGATCCGGCGTTCACGCACTTCCAGCCCCATGTCGCGGGCGAAGTCGAGGATGGTGTCGCGCGTAATGCCTCCCAGGCAGGAGGTCAGCTCCGGGGTGTGCAGCACACCGTCGCGGACGATGAAGATGTTCTCGCCGGAACCTTCCGCTACATAACCCTCGTTATCGAGCAACAGGGCCTCTTCGGCGCCGCCGGAGATGGCTTCGTTCAGCGCCAGCATGGCGTTGATGTAGTTGCCGTTGGCCTTCGCCTTGCACATGGTGATGTTCACGTGGTGGCGGGTGTAGGAAGAGGTACGCACCTTGATGCCCAGTTCTTTGGCTTCCGGCGACATGTAAGACGGCCAGCTCCAGGCGGCGACCATCACGTGGCTGTTCAGGTTGTCAGCGCGCAGGCCCATGCCTTCGGAGCCCAGGAAAACCATCGGCCGAAGGTAGGCTTCGTCCAGGTTGTTTTCACGAACCGCTGCGCACTGGGCTTCGTTCAGTTCCTCTTTAGTGAACGGCATCTTCATGTTCAGGATGTGTGCCGAGCGGAACAAGCGGTCGGTGTGCTCTTTCAGGCGGAAAATGGCCGGGCCGTTCGCGGTGTTGTAGGCACGCACGCCTTCAAAGCAGCCAAGGCCGTAATGAAGGGTATGGGTGAGTACGTGGGTTTTGGCTTCCCGCCAGGGAACCATTTCACCATCCAGCCAGATAAGGCCATCGCGATCAGCCATCGACATTGTTTTCTGCTCCTGATTAAGCGGTTTTTCGGGGACCAAGCATTTTAGCAGGAAAGTCCGCCGGAAATAAATTTAGCCTGCTAACCATGTGGCGATTTTCATTAATCCAGCATCACTTTTTGCCACATACTTTGTATGTAGGCCCGCTCCTCGGGGAAGGCATCGCCTTCCACCTGGCTGTTCAGGTTTTGCAGAGCCCGGCGGTGAATGGTGGAGCGCAGGGTGATGAAGGCTTCGCGCAGCTTTTCCGTGTCTTCCACCGGGAGAATGCCCACGCGGCCGAGTTCCTCCATCTGGCGGATATTGTCTGAATATCCGGTCAATTCCGGATACTCCGCGCTCCAGGCCAGCATCAGGTACTGCACCAGAAACTCGATATCGATAATGCCGCCGTTGTCGTGCTTGATGTGGAACACCTCCGCTCGCTTCGATTCTGGCGTGCCGAGGGTGTCGCGCATTTTTTCGCGCATTTTCACCACTTCTTCCCGCAAAGCAGTTTTATCCCGCTGCTGGCACAGAATGTCGTGGCGAATTTTTTCGAATCCGGCCAGGGTATCCTTGCAGCCGGCCACTCCACGGGCACGAGCCAGTGCCTGGTGCTCCCAGGTCCAGGCATCATTCTGCTGATACTTCTCGAACGCCTGCAGGGTGCTGACCAAAAGCCCGGAGTTACCAGAGGGGCGCAGGCGCATATCCACTTCATACAACTGCCCGGACGGTGTTTGGGTATTGAGGATGTGCACAATCCGCTGGCCCAGCCGGGTATAGAACACAGCATTGTCGAGCGGTTTATCGCCATCTGTCGACTGCTGCGGATCCGCCTTGTGGACGAACACCAGGTCCAGGTCCGAGGTGTAGCCCAGTTCAATACCCCCCAGTTTGCCGTAGCCAATAATCGCGAAATCGGTATCACAGGCGCTGCCGTCGGCCCGGCGCGGATAGCCGTGGCGGCTGACCAGGTTGGCAAACGCCACCTCCACCACGTGGTCCAGCACTACTTCGGCAATCCAGGTGAGGTAATCACTCACTTTCATCAGCGGCAGGGTGCCCTTCAATTCGGATGCCGCTACCCGCAGGATGTGGGCTTTTTTGAAATGGCGCAGCGATTCCATCTGCTCTTCGAGGTCTTCAAACGGAATGCGCAGCATTTGCTGGCGCAGCTCGTCCTGCAACTCATCCTTGGTGGGGGGGCTGTACAGGTTTTCTGCGTTCAGCAGTTCGTCCAGCAAGAGCGGCGTTTCCGCCAGCAGGCTGGCAATCCAGGGGCTTTCGCTGCACAAACGCACCAGCTGCGTGAGAGCGCCCGGGTTTTCCAGCAGCAAAACCATATAAGCGGTACGCCGCAGAATGGCTTCCACCAGCTGCAACACCCGCTCCAGAGTTTGTGAGCTGTCTCCCACCTCAGCCAACGCGCTCAACAGCATCGGCATGAACTGGTTCAGGCGTTTTCGGCCCTGTGTCTGCAGGCCGGTCACCGTGCGGCTTTCACGTAGCTCTTTCAGGCGTTTGTAGCTGTCTTCCGGATTTTCGAAGCCCTGCTCCGCCAGCCACTCCAGTGCATGGGATTCGTCCATTTCATCCAGCCACAGCTCAAAGCAACCGTCGTCTACCTGGGACTCTTCCTGTTCATCCTCGTCTTCGGTCGCGATAATGTTGGCGAAGTGTTTGGCCACTTTTTCCCGATGCTCCGCCAGCGCCTGCTGGCAAGCAGCCCAGTCGTCAAAGCCCATGATGCGGGCTACACGGGCCTGGGAGAGCGCGTCTTCCGGAAGGATCTGGGTCTGTTTGTCTTCCATGCCCTGCAGGGCGTGCTCCAGATTACGCAGGAAGATATAGGCTTCACGAAGCTCTTTCACCACGGGTGAAGGCAGCAACTCCAGTTCTTCAAGCTCTTTGAGAATGGTCAGCAATTCGCGCTGCTGAAGCTCCCGGTCACGGCCGCCCCGAATTAGCTGGAAGGCCTGCACCACAAACTCGATTTCCCGAATGCCGCCGCTGCCCAGTTTGATGTTATTTTCCAGCCCCTTACGGCGCACTTCGCGGCTGATCATCGCTTTCATCGCCCGCAGCGATTCAAAGGCGCTGAAATCAATGTACTTGCGGTAAACAAACGGGCGCAGGGTTTCCATCAACACCTCACCAGCGCGCTGGTCGCCGGCCACCACGCGGGCCTTGACCATGGCGTAGCGCTCCCAGTCACGGCCCTGGTCCTGGTAATAGGTTTCCAGCGCGGCGAAACTGAGCGCCAGGGCGCCGCTCTGACCATAGGGGCGCAAGCGCATGTCGGTACGGAACACAAAGCCGTCAGCGGTAATCTGGTCCAGCGCCTGAATCAACCGCTGGCCAAGGCGCACGAAGAACTGCTGGTTATCCAGCGCCCGGCGCCCGCCACGGGTTTCGCCCTTGGACGGGAAGCCGAAAATCAGGTCAATATCGGAGGACACATTCAGTTCGCGGCCGCCAAGCTTGCCCATGCCCAGCACCACCAGTTTTTGGGGTACGTCTTCTCCGGTGACCGGGTCCGCTCCGTAGGGGGTGCCGAATTCTTCGCAGGCTTTTTCGTACAGCCAGCTCAAAGCGCCATCAATGCAAGTGTCCGCCAGCATGCTGGCGGCGGCCATGGTCTCGTGCAGGTCGGCCCAGCGCATCAGGTCACGCCAGATAATGCGAAACTGGGCTTCGCGGCGAAATTGCCGGAGGGCTGCGTGCAGGGCCGGTTCACTGTCGACGCTCTCCAGAAAACTGGCCCAACGGTCCGCCAGCCATTGCTCGGTGGTTGGCTCGGTCAGCGGGCGGGCCTTTACCGCCCCTTCGACCTGTTCGGGGTGGCGTTCCAGAGCCTCGCGCAGAAACAGGCTGCGGGCCAGAGCCTCGGCGATATCGGTTTCCGACAGGCCGCTTTCCAACAGCCAGGCCGGCACCTGCTCCGGAAATACCGCAGGCCAGCAACCCGACACGTTTTCGGCCAACATCGACGGCATTTCACTCCAAGGCTCAGACATACATGCACTCCCCTGTCTCTCTGTTATATTTGCGCTACTGTATAACGAACTGACTCACGACTGAAGGCGAACCGCCGAATGCTGCCACTGCGCCGCTCCCTGAACCCGGAGCATAGTGAAACCCACCTGCCCATGGGCGAAATGATCCGCAGCCGCGTGAAGCGCTTGGTGGGCGTTTTGGCCGGCATGATTGTGCTGCAAATCCTGGTGATCTGGGCAGTTGAAGACCTCACGCTGTTCGAATCTATCTGGCTGACCATGACCACGGCCACAACAGTGGGCTATGGCGATCTCTCACCGGAGACTTACCTCGGCCGGATCAGCACTATGCTGATTATGTTCATCGGGGTGATCACCATGATCACGGTGATCATCAGTGATGTGATTGAATACCGGTTCTACCGGCGCGAACAAATTCTTCAAGGACGCTGGATTTACAAAATGAAAGACCACATTGTCATCATCAACACTCCCCGCAGCGGCGGCGAGCAGTATTTCATGCGCTTCGCCTCCCAGATTCGCTCCGTGCCGGAATATCACACCGTACCCATCATGCTGTTGACTCGGCAATTTCCCAACGGCTTGCCGGTGGAGTTAAGAGATTGCGGCCTGGTGCACTATCACGGCGCAGGTAACGATCCGGACGCCCTGAAGGCCGTGCACGCCGGTAGCGCCAAACACATTATTATTCTGGCTGCTGACGAGTCCGATGCGTCATCAGACAGCCTGACCTTCGATATCGCCCACCGACTAAGCGACTCGAATCTGGGCCACCGCACCACGGTGGAATGCGTGAGCGATCACAACCGAGATCGGTTTAAAGCGCTTGGCGTGCGCACCATTATCCGGCCGGTACGCACCTATCCGGAGATCATGGTGCGAGCGGTGGTTGCCCCCGGCTCGGAGAAGGTGTTGGAAGACATGTTCAACTACGAGCGGGATCACCCGCACCGGTACGACCTGGAGCTGGACGACCTGATCTGGGCCGATATTGTCAGCGCCCTGGTGCGCCACGGCATTGGCACAGCGCTGGCCTACATTGACCATGACAACGAAGTGGTCTGCCATCCGGACACCAACAAGGAAGTGGAAGGCAAGGGGCTGATTGTGCTGGTGCGCTCGGCTGACACGCCGGATGTGTCTGTAGTGGAAGAGGCGCTAGAGCGCTACCGGGAATTTCTGGCCCAGTGGCGTGTTATGCATGAGCAGAATGAGGCGTCCCGGCAGGCGCCAACGGATGGCGCTACGCCACCGCCGTCTGCCTGAGTCGGGCTTGCCTGGAGAGCTGAGCGTCGTGCGAAGAAAACGACTAGCTTCTCGCCGCCAGCGCCAATTGCAGCTGGCCAAACTCTGGCAACTGGTCGATCAGCTTCGCGGTTGTAATACCGGTTTGAAGGAGCTGGCTTGCCTGCCTCCAGAGCTGACTCAAGGCGCCCTGCTCCGCCACAGCTTCAATATTCAGCAGCACAGATTCAGATAACTGAACCGGCTTTCCAGTCAGCCAACTAACACTAAGCAAGTGCAAAAATCCGGTGACTGAGAGCGGCTCTTCCGGTGTTTTTGGTTCGGGCTGGTAGATACCCGCTAGGTAATAACCCTGTTCCGCCTTGCTGACCAGGTTCAGAAATACCGGCACTTGCTCCGCCAGCTTTGAAGCTTGCTGCATCAGGCACTCTGCATCACCGGCTTTCAGCTCAAACTCCACCTCGTGCAGAGGCATGGTTTTCCCACCACCAAGGATCTGGCCCGCATCAACGGCCACTTCAATTCCGTTATCGCCATCCTTGAGGATAATTTCCTGCCGCTGGAAGTTGGTTTCAAACGCCAACTGCAGAGCACTCAAATCCACCTGGCCATGCAGCGGGGTTTGTTCCAGTAGTGACAAATCCAGCTCTGGGCCGGCTAGCTCCCACTCCCATTCCTGGCGGTTGTGGGCACCGTTCACAAACTCCCCACGGGTTTTCAGGGTCTGGATATAACGATCTCCGGCCTGGCGCACTCGCAACGCGGCGCGCGCCTGATTCAGGGCCGCATCAGGGGTGTCGTAGTAGCGGTTGACCAGTGTTTTGTGGGGACCTTTCTCCGCCTGCGGTAAAGACAACAGCCAGTTCAGGGCCTGTTGCTGGGCGGGCTCGGTGAGGGTGAGTTTGATTTCGAGTTCTGTGGCCATACAAACTCCGGATTAGTGCATCGAGATTTTGCGATAGAGTGCATCAGGGGCCAAATCTGCTTCGTTTGGCCAACAAACGGCGCCAAACTCATCTACCCTCACCTGAGCAAAGAAAGAGGGATCCTTGAGCGGCTCGAACATCGGCCCGAACAGTCTGTCAGCGATGCAGACCTCTCCATGCGTGCCATCATCAAAGGTTATGGCCAGGGTGTAACCGGCTTTTGCCTGTACGCTAGTGACTCTGTGCATGCTATTACTCCAAAGGGTCGATCCTGTTCAGAGGCTGATGCTGCTCCGCCAACGCCCAATCATTCAATAAATCCTGCCTGTATTCAATCGCCCACTCTATGACCAAGGCTTTTGCTCTCCTTGGCAATTCACCCTCCATAATTTCGAGAGTTTGAATTGAGATTATCGCCTCATGGCCGCGCTCCTTGCATTACTGTCCGTATCATCGATTCTCGTAAATCCTCACATCCCGCTGGGCATGCTCGAAAACCCTCTCGAGCCGAAGTCGTCCGGTATTCGTAAGACTTCCATCCCCATAGAAAAACTGATCCGTTTCACTGCAGCGAATGGGCTCCATGTAGTCAATGCTGTGTTTATATCTTGCCATCCCCGACGGGATCTGGCGCATGGTGACGACAGCACCGCATAGATGTACGTTTTTACTGGTGAGGTTCAGGTTATACTCATCCAATAAACCGGGAAGACGGGTAAATGTTGTGTAGGTATCCAGCTCACCTATTCGGGTCTCAATGGTTCCTTCAATAACACTCTTGCCTGTCCATTCCGGAGTCCGCTCCCAGGTCCATCGGGGCTTGTTCAATTTCAGAAAACTAACCGCAACAATTTTATCGACCCAGGTGCCTGTGCCGGAATCCACATAGACAAAGTGCTCTCCGGTGTAGCTCGATGAACTGCTAGTTGTCGGGCTCACTGTGCCGCCATGGTCGATGCCACTGCGATGGCCCTGCAGCTCAAAAGTATCGTCAATAACAAACGTAGCCGCCGGGTAGCTGGAGGAAATGATTTTATTGCCTTCAGCGTTTTTTGAAGAGGGCTGAACGCCAGCGCAGCCACCGAGCATCAGGATTGAAAGCAGGACCAAAATGAGCTTCTGCATGGGGCATCTCCTTCGCCAATTGTTCTATTCATCATACGGTATCAGAAATGAATGGAATTTATTTCCAGAAACGACAAAAGCCGGTGACCTGAGTCACCGGCTTTTGCTTTACCTAACCTTCTGAATTAGCCAACAGGCTGATTAGAAGTGGTAGACAGCACCAACAGCTGCAACTGTACGCTCATCGCTATAGCCGGCTGCTTTGCCAAAGTCATCATCACCATCCACGGTGTTGTTGTAACCGTAAACGTCGTCACCGCCACCGATGTAGCCTTCAGCGTAGACATACATGTTGTCGGACAGGTTATGCAGAGCCTGCAAGGTTACAGTGTCGCGATCCAAGCCGCCTTCACCGTTGATGAAGTATTCATCATCATACTGAGCCAACTCATACGAAACAGCGAACTGATTTTTGCCGATGGAGTAACTAGCAAATACACCGTAAAGGTCTACTGTGTCTTTACGAGTTTGCATCTGACCAGTCAAACGCATGTCGCCCAGAGTGTAGCTTGCACGCAGACCATAGGTGTTTTCATTATTAACACTGGTGCCTGCGTCATCTTTGTATGCAGAGTCACCGTCGTTGGAATCCATCGCAACGGCCAACTCCAATGCATCTACGGTATAAGTCGCAGCCAGCTGATACGGGTAAGACTTCTTGTCGTTGCTTGAGTCGCCTTCGCCGTTAAACTGAACAGCTGCGTGCAGCTGGAAACCACCAAAGCTCGGGGTCGCATACTGAACGAGGTCACCTTCACCAGTATCGTATGTCGCACCAAGGCTCAGATCAGCTGCTTCGTAGTAGTTAGAGATTTCGTCGATCGCACGCTCGTAAGTGGAGTCGTCAGAACCAATCCACAACCGACCAAAGCTATCGCTCTCTACACCAATATAAGCTTCATCGAAATCGTCAAGGCCAGTGCTAGTGTTAGCGTCATCACCGTTAAACTCGAGCTCGGCTTTGAAGAAACCGCTCAGGCCAGGCATGATTTCGTGGTCATGCTTGATACCGATGGTGGAACCGTTATCACGATGCTCAACGTCGGAGGAACCATCTTTCACGTCATCGTGAGTAATGGCGTACTGAATGTTACCGTAAACAGTCGGCAGGTTGCTTTCCTGGGCAAAAGCAGCGCCAGAGAAGGATGCAGCTGCGATAGCAGAAGCAAGAATTGTCTTTTTCATGTTGCGTCTTCCTATTTGTGTTAACTCAGATTTTCGACGGGCTCAGATCCCGATTTTTCGTGGCAACCCCAGCGGTGCTGGCGCTACCGGATTGCTCGATCGGCATGGCTTGCCGTAACAAGGCCGACATTTCTTGTTCTTGTCCGACTGGGCGGTGCCGAGTCTTACCTCTCAACAACTTACAGGCTTTTATTAAAGCTCTGTGTGACTATCCGTTTTAATACATTACCTGAGCATTTGCAACTTTTAAGGTGGCGATTTTTTAGCCTCACCTGGTACTTACACAGCCCTGTTTTATGCCAGCCCAACCTTGCAATTTTATGACAAGAACACCGAATTCAGATGGCTTCACCAACAAGTTAAGGGCCAGGTTATAAAAAAGCTTTTTAATTCAGCCTATTGCAAAAATCGGCCACGCCAGATAGCCCGTGTATCAATCAGTGGGCACCGAATATACGCACCTCTATATGGCACCGACGTTACCTGTGTCACTTTTTTGAGCATCACCCTGACTTGCCACCTGTTTCCAGCATGAAGGTCACCGGCCCGTCATTGAGCAACGATACCTTCATGTCAGCAGCAAACCTGCCCTCACCTACTCGCTCTTCACCCAGAGCGGCTTTCGCTTCTGCCACAAAATCCATATACAGCTGACAGGCCATCTCCGGGACAGCCGCCCGAGAGAAGCCCGGGCGCGTACCAGAACCGGTATCTGCAGCGAGAGTAAACTGGGGAACAATAAGCAACGAGCCGCCAGAGTCCTGAACGTTAACGTTCATCCGGCCTTGCTCATCAGGGAATACGCGATAAGAGAGGGTTTTCCGGCAGAGATCCTTCGCCGATTGGTTCGTGTCGCTTTTCTCAACGCCCAAAAACACCAAAAGGCCGGGACCAACAGAAGAAATCTGCTGACCTCCAACCACGACATTGGCTTCGGTAACGCGCTGAATCAGTGCTTTCATCTGGCTCCGGGTCGTTAGAAACCGGGTTTCATGAAATTAACCGAGCGTGAATATATAACCGGTGATTACCGAACGCAACCACTGTTTTTTAAGCCTCCGACTTCTCGATGTCCGGACACTACCTCACGTCACTCGCGTAGAGGATTACCCGACGCCAATCATGCGAGGGATCATTGAGGGGCCTTTTCTTTCCACCCATCATCCTTGAGCATGGAACCGACCGTCAACACCGGCGAGGCATCAATATCATCGGCGTTCATCATGTTCGCCACCCGCTGCAGGGAGGCCAGGATCATGGTTTGCTCCCACTCATCCAGGCTCTGGAACTTCTGCACGAAATCCTCCTGCAGAGGATTCGGCGCCTGGGCCAGCAGTTCGGCGCCCTGCTCGGTCAGATGCGCGTGCACCTTGCGCTTGTCCCGGGTGCTGCGCACCCGATACACCAGCCCCCGGTGTTCGAGCCGGTCAAGAATGGTGGTCACGGTGGCCTGGCTGAGGCTGACGTGCTCGGCAATGGTGCCAATGGTCACCTCGCCCAACTCGCGAATAGTACGCATGATCAAGAGCTGTGGCCCGGTGAGCCCGGCGTGCTTGCTCAGCCGCTTGGAATGCAGATCTGTTGCCCGAATCACCCGCCGAAGTGCCACCAACACCTTCTCGTAACTGCTCACGCCTGTCTCCATTGCCATAAATACTTACAACTCTAAGCATTAGATGGCTTTACCACGGGTAATGCAAGTGGGGTTTCCCGCAATGCCGGGCCCATTATTTCTGACGGTCACTGTGCTATGGTCCCCAGTGTAACTACCCCTAAACCATTTTTCTGTCACGGACACCGTTAATGATCAGGTACAGCCTCGCTCTCATACTTGCTTTGGTTTTCACAGCACCGGCTCTCGCCCAGCAACAGGAACTGGGTCCTGACAAAGAGATCACCGCCGAGGATGTCGAGGAAAGCATCAAAACCCTGGACGAGCGGCCCATGTACACGCCCTTTGTTGAGCTGTACCTGCTGGAAGAGTCCAAGGCCCTGCGCAAGGAAATGCAGGACACACGCGCCGAGTTGATCGAAAAAGTGGTTGAGAAGGAACTGTCCGTGGCCGACAAAACCATGTCTTACGCCACCGACACGGTCACCTACTTCTTCTACCTGATTGCCGGCGCCACCTCTATTCTGGTTGTGATTGGCTGGAACTCCATTCGCGACATGCGAAGCCAGCTCACCAGCCTGGCCGAAAAGCGGGTTAACGAACTGGTCATCGAATACGAAAACCGCCTGCAATCCATCGAAGACCAACTGCAGCAGAAATCCGAGATCATCCACCAGAACCAGGCGGAGATCGAACGCACCAATGAGGTGCATGGTTTGTGGCTGAAAGCCAGCCAGGAAACCTCGCAACAAAACAAGATTGCTGCCTACGATCAGATTCTGGACCTGCGGCCGGACGATGTGGAAGCGCTGAGTTACAAAGCCGATGCCGTACTGGAAATGCAGGAACCCCTGTGGGCCATCAGCCTGTGCCAGCGCGCCCTGAAGCTCGCCCCGGATAACGGCCACGCCCATTATCAGCTAGCCTGTGCCTACGCGGAAATCGGCCGCTGGGAAGATGCCGTAGCCACTCTGGCACGGGCCATCGACCTCTCCGAGGCTTACCGGGACGACGCCTCTGTGGACCCGAGCTTCGAGCGGCTGCACGACTTCGAAAACTTCAAGGAGCTGATCTTTACCGATCAGGATACCGACCCTACCGCCTGATGTTTTTCTAACGCTCCAGCTATGCCGCAGGCCAGCCCTGCGGCATAGATCTTGCCTCTGTTTTCCTCTCGCGGTTCTGACAACTTATGTTCCAAAGCAACCGGTTCTTGACATCAAGTAACCGGTGATGTTTGTTAATGCACTGAGAACATAAGAACAATACCAAAACACAGGAAAACACCATGACACTCTCCACTAAGAAGCTTTCCGTTAAAAAGCTCGCTACCGCCGTAGGTACCTCCGTTGCCCTGATGGCTGCCGGCCAGGCCGCCGCTGAAATCAAAATTGGTGTTGCCGGACCCATGACCGGCCCGGTTGCCCAATATGGCGACATGCAATTCTCTGGCACCCGCATGGCCATTGAACGCATTAACGCCGCCGGCGGTGTTCTGGGCGAACAGCTGGTTGCCGTGGAAATGGACGATGCCTGCGACCCCAAACAGGCCGTCACCGTGGCCAATCGCATGGTCAACGAAGGGGTTAGCTATGTCGTTGGCCACCTGTGCTCCAGCTCCACTCAGCCGGCGTCTGACATCTACTATGACGAAGGCATCCTGATGGTCACACCGGCCGCCACCAGCCCGGCCATTACCGAACGCGGCTACGACACCGTGTTCCGCACCATCGGCCTGGACAGCATGCAGGGGCCGGCAGCGGCGGATTACATCGCCGCCCAGAATCCGGAGCGGGTCGCCATCGTGCACGATAAACAGCAGTACGGTGAAGGCATTGCCACCGCCGTGCGCGACACGCTGGAAAGCAAGGGCGTGGACATCGCCATGTTTGAGGGCATTACCGCCGGCGACAAGGATTTCTCCTCGCTGGTTACCAAAATCAAGCAGGCCGATGTGGACTACGTCTATTACGGCGGCTATCACCCCGAACTGGGCCTGATCTTACGCCAGGCCCGCCAGTCTGACGTGGATGCGGTGTTCATGGGCCCGGAAGGCGTGGGTAACGACGGTATTACCAGCATCGCTGGCGAAGCCGCCGAAGGCCTGCTGGTAACCTTGCCACCGGCGTTCGATCAGAAAGCGGAAAACCGTGATCTGGCTGCCGCCTTTGCGGAGAAAGGTGAAGACCCCTCCGGCCCGTTCGTACTGACCTCCTATGCCGCTGTGCAGGTGATTGCCCAGGGCATTGAGCAGGCACAATCCACCGACCCGTTTGAAGTGGCCGACGCACTGCGTGCCGGTAGCTTCGACACGCCGATTGGCACCATCGAATACGCGGAAAACGGCGACATGGCATCGTTCGAGTTTGTGGTCTACGAGTGGCACGCTGACGGCAGCAAAACCCTGGCCGAATAAACGTTCCTCACCGACCCGCGTTACCACATGCCCCCTGCCCACCCCAGGCCAGGGGCATGTGCAGGCTAATGCTGCCCCTTTCCGGGCGCAGGCATTCGGAGTGCCACGCACATGCAAGATCTACTGTATTTCTTTCAACAGCTGATCAACGGACTGACCATCGGCAGTACTTATGCCCTGATCGCCATTGGCTACACCATGGTGTACGGCATCATCGGCATGATCAATTTCGCCCACGGCGAAATCTACATGATCGGCGCCTATACCGCGCTGATTGCCATTACCGGGCTGGCCACGCTGGGCGTTGCCTGGCTACCGCTGGTGTTACTGGTGGCGCTGATATGCGCCGTGATTGTATCCAGCTCCATGGGCTGGGCTGTGGAGCGTGTGGCCTACCGACCTGTGCGGGGCCGACACCGGCTGATTCCACTGATTTCCGCCATCGGCATGTCCATCTTTCTGCAGAACTATGTGCATCTGGCCCAGGGTTCGCGCAACATTGGCTTTCCGGCTCTGATCGAGGGCGGCTTCCAGTTCGGCTCTGCCGATACCTTCCCGCTCTCCATTTCCTACATCCAGATCACCATCTTTGTCACCACCTTTATCTGCATGACCGCCCTGTCCACGTTTATTTCCCGTTCCCGGACCGGCCGGGCTTGTCGGGCGGTGTCCCAGGATCTGGGCATGGCCAGTTTGCTGGGCATTGATACCAACCGGATCATCTCCGCCACTTTTGTGATCGGCGCATCGCTGGCCGCCGTGGCCGGCCTGTTGCTGGGCATGTACTACGGCTCAGTGGACCCGTTGTTCGGTTTTATTGCCGGCCTCAAGGCCTTTACCGCGGCGGTGCTGGGCGGCATCGGCAGCATTCCCGGTGCCATGCTCGGCGGGCTGATCCTGGGCGTTGCTGAAAGCATGACTTCCGGCTATTTGAGCGGTGAATACAAGGACGTGGTGTCGTTCAGCCTGCTGATTCTGATCCTGCTGTTCAAACCCACCGGACTGCTGGGCAAACCGGAGGTTGAGAAGATCTGATGGCTCCCGAAAACATCAAACACGCACTATTCTGCGCGGTGATCACCCTGGTGATCGCCTACCCCATTCTCGGCCTGAACCTGGTGGCCAGCGGCGCCGTGGTTAGCCTGGAAGGCGCGGATACCACAACCGTCCTGGCCATTGTCGTGGCCGCAGTGGTGGTGTTCCTGTTCCAGCTGTTCCGTGACTCGATCATGACACGCCTTGGCACAATGGCCCGACTCAATCCCCTGTCCGGCCGCGAACCCATGCCCCAGAGCAAACGGGCAAAGCTGGAATCCTGGCTGCTCACCGGCCTTGTGGTGCTGGCGCTGTTCTGGCCGTTTTTCGTCTCCCGGGGCTCGGTGGACCTGGCCACTCTGGTACTGATCTACGTTATGCTGGCCTTGGGTCTGAACGTGGTGGTGGGCCTTGCCGGCCTGCTGGACCTGGGTTACGTGGCCTTTTACGCCGTGGGCGCTTATACCTTTGCCATGCTGTCCCAATACACCGGCATGTCCTTCTGGATGGCTCTGCCCATTGGCGCCTGCCTGGCCGCTCTTTTTGGGCTGGTACTGGGCTTTCCGGTACTGCGGCTGCGGGGGGATTATCTGGCGATTGTCACCCTGGGCTTTGGCGAGATCATCCGCATCCTGCTGAACAACTGGACCAACCTGACCGGCGGCCCCAATGGCATTGGCGGCATTCCCGAGCCCACTCTGTTCGGCATGGAATTTGGCCGGCGCATCAAGGAAGAGGGCAACACGTCCTTCCATGAAACCCTGGGCATTGCCTACGCCAGTGAGCACAAGGTGATTTTCCTGTACCTGATTGCCCTGGTGCTGGCAGTGATTACCGCGCTGGTGATTCGCCGCTTTATGCGCATGCCAGTGGGCCGGGCCTGGGAAGCCCTGCGGGAAGATGAAATCGCCGCTCGCTCTTTGGGCCTTAGCCGCACAGCGGTGAAGCTCTCAGCGTTTACCATCGGTGCGTTCTTTGCCGGCTTTGCCGGCACTGTGTTCGCCTCCAAGCAAGGTTTTATCAGCCCGGAATCTTTTGTGTTCCTGGAATCGGCCATCATTCTGGCCATTGTGGTACTGGGCGGCATGGGCTCGCAGATTGGCGTGATACTGGCCGCCATTGCCGTGACCATTTTGCCGGAACTGGCCCGGGAGTTTTCCGACTACCGGATGCTGGTGTTCGGCGCCGCCATGGTGCTGATGATGGTCTGGCGCCCGCAGGGCCTGCTACCCATGCGCCGTATCCACATCGAACTCAAAGATCAGGGGTAACCGATATGCTGGAAGTGAAAAATCTGTCCATGCGGTTCGGCGGCCTGCTGGCGGTGGATCAGGTAAGCGTGGATGTGCAGGAGCACGAGATCGTCTCCATCATCGGCCCGAACGGTGCCGGCAAAACCACCGTTTTCAACTGTATCAGCGGGTTTTACAAACCCACCGGCGGGCAGATTCTGTTCGAAGGGCAGCCCATTCAGGGCAAGCCGGACTATAAAATTTCCCGCATGGGGATGGTGCGCACTTTTCAGCACGTCCGGCTGTTCGGCAACATGACCGTAGTGGAGAACCTGCTGGTGGCCCAGCACCGGCATGTGAACACCAACCTGCTGGCCGGCCTGCTGAAAACCCCGGACTACCGCGCCCGCGAACGACGATCGCTGGACCGCGCCCGTTACTGGCTGGACCGGGTTGGCCTGCTGGAACTGGCCAACCGGGAGGCCGGCAATCTCGCCTATGGCCAGCAGCGGCGGCTGGAAATCGCCCGCTGCATGGTCACCGAACCCAAGCTGCTGATGCTGGACGAACCCGCCGCCGGCCTGAACCCGGCCGAAACCCGGGAGCTGGACCAGTTGATTGTCAGCCTGAAAGAGGACTACCACGTCTCGGTGCTGCTGATCGAGCACGACATGAGCCTGGTGATGGGCATTTCCGATCGCATCAATGTGATCAGCCAGGGCCGGCCGCTGGCCAGTGGCAAGCCCGATGAAATCCGCCAGAACGACGACGTGATCAAAGCTTATCTGGGCGAGGCCTGAGGAACACTATGCTGGTACTGGAAAACGTTCATACCCATTACGGCAAAATCGAAGCGTTGCACGGGGTGTCCGTGGAGGTTAAACGGGGCGAAATCGTCTCTCTGATCGGCGCCAATGGCGCTGGTAAAACCACTCTGCTGATGACCGTATGCGGCAACCCCCAGGCCAGTTCGGGCCGGGTATTGCTGGAAGGCCGGGACATTACCCGCGAGCCCACGGCGCAGATCATGCGCTCGGGCATCGCCATTGTGCCGGAAGGCCGGCGGGTGTTCTCCGGACTGACGGTGGAGGAAAACTTGCACATGGGCGGGTTCTTCAACACCAAGTCGGAAATCCGTGAGAGCCTCGACCACGTGTACCATCTTTTCCCGCGTCTTAAAGAACGTGAGCAACAGCGGGCCGGCACCATGTCCGGTGGGGAGCAACAGATGCTGGCCATTGGTCGGGCACTGATGAGCAAGCCACGCATGATCATTCTGGACGAACCCTCACTGGGTCTGGCACCTCTGATCATTAAGCAGATCTTCGAGATTATCGGGCAGCTGCGGGAGGAAGGCATTACCGTTTTCCTGGTGGAACAGAACGCCCACCAGGCCCTCGGCCTGGCGGACCGGGGGTACGTGCTGGAAACCGGCCGCATTCGCCTGCACGACACCGGCAAGAACCTGCTGAACAATCCTGAAGTGCGGGAAGCGTACCTGGGCGGTTAACGCCCGGTCGTCATTTGTTCAGGTACAAAAAAGCCCGCCAGGCTCAACACCTGGCGGGCTTTTTATTCAAACCGGAGCGGGAATTACTCGCCCAGGTCGGTCGGCTGTTCGCCTTCCTTTACTTCCTTCATGGACAGCTTCACGCGGCCACGGTTGTCCACATCCAGAACCTTGACCAGCACTTCCTGGCCTTCGCTCATTTCGTCAGTCACGTTTTCCACACGGTGGTCAGCGATCTGGGAAATGTGTACCAGGCCATCTTTGCCCGGCAGGATGTTCACGAAAGCACCGAAGTCCACGATGCGCTCGACGCGGCCCTTGTAGATGGCACCCACTTCGATCTCGGCGGTGATTTCCTTCACGCGCTTCACGGCAGCCTGTGCGGCGGCCTGATCGTCGGCGTAGATCTTCACGTTGCCGTCGTCGTCCAGATCGATGGAAGCACCGGTCTCGTCACAGATGGAGCGGATGGTGGCACCGCCCTTACCGATCACGTCACGGATCTTGTCCGGGTCGATCTTGATGGTGGTGATGCTCGGTGCGCGGTCAGACAGCTCGGCACGCGGCTCGGCGATAACCTTGTTCATCTCGTCCAGAATGTGCAGACGCGCAGTGTTGGCCTGCTCCAGAGCGAGCTCCATGATCTCGTCGGTAATGCCCTGGATCTTGATATCCATCTGCAGGGCAGTTGCGCCGTCGTTGGTACCGGCAACGTTGAAGTCCAGGTCGCCCAGGTGGTCTTCGTGAGCCAGAATGTCGGTCAGAACGGCAAACTTGTCACCTTCTTTCACCAGACCCATGGCGATACCGGCCACTGGCGCCTTGATCGGCACACCGGCATCCATCAGTGCCAGGCTTGAACCGCATACGGATGCCATGGAGCTGGAACCGTTGGACTCGGTGATCTCGGACACGGCACGAATGGCGTACGGGAACTCTTCGATGGTCGGCATAACCGCCAGAACGCCACGCTTGGCCAGACGACCGTGACCGACTTCACGACGACCCGGCGTACCCATACGGCCAGCTTCGCCGACCGAGTACGGAGGGAAGTTATAATGGAACAGGAACGGGTCTTTACGCTCGCCTTCCAGCGCGTCGATGATCTGCACGTCACGGGTGGTGCCCAGTGTCGCGGTCACGATGGCCTGGGTTTCACCACGGGTGAACAGCGCAGAACCGTGAACAGACGGCAGCACACCCACTTCCACTTCGATCGGGCGCACGGTCTTGTTGTCACGACCGTCAATGCGCGGCTTGCCATCGATGACCTGCTGGCGAACCACGGTTTTTTCGACCTTGCCGAAGTACTTCTTCACTTCGTCTTCAGCCGGCTTGCCGTCGTCTTCTTCGATGCTGGCCAGCTTCTCGACCGCCTCGGCCTTGATCTCGCTCAGGCGCGCGTAACGCTCCATCTTGTCGCGGATGCTGTAGGCTTCCTCGATGGCACTGCCGAAGTCGCTCTGGATGGCATTCAGGAGCTCGGTGTTTTCCGTTTCCGGCTGCCATTCCCAACGTGGCTTACCGTTTTCGGCGGCAAATTCCTTGATCGCATTGATGGCGGTCTGCATTTCCTGATGGCCAAACAGAACGGCGCCCAGCATCTGGTCTTCGCTCAGACCCTTGGCTTCGGACTCAACCATCAGTACCGCTTCGTCGGTACCGGCAACCACCATGTCCAGATCAGAGCTTGCCAGCTCTTCAAAGGTCGGGTTCAGGAAATAGCCTTTCTCGTTGGTGTAACCCACACGAGTTGCGCCAATCGGGCCATCGAACGGGATGCCGGAGATAGACAGGGCTGCGGAAGCGGCCAGCATGGCGGCAATGTCCGGGTCATGCTCCTTGCTGGCAGACATGACCGTCAGAACGACTTGCACTTCGTTCATGTAACCATTGGGGAACAGTGGGCGGATCGGACGATCGATCAGGCGCGAGGTCAGGGTCTCTTTCTCGGAAGGACGGCCTTCGCGCTTGAAGAAGCCGCCCGGGATTTTACCGGCGGCGTAGGTCTTTTCCTGGTAGTTCACGGTCAGCGGGAAGAAGCCCTGGCCGGGCTTGGGCTCTTTGGCGCCAACAACGGTACCCAACACAGACGTATCACCGGTGGTGACCAGTACTGAACCGGTGGCCTGGCGGGCAACACGGCCGGTTTCCAGGGTGAAGGTCTCGCCACCCATTTCAAAGGTTTTCTTGCGTGGTTGAAGATCCACAATAAACTCCTGAGTTTTCGAATATTTCGTCGTTTATGTGAACCAAAGGCCACCCGTCTGAAAGCTAACAGGCTGTTGCAAAACCCCGGTAAGGCGTGCAGGCATGGCTGCAGCACCCGGGCTTTTCAACAACCTGCTATTTATATCGGCTTTCAGTTGCGACAGGGAACATCCTTCGGTTTCACTGATAATCAATTGCGGCATGCGCCCTCCGGCTTTCCCGGAATGGGCCAGCACAGACAGCGGGAGAGAAGCACGGCGGCCCCGGAATCCGGAGCCGCCATCCATCGCCAATCCGACTTAGCGACGCAGACCCAGAC
>JABXHG010000498.1 GCA_013393545.1 Alteromonadaceae bacterium | reverse complement strand
GCGATATTGCTCAAGACCGCCGGGGATTGTTTCGATCAGCGACTCAACGTTCCGGGCGGCGGACCACTTTTTATCACCATTATAGAGAACAATGGGCAACACTGGCGGCAGTTTGCCGGAGGGTGTTTTTTTCAAGCGTGGAATAATCGAGCTGTTTGACCCACTCCTCTTTCACAAACCCCGTGAGCAAGTCTTTAACCATCTCGGCGTGAGAGAAAAGCAGTTTGTAGCTGTGATCGTGGTTGTTAGGCATGTTGCATTCCCTGCAAGGTCTGGTTGGGGCATCCCCGCCCTCAAGAAAACTGACTTTATATACAGCTGTATACTTGTACACATGCAGCGATCTGTCAACGGCTACTGGAAAAAGTGGTGACCTTCGTAATCGTTCTAAGGTCAGGCGAGTGCCTTTCCACACTTATTCCAGCGCTGTTTCCAGCTGGCTTTTGTATGGGCGCACAAGGGCCTTGTCTCTTTCCGGGACATCGCTGGCTGAATCCATCATCTGCACACTCGATTCAACCATGGAGCGCATCTGCTCCTTTTGAGCTGCGGTAAGGTGCGGGCTGTTCTCAATTTCTGCCAGCGATGCCTGCATCTCGGAGCGCGCGGCAGGAGCCTGTTGGTCCATCTGCAATGCCATTACGGCCTGGAAAACCCGATCACCAACGGCCGCCCATTCATCCAGGCTGGCAAACCCGTGCCCCGTGGCCACTTTTTCCATGTCTGCATAAAAAGGCAGGCCTTTCGCCTGAGACAACCCTGAAGAAAACATTTTGCTGAAATCCATCTCGAGCGGGTTATTCTGGCCGGCTTCAAAGTTACGAATGTCGTCTTCATGCTTTGCCAGCACCGAATTCAGTTCTTCCAGACTGCTGACAAAGTTACCCACCTCGCGCTCAGAGAGGTCCTGAGCCTGCACACCGGAAACGCCGAACAGCGTTAAAGACAGTGCTAACAGAAACTGCAAGCCTGTACGAAATGCTCCATGCGTGGCGGTTGTTATTTTGTTCATACTTCCTCTCCTTTTCTATCCCTCAATGCTGACATTCAGCCCTTGGCGCAGCGATTTCCTCAGCGGGAGCCTGATTTGGCAGCAATATTCTTCGAATCCAAACCACAAACTCTCTGCGCAAGGCGGTTTGCTCTGGCGCCTTTAACCATTCTACCAGACGCCCCAGAACATCGAGGATGTCCTGTTCATCAATTCACCATCTCGGCGTGGGAGAAAAGCAGCTTGTAGCTGTGATCGTGGTTGTTAAGCATGTTACATTCCCTGCAAGGTCTGATTGGGGCAGTGTAGGCAAGACCCGCCCCTCATGCTAATCCAAGACCA
This sequence comes from Alteromonadaceae bacterium, assembly GCA_013393545.1. Next base: position 152 of record JABXHG010000498.1, on the reverse strand, counting down.
GTTAGTTGGTCTTTTAGAGGTTGCCATGACTCACGCTATTTATACCGAAATTACAGCCAGCATTTCAGAACTCAAGAAAAATCCGATGGCCGCCGTTGGCGCCGGAGAGGGGCTTCCTATTGCCGTGCTTAACCGAAACAAGCCTGCCTTTT
>JABXHG010000497.1 GCA_013393545.1 Alteromonadaceae bacterium | reverse complement strand
GGATATGATGATGCACTGACCAGTATTCAAGAATCGCTGGCGCGCATGGGATTAGATTACTTTGACGCCTTTTTGATCCACTGGCCACTGCCTAAACGCGGCAAGTACATTGAAGCGTGGCAGGCGTTAGTGACTGCGCAAAAATTAGGTTTGATTCGTTCTATTGGTGTATCTAACTTTGAACCTGAACATTTAGATGCCATTATTGAGGCAACTGGTGTCACACCAGCCATCAATCAAATCGAGATCCATCCTTACTGGGTCCAAGAACAAATGGTAGCAGAAAACAGAAAACGTGGGATCATTACTGAAGCATGGAGTCCATTAGGTCGCGGCAGCGCGGCGCTCAAAGAATCCATCATCACTGATCTAGCAAATAAATATCAAAAATCTGCGGGTCAAGTCATCTTACGCTGGCACGTCGATCGCGGGATTCTACCACTACCAAAATCCCGAAACCTGAGCCATCAGCGAGAAAACTTAGCTATTTTTGACTTTGAATTGACTGAAGAAGAAATCAATGCAATCAATCGCTTGAACAAAGAAGATGGACGTATTGAAGGTCAAGATCCGAATGAATATGAAGAATTTGAGTAAAGTGAGACAGCATAAAGCTCCTGAGGGATTTCATAGGCTCACATCAATTATAGGAATTGGAATGGTCACAAAAAAAGAACTGCGAGATGACTTGCCCCAATTGAATTCCTTAGATCTACTAGCAGCAAGGCTCTACTGAAGTCTTGCTGCTATTTTATGAGAAGTAAAAACTTCTGACACGATCAGTTTTCATTTGGATTATGCTTTTTTCACAGTTCTTTTTCTGAGTTAAAACTTCTGTACAATCATCGTTACTTGGACCAACTGGTGTCGGAAAAACAGAATTGGCCAAAGCACTTTCAGAAGTCATGTTTGGAAGCGAAGATGCCCTGATCCGTGTTGATATGTCAGAATTTATGGAAAAATACAGTACAAGCCGATTAATCGGATCTCCTCCAGGATACGTAGGGTATGATGAAGGTGGACAGTTGACAGAGCAGGTTCGTCGTAAGCCCTACTCAGTGGTCCTGTTTGACGAAGTGGAGAAGGCCCACCCGGAAATCTTCAACGTCATGTTGCAAGTGTTGGAAGACGGTCGTCTCACCGATGGGAAGGGGCGGACGGTGGATTTCCGCAACACGGTGATCATCATGACTTCCAATGTGGGGGCCAACCTGATTAAGCAGAACAAGCGCCTTGGCTTTGCCATCGGGGACTCCGCTCAGGATGAATATGAAGCGATGAAAGAGAATGTGATGGAAGAGCTGAAAAAAACCTTTCGTCCTGAATTTCTCAACCGGATTGACGATGTGATCGTGTTCCACTCCCTCAAGGAAGAACATCTGCAGCAGATCGTCAACCTGATGTCCAATCAGTTGCGCAAACGCCTGCAGGAGCAGCAGATCGACTTTGTGCTGACGGATGCAGCGGCCAAATACCTAGCGGGTTCCGGCTTTGATCCCACCTATGGCGCCCGTCCCCTGC
>JABXHG010000496.1 GCA_013393545.1 Alteromonadaceae bacterium | reverse complement strand
GCTTTTTGAGTCATTTTGAACTATATTTTTACCATTCGCCCCTGGTGAGGGAAATTAGGCTATTTGCAGTAGCCGTTAATAGTCGCAAATCAGAGATGCGACAATTCGGTTCAAGGCTTTTCAAGGGAAGGAGGGAATGTAATGCAGGCATCTGGGTATAAACAAATGAAGATTAACTACCACCAGGCTGGCACTAACGCGCGATCTCTGTTGGAAGAAGAGCTTAACCTGCGTATCAGTTCCCCTTCCTCGCTTCACTGGAATTACACCGTGAATGGGCATCCTGTCTTCGTCAACCTTGTCGCGGAATTGACTGCTGAAATTGAAAAGATCTGGCGAACCGAATTTCAGATTCAGAAGCTATGGAATCTGCTTCCTGGTGTGGCTCGAAACCATTACCTGCACTCTTTGTTGATTAGCGAAATTCAGTCCACCAATGAAATTGAAGGTATCCATTCCACGCGCAATGAGATCGAGGATGCTATCCGGGCAGCAGAATCTAAAGATTCAGCTAATCTGTCGTTTCGGCCTTTTCAAGAAATGGCTAAGACGTACTTGCTCTTATTCGGAGAGCTCGACAATGAGCGTGTTCGCTTTCCTGCAACACTAAAGGAAATGCGGGAGTTGTACGACCAGCTCATGGGGAAGGAAATCGCGGCTGACGACAAACTGGATGGATTGTATTTCAGAAAAGGCACTGTGAGTATCACAGATGGAACTAAAGAAATTCATCGTGGTCTTAGCGGAGAAGATGCCATTCATTCGGGCGTCCTAACGATGCTGAATGCGCAGCAAGACTCCGAGCATGTTTTAGTGAATGCTTTTGTCGGCCATTTTCTGCTCGAGCACATTCACCCTTTTTACGATGGCAACGGTAGATTTGGCCGGTTCCTGCTCGGACTTAAACTGACGGAGTATCTCTCTGCGCCTACGGCTATTTCACTCTCAGCTGCGGTTCTTCATCAAAAAGCTCGATACTACAAGGCATTTAGTATCGCTGAGGAGAAGCTCAATCGCGGCGAGCTAACCTTCTTCGTCCACGATCTGGCAGAAATTCTTGCTAGCGCGATGCTAGATTTACTGGAGTCACTAACTGAGAAGGTTAGCCAGCTAGAACAGCTCAGCAAGGGGATTGATCGGTACAAAAGCAATAGAGACAGCAATGGAGCCTCGCTTCAAGACAGAGAGGGCGAAATCTTGTTCCTGTTGGGGCAAGTTCGTCTTTTTGGTCCACGTTCTGGCATGACTAATGATGAACTATCTGCAGTTACTGGACTATCGAAGAAGGTGCTTCGGCCTAGAACTCTGAAGCTTCGGGAAGCTGGACTCATCCGAGAAGTGGAAAAGCGTCCGTTGGTATTTGCATTGACCGACGAAGCTATTGAGCTATTGGGAATTTCGGACTAATGGAGTGAACGTTAGTCCCGCCCAATGAGGGTGAAACGACCTAAAGGCTGCAGTCGTTTATACAATGAAGCGCATGACAGAAGTCGATCCACTCAT
>JABXHG010000495.1 GCA_013393545.1 Alteromonadaceae bacterium | reverse complement strand
CCGAAAGTGTTCATTAACAGTGAAATGAAGCTGGAAGAAATCACCAGAGCGGTTAATCTGATGGATGAGGGTAAGAGCATTCGGTCTGTGGTGCACTACTGAGGTTGTTGGCACAATTTCAAACCCTGCAGGGGCACAGGTTCCACCGCGTCCCTGCAGGCATCTATCAGAAAAAGATCCAGTAAATCAGTAGCAGATACAGAATGTATTGCACTGCATAATACAGCGTGCGGTTAAAGCGTTTCAGCTTCTTACCCTGGTTGCGTACTTTTTGCACGCTGGCAAACATGCGATTGAGCAGGCCTACCTTGTCGCCCTCGATGTTTTTTGTTGCTGATGCTGCCAGTACTATCTTTGAAAACAGCTGATTAAACCAGTCGACTGGAGCAAAGGTGACTGGACGACGGATATCAAGAAACAAAATGATGCGATTGCTGTCGGTATTATTGGCGGCATAATGCAGATAGGTCTCATCAAACATTACAGCCTCGCCGTCGCGCCAGGCATACTTCTGGCCATCTACATTGATATAACAGTTGTCAGAGTTGGGCGTCACCAGTCCCAGATGGTAACGCAACGAACCTGCATAAGGGTCGCGATGCCTGACCAGTTTGGCACCGGGCGGCAGCATGGTAAACATGGCCCCTTTTACATCCGGTACCTCATTGATCAATTCCACCGTTCGTGGGCAAAGTAGGTTTGCCGAGGGCAGACTGGCGCCATACCATTTTAGATAAAAGCGCTTCCAACCGGTTTTGAAGAACGAGTTGAAGCCCAGGTCGTCCAGCTCGTCAGATGCTTTGATGTGAGTCTGAGCATTCAGGCTGACAGCTTCATCGCGTATCTCCTCCCAATGATCCTCAAACACTTTTAGCTGGGAAAACTGACGAGTATTGATAAACGGTTTATTGCCAACATCGGAGAAGAGATAAAACAGACAATTAACTGGTGCAAGCAGGTTGGAGTGATCCGTGATCTTGCGCGTTAGCCGTTCATGGTGGAGTTCGCCACGATTTTGAACGTAAACGGCACACACGATAAAAATTAAAAGTACGACGGGCCCCATAGCGGGATGTTCCTCCAATGTCTGGCTAATGATTTGCCGCTGATGGCGCTATTAAAATAGGAGGCGAAGTATATGGAAGGCGTTAGGGTGATTCAAATACAGAAATGCCGCCATGGTCGTCAGAAATACGGGAAAGAGTTTCCTCGGCCAGATAAGAAAGCCCGGCCGAGGTAGCAGGAGCGCTGGTTAGCCTTGTTGCAAGGCCTGCAGAACGGCTTTAGCTGTACCTTCTGATGATGCGGGGTTCTGACCGGTTATCAGCCTGCCATCCACCACAATATGAGGTTCCCAGTCGTTGCCCTTTGAGTAAGTGGCAGTGTTGT
>JABXHG010000494.1 GCA_013393545.1 Alteromonadaceae bacterium | reverse complement strand
GGGCCTGAGGGGTCAGTCCGCCCGGTCCCCCCAAGCCATTCTGCACGGGGCACCGCACGCCCTGCCCCTTCAAATCAACCCTGTCGCCCCACTCACGTTCTAATTGGCTGCTAGCTCCCCACCGCGGGTGGTTCACCCTCAGCAAGGGGGAAGGACCACCCGCTTTTACATGGCCCCAGGCAACAGGCAAGTTAACGTAGATGACGTGAATTGCACTGATCCGTTGATGGAACATGCCCGCGGGCGGCTCTATATTGACCCGCCGCGTATTCCCATCGTCATCTTGGCGGCAGTCCTGATTTATGTCGCGTTCCTACTCTTAGTGAAGATCTTCGGCTCGCGCGTACTGACGTCAATGTCAGCGTCCGATGCAGTCATCATCATTATGTTCGGCGCAGTCGCCGGGCGCGTCATCCTCGGCCATCCACCCACGCTGGCAGCTGGCATCATTGGGCTTGCAACCCTGATGGTCCTAGAAGCCTTTTTCGGAATCCTGCGGGAGAAGAGCGGACTTGGGCACCTAATAGACCGTGAACCGATTTTGCTGATGTTTGAAGGCGCTATTGTGACCAACGCTCTTCGCAAGTCGCATTTTTCTTATAACGATGTCAGAACGTCTATTCGCAAGGCGGGGATTGGAAAGTTCGCAGATGTCCAAGCAATGATTCTAGAGTCCTCGGGTGACGTCTCCATCATCCGTGCAGGCAGCCCCCTTGACCCAGAAATGCTTAAAGACGTGCGTGGAGCAAAAGAACTCCTTGAGGCACCCGCCCAAAAGCCTCACACTAAATGAGCTCCCGGTCTAAGCCACTGATCCAAGCCAGTGATCCAAAAATCCGGCTCACCCGTAATAACGAGCCAGCCGGAATGCCTTGAGCAAAGTGCTTACATAGACAGGAAGCTGTCCATGGTGCGCAGCAGGGAGTTGATGGTGTTGATCCAGGTGGTGAATTCCTTTGGATCCAACTCGCCCTCATCATTGGTGGAGCCGTAGAAGAGGTTGTAGACGAAGGAATCCTCAGAGGAGACGTCGGCATTAGCGTTGTTGCCGTTGCCGGTGTTCTCTCCTTCCACAGTGGTGGATTCGGAGCTACCGGCGAAGCTGCTCTGTGCGTTTGCAACAGCGGTTCCAGAGAAGGTCAAAGCAACAGCGGTAGCGCCTGCAACAAGAGCCTTACGGGAGAAGAGAGTCATGAAACAATCCTTTGATATTCAAGTTTTAGTGCCCAGAAGAAGTCTACTCTAATGTAACTATTTTTTTACACACACATGTGAAATTGAACCAATCTCACACTTTCATGACTCGGCAATCGTGTTAGTTTGCTTAACCCGCGTTGAACGAGTCCAAAAACGACTAAAGCTGCTGAGTCAATGTCCCAGCAGCTTTAAGCTTGTTTACTTCACAGGAAGCAAATTAGCCCATGAAGTCAAAGTGCTTGTTAGCGAAGGTGAACAGGGTGCCCAGTGCACCAATGACTGCGGTGAAGACGGAGATCCAGGCGGTGATGTCCTTAGGATCGGCGGAGGAACCCTCTTCTTT
>JABXHG010000493.1 GCA_013393545.1 Alteromonadaceae bacterium | reverse complement strand
AAATAACAATGCCAGCCTCAATCGTCTTACCCAGGCCGACCTCATCAGCCAAGATCACACCAGGCAAAAAAGGCGTCTGAAGTGCAAAAAGGGCAGCATCGATCTGATGAGGTTTCGGCTCGACCTGTGCATCGAACAACAGTCCCGCTAGCTTGCCGACATGATCGTTGGCATAGCTGCGCTCCAACTCATGAGCAAAAAACTTCGCCTGATAATCAGTAAGTTGTACTGTGTTCGACATGCTCGAATGATCCCTTTCATCGCAATCCTAATCTTTGAGGATTAGCTAAAATTAAGATACCTCACCGGATTGACAGAAGTACTCAATAACCCTATCTGAAGTGTGAAAACCTATTCGAACTATCCAGGAATCTTGCATCAGCGTTTACATATGCACACGACAATCACTCCGGACACACTGTTCTTACACTTCGCGGTTCGCTTCGGTGAATTCCTAGTTTCTATCGTTACCCGATTATTGAGCGAATCATATCTATTATGCGATGCACCTTCGAATAAGCATGGCTTCATACGGCGATCATGTACCTAGCTATCCCAACTGAGTTCATCGCAAAGCGTCTAGACGCCGGGGCGGCTGTTTAGCTCCATGCAAAAAAGCCTCTTCGATACCTAAAACCTGAACAGCCATCCTTTGTTTAACAAGGTTTTCCTTACACAGCAAAATTGGCACCAAACAAGCCTTGGGAAACACCCGCATCATAGTATTGTTAAAACAAGTATTCTAGATACTTTTTCTGACCTGCCGGCTTTGTCGGACCTTCGTGCTTTGATAAGCAAAAGCAAGCAACAATTAATAACTGGAAACAAGAACTACCTCCGGGGAGGATCTATGGCTATTACGATCACTGACGAGTTTCAGGATGCTCTCAACCGGATTAATGCCGGCAGGAACGTCCTACTTACTGGCAAAGCTGGTACTGGTAAGTCCACCCTCCTTCAAACTTTTCTCGACAGCGTTGAAGAGAAAAACGTTCTTGTCACCGCACCTACCGGTGTGGCCGCGCTTAACGTCGGTGGTTTTACCATCCACAAGGCTTTCGGCTTTCGTCCAGGAATGTACCCCGATGATTTGAAGTCTGGCGGTAAGTACCACGCTTCCTCTGCGACCGCGAAGCTACTTCAGTCCGTGGATATCCTCGTTGTTGATGAGATCTCCATGGTCAGAGCAGACCTGTTCGACATGATGAACCTGGCGCTGCAGCGTCTGCGCAAAGATACTCGCCCCTTTGGTGGTGTGCAGTTGATTCTGGTTGGCGATTTACTCCAGTTGCCTCCGGTGGTCACTGATGATGAAAGCAGACTTTTCACTGAGCATTGGGATTCGTCGTATTTCTTCTCTGCGCACTGCTACGACGACGTCGCGCTCAGCAATATCAACCTGACCACTGTATGGCGGCAATCAGATGAAGAATTCATCGAGATTCTCAACCAAGTACGTGAAGGTTCTGTCAGTGGTGCAGCACTCGATCGCCTTAACCAACAGGTAGACGAAGACTTCCAAGCCCCAGATGAC
>JABXHG010000492.1 GCA_013393545.1 Alteromonadaceae bacterium | reverse complement strand
GGGTTCATTTGTTTTGGATTGCCTTCAAACCATTCAACCCATACCTCCATCGCACAAACCTTGTCCCTTTGGACCGTTCCTTCGTCGGTTTCTCCAAAGTCGCTGCCATGGATGAACCGTCTTCGCTCGCCGATGTCTTTTTTGGCCCAATCCTCGGGGAGCAACCGGTTTAAATACTCCTCGATCAAACCGGCTTTAGCACTTTCCTCAGTATGTGCCTCCTGGGCTTCCCTGGCCGCAGCCTCAAGCTCCCCTGACAGGTAAAGAGGCTCTTTTTCGTTCCAACAGTCAACAGCCTCTGCCCAAATCTGATCAATTTCATATTGGGTCATGTCCTTCCAGAGGTTTTTTGTACGCTTTTGAACGGCAACCACAACCGGCCAAAACCGCCGGTTTCCGGTTCGGTCTCTCAGAAATGTCACATCATTCGTTGAACCAAAGAAAACGCACTGCCGCGGGAAAACGGAAATCTGGCGGCCGTATGCTACTCGATAGCTGTCCTCTTGTTTTGATATAAAGTGCTTAACGGCTTCTGCCTCAGCTTTACGGGTTGCAGACAGTTCAGCCAACTCTATGAGCCAGGCGCCTTGCAATTGCTCATAAGCTTCTTTTCCTTGAACGGTAGTGATTGAGTCAGAATGCCAGTCCATGCCGAGTTTTTTAATAATGTAGCTTTTCCCGACTCCCTGCGGTCCCACCATGACTAAGACATTATCGAATTTCAGTCCAGGCTTCATTACCCGGCCGACTGCTGCCGTGAATATCTTACGGGTTACGGCCCGGACATACTCAGAGTCTTCAGCACCTAGGTATTCAATGAACAGCGTGTCAAGACGGGGCAGCCCATCCCATTCCAGGCTATTGAGATAATCTTGTACCGGATGGAATTTGTTTTTCCCCTGTACCTCCATAAGCGCGTCATGAACCTTTCCTTGACCCGAAATTCTATAAACAGTTTCAAGGTAGTTACGTAAAGAAGCATCGTCTCTGTCCGTCCAATAATCCCCCTCTGATAGCTTGCGCCAAGGTAGATCACCTAAGACGACGGCCCGATGGGAAAAATCATTCCAGGCAATCTTCCCGGCCAGGTGCGGATCATTTTGTAAGATCAAAATTATATTTTTGGCGGTAGAAAGAATATCTCCGTTCTTTTTGACGTCCAGATTTTCAAACCAATCGCTATTTACATCCTCAATGACTCCAAATTCTTCACTTGCTGCCTGTAGTCTTTCCTGGCCTAAAGTTCGCTTGACGTTTTTATCCGCCTGAGCGAACTCAGTCATGGCCGTAAAAGACGGGAGCCGGACGACCGGCGTCCCTGGCTCGGCTTCCTCATCCCGCATGCCGAATTTATGGATACGAACCAAATCAAACGCATTGACCAGTTGCCCGCCTATCGGGTCCGTACCATGATGGGAATAGGCAAATTTATCATCATCATAGAGAATCAGGCCGCCGGTTGTAGAGCCGGCTTTATAGGTGAAGCGCCCCGGCCCTGCTTCTTCATACACATCAGATAGAAATGTTTCGACTGCCTCAG
>JABXHG010000491.1 GCA_013393545.1 Alteromonadaceae bacterium | reverse complement strand
GTCCGAGAGCATCCTGGTCGATGATCCCGTCGATTCCTCCGTCGCTGGACAGTTGTGTCCGCGTTGCCCGCCCTTCGGCTCCGCCGTAGCCCATGGCGATGAGAAGTTTGAGGACTGCTTCTTCGAAGAAAGACGGGGCGTTACTGTGGAGCCTGGCGAGTAGTTCATCGGCGATGGTGGAATTGAGGCGTTGGACGCCGTCATCGATCTGTTCGACGGGGTCGAGAGGTCCTATGTGCTCTGAGGAGGATGTGGATGCCGTCTCGGCACTGGCTGGTGCGGTCGCGGTTGATCGTGATGCGAATAGTTCGATGCCGCGTTCGTTGGCGAAGGTCTTGTATTCTTTCTCGGCGAACCCGTCTGGGTAGAGGTTCAGGAGCTCACGTCCGAGTGGTGTAATGGCGTAGCTGCCTCGCGCCGGTCTTGCGACTGCGCCGATCTTGAATAGGTACGAGCATGCCCACCCAACCCTGCCCCGGTAGCGTTCCTGACCAGAATTGATCAACTCAGCGCGTTCCTCCGAAGATAAACCAACGAGATCCGCCGCTTTGTCCTGAAGGTCGCGCAGTCTGACCTCATCTACTTCCTTAAGAATGGAGAGGACGGGGTGCATGAATTGGTCCCAGGTGATCATTTCTACAGCTTTCCCTGGAAGGCATGGTGCTGTAGCGACGAAAAAAGCTCCGAACTCGTCTTTTCTGTAGTGCAGTACAGATTTTTAATCCTTCGAATGAGTGAAGAGAATTCCTGCTGGACCGAGAGGTTCGGCAGTTGGACTTCAATATGTTTTTCAATGCTGAGATTGATATTCTTCTGACGTATTCCTCGGCGATTTTCGAGCAATGATTTTTTCTGGTCCAGTATTGCATAGTAAACGAATAAGGTGTCTACTATTTTAGTGTCGAGGCTTGAGAAGGCGACAGCTTGGTTGCAGGAGCAATGAATGGAGGCGATGCTTGATTTTAACGCTGCAGTGTCGTACATGCCAATCATCAGAGAACCTGGCGGTACATTCTTGGCGGAAGTTTCCCGGATGGCTTTCTCGCTAATCCTGCTCCTCGCGCTATCGATATAGAGGTTCCCTAGTTCGCCTGATGATATCCATGGAATCTCACCTTGGAAGTACTCTTCCCTATGTCTAGGTGGAGTTCCACCACTTCTCCATTTCCCTAGATCCCCGAGTTTTGTATAACGAATCGAAGATTTGTTATTCTTAACAGTTTCCCTGAATGTGGAAATGCCAAGATCTTCCATGGCGGCGTTGCGCTGATACCACAAATTTTCAACGCGAAGAGCCTTGTCGAGAATTCCGGAAATCCGCCGCTGCTCCGACAGTGGCGGCAGTGGGATAGGAATACGGGAAACGCTGGATTTTGATATTTCCTTAAATGTCGCGCCGTTTCCGTGTGATTCTAGTAGGTCTTTGTTTGCCTTCAGCCAGTAGTAGATATAACTACTGCCGATGTCTTCCTTGGGGACGAGGTTCTTGAATCCTTGATTAGTCGCCATTGGAATAGTATTTATTGCCACATGCCCGATAGG
>JABXHG010000490.1 GCA_013393545.1 Alteromonadaceae bacterium | reverse complement strand
GGGGGATGGGAAAGAGGGAAATGAATAGAAAGGGAAGAGAAAAAATGAAAAAGTGGGAGAAGGAGGGGGGAGAAGGGCGAAGGACGGAGGTGTGAGAGCGGCTACGCCTCCATTACAAGGTCGCCGCTAAGCTCAGCGTTAATGGCAAAGGCTTCGGTCTTTTGGGTGGCTGTGTGCCAGTGGCCTTGGTACCGGGCTTGGCAGCCAAGCCCGGTTAGTCTGGTGAGTACCAAGGCCGTCAGAGTCCGCGTCTGATTTGGTTGCTTCAATCAGCAACAGCGTTGGTAGAAATTCTGGCGTTCATCGCTCTGGGCTGTCCGCCGAAAATTCAGTCAGGATCTGGTACATTTGAATTCAGGTTCGTCCATCGCAAACGTGGCGGTGGTTTCAAACAAACGGTATCGGCGCCAGCCGGTGCGAGGTAACGGAGTAGGCCGTCATGGTCAGTGCCAGGGAACAGGCAACGTCAAAACCCGCCACTAACCAGCCGGTCAACCGGACGCCAAAAGCGTACCGCTTTTGGTCCCCTCCGCTAGCGCTCCGGCGCCGGTTACCTTCGCGTTAGCTGTAAAATGATAATCGTCGCCTGAGCTTAGAGAACTAGGAAAACTCATGATAAGAATCATTGCTGTTACTATCGCAGCTGGGCTGTTACATGCTTGTTCGGTCGTGCCAGAATCTGCCGTAAAGAGGGATGCCGATAGTATCAAGGATCTTTCAAACTTTGAGGTCTGCCGAGCCTTTCTGAGCTTCGATCTCACTAATCGAGAACTGAAGAATTCACCGATCCCACTGGAAGTAACTGCCAGAGGCCTCTCTGGTTTGGGGTGCTTCGAGATTTTGATGGCTGAACATGGGGTCGATGATTTTTGCTCAGCCTACAACCGTGCAGTAAGTCGAGGAGAGCCGTCTGGCTACGTAGGATTCGCTACAGAACTATCAAGAGGCATCCTTGCGGACGGCCTGAACCAACTTGACATAAACTGCTACACAGATGAATACGTTGCCAAGTCTGCGCAGCGTGACGCCCGATCAGCGAGAAACGCTGATCGCGTCAAAGAGGTTTTTGATTCAATCGAAGAGGGTTTTAAGCAGCCCTCAACGACCACTACGAGGTGCAGAAAAACAACTTACGATACTGTCGAATGCCGGGAAACCAGTTATTAAAGCGACACCATGAGACATAGGAATTGCTGATCAGATGACTCACCGGCTTGATTGTTAAGCTAACCAGTGCAGGCACAGCGACGCCCATTACATTGCGTATTCGGCTCCATTTCATCGGCACGCATGCTGCAAGCGTTGAGCTTTCGGGGGTCAGCAGAGTGGCAGGTTTGTTCCTACTGGCTTAAACGCATTGATGGTTTTTTAGTTGACGAAAAATGGAGTTTTTGGGTTTTATTTGGGTAGTTTGCGCTTTCATAGGGCTTGCAGCTCTTGCCAGCGGTGTTTTTCAAGACAGTTGGCACTGATTTCTCTGTTTAAGCGACGTCTTTCTCTGCCGCTCTCTTTTCCGGATTCAATGTTGTTGAGCCAACGGGCTCACAATTCCTGATGGGGCGACGGCCCC
>JABXHG010000489.1 GCA_013393545.1 Alteromonadaceae bacterium | reverse complement strand
CCCCAGCCCCCCGCCCTGGCCCAGATCCTCCGCCGGCAGCCCCACATGCAGGCCGATCCAGTCGCCCGCGTTCGGCCCCATCTGCGCGTCGAAGTCGAGTATCCGGCCCGGTGGGGAGGCGAAACTGCCCGACAGGGCCAGCGACGGGTCGGCATGAAGCTGAAGGCCCGGCAGGAAATCGACATCCTGCGCCAGCGTTCCCTCGCGGGCCTCGCCGCGCATTACCGCGAGAGTGTGATTGGCCTGTCCGTCGCCGCCGGGGGTGAGGCTGTCAGTCATCACGTGTCTCCACCGTCATTAGAGTTCGCCTACCCCCTTGGGGCATGGGGCACGCTCAAGTTTTGTGGGATAGGGCTTGAAAGTGCAAGTCCGATAGGAGATGGCACAATTCCGATTGCCGGGGCTTTAGACACCTTACGCAGGTATTTTGCGCCGACCGATACTAATATATGGTCAGACAGGCATTCAAAAACTAAATGCCTGACCTTGGTTTGATAAGCTTTTCAGATTGCTTAATCAAACTCTCTATTGTCTCGTTTGAGGCAAGATCCTCCAGGTTTTGAACCTGAGACAGAAGTTTCGTGCTTGAAACCTTTTTGAATTGGGTTTTCAAATTAACTCCAGCATCGACTGATATCGAGTGGCAGAATCCCTCCATAAACATTTTTGAGTTTGACTGATAGTCTTCATAACATATATGGTAAACTTTGGCACCGTTGTTTTCCAAGTGGATAAGATAGTTTTTTTCAACCAAGGCTTTGGCGTCGACCATTTTGTGAATTCTGTCTGTTGCAAAATCAACTGGTATGGAAAAATGAACCTTGTCCATTGCTTCCCTAAGGCGTTGCTGTTGATCGCCGGATAATTCTTTGAATTTGAATTGGGAATGACCAAATTTAGTGAACCCCATCTCTTTGGCTTCGGGCAGCTCGGGAACAATATGATCACTCATGTATCGACTTGCTGCATATTCCAGCAAGTTTCGTCGAAACAAGTGGAAAAGAACTGGTTTATGTTGCGTTATAATAGGATGCAGTTTGTCGATATGCCCCCACGCCCTCCATTTGAATCCGACTGATTTACCAGATGTGGGCGGCATTTCGTCTTGGCTTGGTTTATGTCCGGTTCTGAAGGTATGATCAATCAGATCCGCAGGGTGGTATCTGGCCAAGATTTCTTTGCCGTGGCGCGATCAAAATGTTCAAAGATCGGGACGCGAATATCCGGATGAGAGGCGAGTTGAGTGATGATTGGTGAACTTCCCTCCCGGCCGGTGAAAAATATGATAAAATTAAGAAGAATGAATGGAAAAGAATTTATTATAAATGCAGAGCCCTTTTCGTTATCCCCGTCTATTAATTCGCCCTCTAAATAAAGGATATTAGATTTCCTTAGGTTTTCATCCTTTGAAAAAAAAACTGTCGCGGAATTTCAAAAATATTTTTCCGCATGTGCTTTCAATCCGTTTGTAACATTCTCCCCTTCACCCATATGAAAAAACCCGGCTCCTGATCTTTGGTCCACCCCCATTCAAAAAAAAAAAACCTGCTTTCCGAGTTCTTCCCGCTCTCTTAATTCAGAATTTTCTATA
>JABXHG010000049.1 GCA_013393545.1 Alteromonadaceae bacterium | reverse complement strand
CACCATTCACACATCTTTATGTTGGGAGGAGAAAGCTATCGACTGAAGCAGAAAGCCACGAACTAGACTATGAAAGGTGGGTCAATTTTATTGGCCAAAGGTGGGTCAAAATAAATGGCCATTGACAATGTCAGGGCTGTTACTGGCTCCCGCTATTCGGTCTGCTGACTCACGATATACCGGCCCTTCCAATAGTGCCTCGAGTAACCGGCGCTTGCGAGGTGACAGCAGTTTGGGTTTTCCGTTTTGTGTGGCGAAGTTCAGCTTTGTCATTTGGCATCCCTCCCGCTGATATTGGCGGTATGGCCTTGTTTGATGCCCTCCATGAACTCGGCGCGGTCAAACAAGAGCTTCCTGCCAAAGCGATAGACGCCGGGTAGGTCGTGGCCTTTGGTGAACAGCAGGTGGCGGACGCCGCCGGCAGTGAGTGCCGGTTCCGCCTTGCAGAGTTGCTGCAGGTTCAGCAGCGTGGCGGCGAAGATTGTATTTTGGGTTGTCGGACGGTCTTTTGTGTCATGCATTTAAATGCCCTCGTGTTTTGGGAGTGACCGCGATTTGCGGTTGAGAACATTTCAGCAAGCGGCGTGGTTCCTCATAAGTGGGGAGGTTTCACAAAACCTACCCCGGCAAAGGGGGTAATGCCGGGGGTGGGTTGTCTTGTGGGGCGGGAATAGTTGATGACTTTACTCTCGGAAAGACCTTTATTGCTGACTGCAAAGGGGGGGGGAGGTTAATCTGGTGTTTTTGGGGCTCCGCCACCCGTTTCCCAGTTAATTAACGCCGCAATTCGTTCGATTGCGTTGTTGTTCCGCTTTCCTTGGTGCACAAGGTCTAAGGACCGGAAGTTGTTTTCTAACCACGCAATGGCCGCAGCTTTGACGGACTTCCCCTTTCGTAATTCGTCGTCCTGGATTGCTTCCCACGCCTGCACGGCAGCATTTAGTTGTTTGCTGAAGTTGGGGTGATTTTTATCCATGTGCGTGGGGACGTTGGTCGATTCGTCCCCAAAAAAGAAAGGAGGCTTGCAGTTACGTGACAGTAGCCAGCGCTTTAGCTCTTCTACATCAATTAAAGTCCCCCATAGGTCGTAGTCTGTTGACCTTAATTGGTTTGTCCCCGCTTCCTCGAGACTTGGTATTGCAATATTTTCGGCAGAAAGTTTGCCGGTGGTTATGGCGTTGCAAAGGGCTGTGATTACGGTCGTCACTTGATCCATTGGTAGCTGCCTGCTGAAAGCAGTGTTGGGCCAGCTATATCCCAATCCGGCACTCTCATACTTCAGGTAGCTTGGAGGCATACCGACTACGCAGCAGCCTGCCTGGATAATAGATAATGAGTCTGCCAATTTAAGTGCTTCATCACAGCTCAGGAAGTGGCTGGGATCTCCAAGTGTGTGGTCTTGCGATCCAAAAGTATTTGTCGAGAAAGTCGGGTCCATTATTGTTCCTCAAATACCGCATTTGTCATTCGTTCTACCACGGAGGCCTTGTGGTCTTGGGTGAGGTGGCTATAGCGCTGCACCATCGCCAGTGTCTTGTGCCCCAAGATGTCCGCAATTTCTCGCAGGCCGGCGCCATTCATGGCCAGATAGCTGGCGGCAGTGTGGCGTAAGTCGTGGAATCGGAAATCGCTTAACTCAGCGCGTTTCAGAGCTGTTTTCCAGGGGCGCTGGAAGTCCAGGGGTTTGTCTTTGGTTTTGTCCGTTCTGCCGGGGAATACGTAGGCTGAATCATCCAGAGGTCGGACTTTGGCCCACTCCTTCATGGCATCGAGCGCTGGGCCAACCAGTGGTGCGGCTCTTGTCTCTCCGTTCTTGGTGTCGGTGAAGGTGATTCGCTTACGTTTCAAGTCAACATCGCGCCAGCGCAAGCCGGACAGCTCGCCTCGCCTTCCGCCAGTTGTAATGGCCAGCAAAACAATGGTTTTCAATTCAGGGGTGTCATTGGCCTGGTCGCAGGCTTTCAACAGCCGCTTGCGTTCGTCATCGGTGAGAAAACGAGTGCGGCCGCGAGTTTCGCTGCCTCTGCGAACCTTCAGGCAAGGGTTGTCCGCTATCCAGCCCCAGTCCCTGGCTGCAGCCGCCATAACGGGGCTCAGTGCCGCGACATAACGGTTCACGGTAGCGTCTGTGCGCTGCCTCTCGGTATTGCCGATTTTGTAGGGGGTGGCTTTCAGCTTGTCTCGGCACTCGGTAATCACGGCAGGGGTGATGTCTTTGATGGTGGTGGCGCCAAGGGTGCGGTCCCACCAGTCGAGCTGGGCTTCTCTGTGTTTGTGGTCTTTCAAGCTGGGAAGAATGTCCCGTTTATAACGGGCGAGGGCGTCTGACAGTGTTTTGCCTTTGCCGGCAGCCGCATGGAAGTAGCGGCCCTCTCGGATTGCGGCCTCCGTCTGGGTTGCCCATCGTTTGGCGTCTGTCCGCCGGTCAAAGGTTGCGGTTTCCGGTTGACGGCCTTTCAGTCGTATTTTGACCCGAAAGCTTGTCTTGCCGTCTTGCGTGGTACGTTTTTCGATACTCGCCATAAGTCAGCCCTCCACGCCGGTTGAGGACTGGTGGTGATACACTTGCATAGTCATTGGCTAAACCTCCTTCACAGGTTGGCCGGTGATAGCCGGGCTGGTGTTGGCGCACCAGCTCGGCACCTGCCTTTACTGTAGACCGCAACACCACACAAAAGCAACCATGGGACAGTCAATCCCCTGAATGCTATGTTTAACGTCATGATATAAAAGGATTACTTCCTATTGATTCTCTCTTATGGGGCACTGGTGGGGCATCGTGGGTTGTTTTGGAGTGTTTTCGGTGCCGAGTCGGCGTTAGGGCGAGCGGGTTTGGGTGGTGATTGTGCGGTGAGCGTCGTTTGCGAGAATGGTGTGCCGGGTGGTCTGACTTGGTGTTGCAGGCTGGGTTTGGTGCGGCGTTTTGTTGTGGTTCAGTGTCCCATGAGTGTCCCATTGGAGGGGCCAGAAACAACAAAGCCCACTAGAAAGCGGGCTAAGTCATTGAAAATACTGGTGGGCCCAGGTGGACTCGAACCACCGACCAAAGGATTATGAGTCCTCTGCCCTATCCAACTGAGCTCGAGGCCCTTTTTCTCGCCTTTACCCGTGGCAGCTGTGCGTGGCCGCCCTCATACCTGTTATCTCCGGCCCCCGCCCCTCCCTTTCGCGAGTCCGGCCGGGTCTCTCTCGGC
>JABXHG010000488.1 GCA_013393545.1 Alteromonadaceae bacterium | reverse complement strand
ACCGTCCGTTGTTGCAGAACGACAACCCGGAAGCGGTATTGCGCGACCTGTTTGCCTTGCGTGATCCCATTTACACTAAACTTGCGGATATCGTGATGTTTACCGACCGCAAAAGCCCGCGCCTGGTTAGCTGTTCTCAAGCATGTACGCCCGAAGCTGTCGCTCTTCTCGCATGACATAGAGAATGAGAACTCGCTTATCATCCTCACGATAAAAAATGCGACACGGTGGACCCACTACCTCCCTGTATACTGAATTAGGGAGTTCTGGAGGAATCCGTCCGGATTGGGGAAAATCTGCCAAACGCTCGGTCTTATCGAAAACTTTCTGGACCAGGTGACTTGCGGCTGCAGGATTATCCAGAGCAATGTACTCGGCGATGGCCTCCAACTCTTGAATGGCGGGCTCCGTCCAGATTACTTCAGCCATTTACTCATTTTCTCCCTGGCCTCACTCTGGCTGTACGTTCTTCCCTCAAGTACAGCACGCTCTCCCCGTGAGAGCCCCTCAAGCAGCTCAAGTCGACGCTGCATAAACTCATAATCCTGCACATCAACAAGGTATGCGGATGGCTGACCATGCTCCGTGATCAGTATCGGCTCCTTAGACAAGTGCAAATCTGCAAGAATCTTTGTGGCTTGGCGCTTGAGGTTCGTAACAAGCTCAACTTTCATGGGCTCACCCTGATCCAAATTTATAGTGATACTATAGTACCACTTTTCGGGTGAGGCAATCACAGCTAACGCCACCATCACCGGTGACAAAACCGGAGTGAAGCGGAGGTTTTGGCATCCGGTGGATGGCTTGGTTAGTGCACTACTGCTTCTTGGAGGTCGGCTTCCCCCGTTCTTCATTTTGCTGCTTATACAGCGAGGCGATATTCGACCGCCCCTTTAGCTTCCGTATTTCTCCCAGTGAAACTCTTGTCCTTCCTGCTACCTTTTTCATTCCTTGCTCCTTGCGAGTTCGAATTGTGCCAAGTCAGCCTCAGTGAGCTGATATAGGTCAGGATCTTCGGCAATCTGTTTGTCAATTTCTTCTTCTGTCGTTTCGTTGAACTTCTTTGCATCAGAGAGACTTTTCAGTTTTCTGATCTGTTGCAACGTTAGTCTTGTCGTTTCTTCAGCCATTTTTCAACCCTTCCGAAAATGTCCTCGACTCATACTGCTCGATATCTTTTTTCTTTGCCCGACGTACTGAAATAATTCTGTTTACGTGCTCGCCTTGGCTATATACGCGCACTGTATAGACGACAAACAGTATGCCGAGCGCACCGCGACCAATGGTCTGATAGCGTCGCTCCCCATAGTCCTTTCGAGTATCTTCTCGTACTTGACGTAGAGGATCGTCCCAGATCAGGGCAGCATCAATGAAATCGATCCCTCGCTCAAATAGAGTCTTCTGCCTCTTGGCCTCGTCCCACTCAAATTCCATTTTATCTCCTTGTGTGTATTGACATAATTCCGGCCACAAAGGCCACTAACTCCTCTTCACATCTCCTACCTTGCTTTTCCTACCTTTTTTCCTCTTACATTTCTTCCTTCCTCCTTCCTCCCCCCCCTCCTTCTCCTTCTTTTTCTCCTTTCTTCTTACTTTTCTTTC
>JABXHG010000487.1 GCA_013393545.1 Alteromonadaceae bacterium | reverse complement strand
AAGATTGATCGTGCTGTGTAAGAAATCCATAACGATGATGGTGAGAAGATACATAAAAAAGTCGCGCAGGAAATTATTGAAACGAAACATTCGGACGTTATGGAAATGTTCGGGCGCATGGTTGCTGATGATGCCGCATACAATGTGGATGCCTCAGTGCAGGTTGCCCATGCGTTAGGTATCCATGCAAGTGCTCCAGAATTCGACTTTTTCACGGCGGTCGACGATCTAGCTGAAGCAGGTGAGGAAACTGGCGCGGGAATGTTGGGCACTGTCCAAATGATGTCTTCGACGATGTACCGCTATGCGACGGTAAATGTTAAAGGTCTGAAGGATAATCTCGAGTCGGACGACGTAACCATTCAAGCGGTGGGTGAGTTCATTGAGGCGTTCGTAAAATCCATGCCAACGGGCAAGATTAATACATTTGCAAACCAGACTCTGCCTGATTTGGTATACGTTACTGTTCGCGATACTCGCCCTGTATCGCTCGTTAATGCATTCGAATCCGTGGTGGAAGGATCTGATGCAGAAAGCCGTCGAAAAGCTGGCGCAGCAGCACTAGCTAACGAAGCACGTGAAATCCAAGATACCTACGGTCTGGAGCCAAAAGCAGCGTTCGTGCTGGGAGTTGGCCAAACTGCTCAGGAGTTCGAAGGATTGGCAGAGAAAGTGACACTGTCTGAGCTGGTTGAAAACGTTAAGTCTGCTTTGAGCAATTAGTGATTGGAGACTCACATGAGTTATTCGTTGTTATTGCTTTTGAAAGGCTCCATCCAATCGTGGGGTGATGAATCAAGGTTCAAAGTTCGTGGAACGGCTTCCACTCCAACTAAATCTGGAGTTGTTGGGATGTTGGCATCTGCGGAGGGGCGACGTCGAACAGATTCTGTCGAGGATTTGGCACGCCTTAAATTTGCTGTCCGTGTTGACCAATCAGGAAGATTGCTGAGAGACTATCAGACTGCTCAAGACTGGATCCGTGAGCCAGGGGCTCCAGCAAAGCTGATCACTCGCTATTTCCTTTCGGATGCAGCCTTTGTTGCGGCTGTCGAGTCTCCGAATAGAGACATGCTAGAAGGATTGGCCGAGGCACTTCGCAGGCCGAAGTATCCAATATTCTTGGGCCGGCGGTCGTGCCCAGCTCCGCCAAACCTTGTTTTGGGTATTTCAGAAAGCCCAGCTGTCGAGGCACTACAAATGCACAAGATCTGGCATGCAACGCCGGTACATAAAAAGGAATGCGGCACTTCCGTTTCGTTGCCAATCTTTCGAGACGCTGATGAAAATGAAGACGGACTCCTCCGCCAGGATGTACCAATTTCTTTTAGTTCTACTCACCGCCGGTATGGGTGGCGAAAAGTTGTTCAAAATGAGTTCGTCACTTTGGACAATCCTGACGGAAAGAAAACAGAATTTGATGATGGATTTATGGATGCGGTGATCAATGCATGACTACTTTTAGCAAAGTAATGCTGAATCCATTGCGCAGGCAAGGGGCTAAACTGCTTACTTCGCCGCAGGCGATGCACGCTGCTGTTGCTGGAGCTTTTCCACCGGATATCTCAACTAGCGAGTCTCGCGTTCTGTGGAGAGTAGATAG
>JABXHG010000486.1 GCA_013393545.1 Alteromonadaceae bacterium | reverse complement strand
GCTTTTCAGGTACCATTTTGGATAGCGGCGGTTAGTGTTGGTTTTTTGTGTAGGAGCTTGAAATCATAACACTTTCAGCCGCTTCTTCCTTCCTTACGCTACCTTCTCATGAGAAATCCGGGCTAGGCCTTTGCTTCTACCAAGGTGTCCGGTTTAAATGGGGGCTACTACAGTAATGGTGGTTGTCCTTCGGTACTATGGCGTGGGGCTTTAAATATCGTATGTTGTCGGACGCATCTACGCTGGCGCTGGCACGCCGCAAAGTCAGGGTACTGCCAAGAGGTCAATTTCATTGCCTGAGTTGAAAACGGTTGGTCTTTTTCTCGTCACCGCTTTGGCAGAGATCGTGGGTTGTTATTTGCCTTATCTCTGGCTTCGAGAAGGTAAAACCATCTGGCTCCTGGTGCCAGGTGCGTTGAGCCTCGCGGTATTTGCGTGGCTGCTTTCACTGCACCCCACCGCTGCTGGCAGGGTCTATGCTGCGTATGGCGGTGTGTATATTTTTATGGCAATTGTGTGGCTTTGGGTGGTCGATGGGATTCGACCAACAGTTTGGGATTTAGTTGGTTCAGCTGTTGCTTTGGTGGGAATGGCGATCATCATGTTTGCGCCTCGCGCCACATAACCAACTGTTGTAGTTCGTTCCGGGCCGTCGGTCCTACACCCGAACGCCCATTTCGCTGCGGTACATGGGCGCCACTATACTAGTGCTTATCGTCCTACCCGAATGTTCGCTTTGCAACCGTCCCCTATTCCATGCAAACCAAACAAAAGCGAATGTTGGCACTGCGACGCAGTGCTGACAGTATGACGAGCGTTGGACGCATTTCTTCTGGTGAATGCCGGAATCATCAACCCACTGCGTCGGGTCTGTGGTTGGATTTCAACGGAGACAATACTCCTATCACCCCCATGGGGGATATTACAGATGGCCAGATAAGATCCACACACCCACAGCGATTAACGTAACGCCGCCAAAAATTTCTGCTCGATGTCCTAATACAGCTCCGACAGCGCGCCCCAGCATGATGCCAAGGGTCACCATGAGAGTGGTTGCTAAGCCAATCAAAGCTGCGGCCACCCAGATGTTCACGTTGATGAGTGCCAAGCCTACACCAACTGCCAAGGCATCAATGCTTGTCCCGAAGGCTGTAAGGCAGGTGCGGAGCAATGACTGCTTTAATGGCTTTTCTACCTCATCTTCTTCCGGCTTAATGCCCTCAGAAATCATATGCAGGCCAAGAATCATCAGAAGGGAAAACGCAATCCAATGATCCCAGGCTTCCACATAACCTGAGGCAGACTTACCGATCAGCCAGCCGACCAACGGGGTTAAGGCTTCAATCGAACCGAAGATGAGTCCGATTTTGAAAGCTTCGGTTAACCGGGGATGCTTAAGGCTTGCACCTTTACCAATCGCCGCAGCAAAGGCATCGGTGGACATCGCAAAGGCAAGCAAGAGAAGGGCAAAAGGGCTCATTAAACGGGCTCCGGTCGGGCATATTGAGTCCACGATATAACCACCCGCCCGACCTCCGCTATGGTTATACACATCGTCTCGCCAGCCGCAAGGTTTTACACCCATGGCACCTCGCCCACAATGTTGTTCGCC
>JABXHG010000485.1 GCA_013393545.1 Alteromonadaceae bacterium | reverse complement strand
GGACCTCAACGTATGATCGTCCTGGATACCAATGTGCTATCCGAGCTTATGCGGCCCACACCAGACGCGTGCGTTGTCGACTGGTTGGATAGCCAAGATGCGAGTGAAGTGACTATTACCGCTATTACCGTGGCGGAAATACTCTATGGCATCGAGCGCTTGCCCAGTGGCAAGCGCCAACGCCATTTCGCCGCCATGGCAGCAGCGATGTTCGAGGAAGATTTTGCAGGCCGCATTCTGCCGTTCGATGAGGTCGCGGCGGTGCACTACGCAGAATCAGTAGCAATCAGTGAGCGTGCAGGCAGGGTGGTGCATACCGCTGACGCTCAAATCGCCGCGATCTGTCGACAGCATCACGCGACGCTGGCTACACGCAACGTGAAGGACTTCGAGTCGCTTGGCATCGACATACTCAACCCGTGGGAGCATCGCTCAGCGCCAAGACCTTAAACGCCGGGGTGCTCTCTCGTCATTGACCTCAAATCTCGGTCAACGAGCTCACCTTGTGTCGGACTTCATCGGTCAGCGTCTTCAGCGCGTTATCGTGCTACAGCAGCTCTCCCGTTTCTTCGCGAACGGCGCTTTTTTTGGTCTTTTCTCTAAAGTTAAGTTCCCTGAAGCCGATAGAGCTAGATGTCATGGTTAAGAAACGGCTTGTTGATAAAATCATGAATAGCATGTCGGCACAGGCTGTCGCACTTTTGCTGTCTGCTCGGCCTAGTGGCCTGCTTATGGTGCTATCGAGTCGTGCATCCTTGATTTAGGGTTACTTGATTTAGGGTTAAATATGCCGGAAGCGCAGGTCATAAATAGTCACGATTGAGGGCGCCATAAATGGAGGAGACGAAATGTCCTTTCTGCAAGGAAGACATCAAAGAAGGCGCTATCAAATGCAAACATTGCCGCTCAGCGCTCGTTGATGTTTCGTCTATGACGAACCAGGTCATAAAGAAGCAAGAGGGTACTCTGTGGTTACCCATTCCTTCGTTGGTCCTCGGTATCATCGGATGCTTGGCCATGCTCGATGACAGTTATTGGACCTACGATGAATTAGTCGGTGCAATATTCTTTACGCTTGTCGGCATAATACTGGGGGCGGTGAGTCTTTCCAATCAGAAAGTAGGTAAGGGGATAGCAATCGCAGGCGTAATATTGTCTTCGCTTGCCACCCTCTTTTTTGTAGGAATGCTGCCTGAATAGGGGAAGATGGCAGCGTCAGAATTAACCAATAGAAACGGTCATCAAGGAGTTTTCGTGAATTGTCAGTACTGTAAAGAAGAAATTCAGGATGGTGCCATCAAGTGCAAGCATTGTGGTTCGATGCAGAGTGGACCCGAGATGACTCAGTCTGAGCCGAGTGCGTTCAGTTATTTTGTGAAAGCGTTCAAGAAGTATGTGGATTTTTCCGGTCGTGCGCGTCGCAGAGAGTACTGGTTTTTTATCCTCTTCTATCTTCTGATCTCGTTTGGTCTAGGCATTCTGGACAGCATTATGGGCACCTTCAGTCAAGAAGCCAGCATGGGCTTTTTAGGTACCCTGTTTGCTTTGGCGTCCTTCTTGCCAAGCCTGGCCGTAGCGGTGCGTCGTCTGCACGATATCAATCGCAGCG
>JABXHG010000484.1 GCA_013393545.1 Alteromonadaceae bacterium | reverse complement strand
GTTCGCCGCCGATGAGTAGCGAAAGATCCATGTCGTACCCATTGTGGCGATGTTGCACTCAGAATTTGCGGCCAAGCTGCATCCGCCGATCCTTTCAAGAGGGTAGGCGTTGTCTTCGTGCCCTTTGTGCTCTGCTTTACGACTAATAGCTAAGAGGAAAGCCATTGCTATGCAGCTATCTATTTTGTACAAATGTACAAAATATTGGTACAGATGAATAACTGAGTGTGTGAATTAAGTGAAAACTGCAAACGTAAAAGAAAGAGTGCTTGAGGCCGCGCAAATGTTGTTCTCAAAGAACGGTTATAACGCCGTATCAATGAGAGCGATTGCCAAGGCCGCTGATGCCAATGTTGGCAGCTTGACCTATCACTTTGGTTCGAAGGCGAACTTGCTTCGCGAGATTTACCTGCGACACACCGGGCCAATGAATCAGCGGAGAATGGAACTGCTGGGAGAGGCCCTGAGAATCGAAAATAAAGAGACGCGTCTGGTCGCCATTCTGCGTGCGTACGTACTTCCTGCGTTTTCGATGTCAGAAAACGGCGTTGGCGGAGGGGCTGAGTTCACCCGTATGCGTGCCGTGATGACCGCAGAAGGCAATAAGGACGCCAGTGCCATCATTGCCGATACCTTTGATGAGACCAGCCGTGCCTTTTTACGCGCGATTTCCGGCTGTGTGCCTAATGCAAGTACCGAAGGACTCTTATGGTGCAGCCAGTTCCTGCTGGGATCGCTCTATTACGCACTTATCAACCCAGGCCGTGTAACGCGGTTATCGAATGGTGAAGTCGACGGTGATAATCGAGATGTTGCGATCAATCAACTCGTTGAAGCCAGCTTTGCTAGTTTCAGCAACCTTGCGTCCAGGGAGGACGTGACGAAGTAGTCAATGGGCCACTAAACAATAATCGGAGTATGACATGAAACTATATAAAACGCTGCTCAATGTCGCTGCATGCGCCGCACTTACGACGGGTGCCGCGCACGCCGAGGAACGCATCACTATCGGCACGGGGGGAACCGGTGGACTTTTCTACGTGATTGGCGCCGGCATCGCCGAAAACATAAATAACCACATGAAAGGTGCAACCGCACGTGCTGAGGTTACCGGCGCTTCAGTGGAGAATAATCGGCGCGTGTCGCTTGGCCAAATGACCATGGGGCTTTCCTCGTCTTCGACGCTCTATGAAGCCAAGAATGGTGAAGGCCCGTTCGCGGATAATCCACAAAATGTCAGTGCTATGGCGTATCTTTATCCCGCCGTGCTTCAAATTGCCACGATCGACGGAACTGAAATCACAGATATTGCTGACCTGGCTGATAAACGCGTCAGTCTGGGACCGCCGGGCAGCAATGCGTCAGTACTCGCGAAGCGGGTTCTGGAAGCCTACGGTGTATTCGATGATATTAGCCCGCAGTTTCTCTCCTACAAAGAAGGTGTCGGTGCGCTTATGGACAATCAGGTCGATGCGACAGTGGTGCTGGCTGGGGCACCTACCGCCGCCCTCATTGACCTTAACGCACAGCGAGATATGCGCTTGCTGCCAGTCGAAGAGGCTCAGTTGACGGAGATGTTGAAGGATTACCCTTACTATCAGCTATATGACATTCCTGAAGGGACTTATTCAGACCAGGCCGAG
>JABXHG010000483.1 GCA_013393545.1 Alteromonadaceae bacterium | reverse complement strand
GGGAGCACCCTGCCGGTGAGCTGTCTATCTTTGTCCGCGACCGCAGCGATGGCTTTGACTTTGATGCCATTCCAGAAGATCGTCATGGTATCTGTGACTCCATTGTGGAGCGCATTGTGTGTATCCGCGGCAGCGCCAAGATTAAATCTGCTCCCGGCGAAGGCACCGAAGTTACATTGACCATCGCGAGCTAGACATCGCACATGCCGACTAAAAAGGAGCTTAGTGGGAGGGTACAGACTAAGGTAGAAGCGTTTTCTTTGCTTGGCCCGGAACTACTTGTGCTCATCATCCTCTGTAATCAGTCCTGGTAGGAGACTCGATGATTGTAGAATTTCAATCGAAGTGATTCTACCGTCACTATTGAGTTTCAGCACTGCCAAAGTATCCCCGCTGATCGGATCAATGGCTTCAATACCTCGAGTTGGGCCCGTGGCCAGTGGATTGCCAATCTCATCTAGAAAACTTAGGACTGTTAACTCTCCAGCGTCGTTCCATTGCTCGACATTGAGCGTTATTGTTCGTTTCATTACTTTCGCCAAACAGTTACGACATTGTGGTTGGTATTCATGATTACAACTATGGTGCGGCCATTGTATTTCCATGTTCCGTTAGCTTGCCGTGTGGCCGTATTGCATGTTGAATAGACCACGTCTTGTACGGTGGGTTCCGTGATACTGTCTGCTGCCATTTCTTGTTTCGCATGCCACGAATATGAATAGACAGTACACGGAGCTGAGGCGAGTGGGAATACTTCCGAATATCCATTGGCAACTGGACGGATATCACTGGCGTGGGCGGCCGTTATGGAACCTGAAAATAAGATTCCGACGCTTGTAATTAATGCTGCAAATCGCTTTTTCATCATTTCCCTATCCGACAGACAAATAGACATCAGCGATAGATCCAGGTCCGCTCCAAGAAAAAGATTTGGATGAGCGGAAACCACAAGTGCTTGTGGTGTAGGACGTGCCATCGGCAAAATTGGCAGTTATTCGAGCACAGCGATTGTCTGGAAGTGTATCTTTGACCGTCCCCTGAACATGCACTTGTCCTGGATGACATGAGAGTGTCCAGCTTGCGCTTCCACCGGTTGTATTTGCTTGAAGGACATCGCCGCATGACCCATAAGGGGTCAAGTTTTGGTTTTCCCTGTCTGCTTCGTTTTTCGTAACTGAATGAGTTGTAGATGTGGGGTGTGTCGAAGCAACTGGAATGCTGAAAATCCATATGATTGCCGCAATCAATATATTGGTCTTTTGAGGGTATGTCCCTTCATTTTCACTCCTCCCGATTGGAATTGATTTCGAGCGAGTATGCCACAGTTTCTCCGGAAGGGAAATGACTATTGAAGGTGATACCCATTTATGGGGTTAAACTTGTTTGCTGTATTCGCTCAGCGTTGTGGCAGTAATCGGACCGGGAATTTAGGATGAATTGCTTCTGTGGGATAATAGGTTTGCGGTTATGTCTGTGGTGTAGTCGAAGATCTTTTGGCATAACCATTCGTCCCGTCACCGTGGGCGAGGATATTGCGCTCTCCGAAGCCACCAAGCTGACCGCCATGGCTGCGCGCTAAGCCATGGTCAACGCTGGTAAGCATGCGTCTCTGGGTTCCGTGGACGTCTATACGCAGCACGCTGC
>JABXHG010000482.1 GCA_013393545.1 Alteromonadaceae bacterium | reverse complement strand
TATCCGGCGTCCTTTCCGGGCTCATCGTATCTACTGTCGTGCTACTCACCTCTTACCTGACTCACCCACGTTTTGTATTACGTTATGCCAGCTTTGATTCCGTACCGCTGCGACACAATCGCATGTGGCCGGTAGTTATAGGTGGGACATGGGAGTTTGGTGAGGGGGAAAATTTATTTTGCACACCGGATAACAGGGCGGCAGTAAACGGGATTCTCATCGGTGGATTCAGTGAAACAAACCTCCGAAACACTGGGACCCCACGCCCCATAGGTGCGGTCATCGACGTGGCTTACAAGAAGGCACCTGTGTTCCCACTGTGCTGGCGGAAAAAGTTACATAAGGTTCAGTCGTGGCAACAGGATCCCTCTGAAATGTATGGCGACTCACGCGGAGTGCGAGACGGATGGAAGGTGAAAACTATAACTCTCAAAAATGCTTGATAATAGCCGATCTGCCCACCAGCTCGTACGCTGACAGACAGACCAACCCCACCTCATTGAGGCAGCTTAGTTCTTTAATTCCTCGGGCATTGGGCCGTACTGGCCACCGTTAGGGTAATACTTCCAGCCGTCAGTAATTCGAATCTTATCTTCCCACGGCACGTGGTATTCGCCTCCTGCTAGGTCCTTGACCCAGGTGAGGTAATTTTCCCTTTCTCCTCCGGGTTTTCCAACATATCCCCGCGCGCCGAGGTTATAGATGTTATTCTCCAGCGCCCAATTCTCCCTCGCCTGGTCAACCAGTTTGGGGAAGAGTTCAGCCGTGACAATCTCCCAAGGGTTCCGCTGTCCTTGCTGAATGACGTTTCCGTCAAAGTTGCAGACAGTTCCCTCCCCGAAGTAGTAGAAAACGTTGTCATAACCAGCCAGATTCACAGACACCGAATACATGAGGTTTTGCCAAGCATTGGTCTGGTTCGTAAGGATCCATTGGTCGTTGACCTGCGTTGAGTAACCTGAGATACGGATGTAGATATTCGCGCCTTTATAAGCTGCTTCACGGGCAAGCTCCGGAAACATTCCGTCATGGCAGATGCACACCGCAAGCTTTGAGCCCTTCGGCCCCTCACACACAGGCATGCCCAAGTCACCTGGGTACCAGGGTTCAATCGGAACCCATGGTTGGAGCTTACGGTAATGGAGAGCCGTCTCTCCCTTGTTATCGATGATTATGGCAGTGTTATAGGGCGCGAGACCTGGAGTGTCGTTGGGTTCCATAATGGAAAAGACTCCCCAAACATCGTTCTCCCGGCAGGCATTCCTAAACTGCGTCACCTCTTTCGAATCGAGGGTCAAGAGCATCTCGTCATAGGACCAGATCTTCGTATTAAGGCCGGAGGTGGAGTATTCAGGAAAAACAATGAGATCGAGGTCTGGATACCCCGCTTTGGTGTTGGCGACTGTGCGGCAGATTTGTGCGACGTTCTTCTCAATGTCCTCGGGCCCACTGACAATCGGAACCGGATACTGGATCAATGCAGTCAAGACTCCATCGGGGCTTGCGCTGACGCTACCTGTACTTCCCACAAAAACTCCTCATTTAGATAAAACGGACGGAAACCGGATGGGTACCCAGTTTAGGGTCCACCATACACCAATAACTGTCGTGCTATAGGTGATAGAAGCCACAGCATTCGTTCTAAAA
>JABXHG010000481.1 GCA_013393545.1 Alteromonadaceae bacterium | reverse complement strand
GTGAGGGGGTTTCTTGTTCAGGCGACGGCAGACCGTTAAAGGTGGGGCACGTCCGGAATGCCGACTTGGACGGAACAGTTTTAATTTTTACCCCTGAAGGTGGTTGGACGCCAGGATTTCAGTACAAGTTTTAAGCTCCGGTCCTGACATACCTTGCAGCAATTTATTATGCAAGTAGGGGGGATGATCTATCCTTCAGTCTTGATGGCGAGCGCGACGCGCTCGCGGACGCTCCACCTCTGGCACTGACAACGTATCCCGGCTTTCCGTGTGAGACGAATCATGACCAGCTTGACTTCGACAAGAATATCCTTGGCGAGTGTTACACAAAAGGTGCCAACTCCATAAAGGCTGATGAAGATGCTACCACTGGCGGCGACCTCCTGCCGGTGAGTGAAATGCCCGAAGATCGCCCGATCACAGTAGTCTTCTCACAGCCAATGAACCTTGATTCCATCCGGCTGGGCGAGACCTTTAAAGTTAACAAGGTTGACGCACAAGGAAAGGACCTCGAAGGAGAGGAAGGCCAAGTAGCCGGCCGGCTGGAAAAGAACAACCAGCGTATCCGTTTCTATCCGGACGACGGCTGGGAGCCAAATGAGTTTTACCAGTACACACTGATCTCTAAAAGAGGCGCCGATGACGTCACTGAGGAGGCTTACACCAGATACTGCTCAGGAGATACACCAGACTCTGTTTGCGGAGCCAACGACTACCCACTTAAAGCTGACCTGCTGGAAGGCCTGAATCACGGTCGGGGTGAAGGGGGACAAGACACGCAGCCTTTAAAAATCTATTTTAAAGGTGTACCTGCACAAGGTTCAGTGTTTACTCCACTGCGCAATCTTCCCATTCGTGATGTGAACGCAAACCTTAAAGTAGATGACAATGAACCGTTTGCTCATGGTTCAGATGGCGATGGCGGCTATTCACCGTCTGCAAACTCCGCCAAACTGGTTGCTAGCTACAAAGACGGGGAGGATCGAGAAGCTCGAGTTGGGTGCGCTGTTGATTCATCCTCTCAGGAAGAGGTGGAGCAATGTGAAAGGAATAAGTTTATCTATCAGGCTTACGCCTTAAACACCGAAGTGATTGGAGCAACTATCCTCGAAGAAGGTCCAGATAAGGGCAAACCTGCACTGGAGGTACTCTTGTACCCCACAACGATCGCTACAACTTCGCTGGATGTGCACCTTGAACTACTCAGTATGGTATCCACTACTGGCCCTCAGGTTCTCAGAATGCGGTATGCAAAAAACCCTGACTGTGCTGAAAGTGGAAGTGATTGCCGGCGAGACAGCTTAATTCCAGGTTATATTGTTGAGGATGAGAGCGGCCAGCCAGTGTTCAAAACGAAAGTAGATGTTTTCCTTGATGCGCCCGAACTCAGGTTGAAGTCAATCCTAACGGCAGAACATAACTTATTTAACTATAAGTTTACGCTCGATCTGGTTGGCGATGTGACCTTCTTTGATGATGGGCGCATGCAGATTGACCAATACAATATGAATATCCCACGGATAACCGTTCAATCAGAAGTACTAAGCGGAACCTTGACCAAGGAAATTCCGTTAATCATTCCATAGCGAGCCTTATACCAAACTTCATTCTCAAACTCGGTACAGCACCTGCCGGCCCGCTACCGGCATCGAGTCG
>JABXHG010000480.1 GCA_013393545.1 Alteromonadaceae bacterium | reverse complement strand
TATTCAGAAGTCGAAGAATTGAGCCGAATAGAGTGATGAATTCCTTCTTTCGCTCCTCTCCAATGATCTGCGTATGGGCGGGAAATTCCTCCAGCAGTTCACTTACTTTTTCGGCGTATTCGTTGTAGTACTCGGGATACGGCTTAAGCAGTACTACGCCGCGTGCGTTCTTGTTTCCAAAGAGCGCCAAAGCATCATTTGTTTGTTGCTCCAAGTCGCGGAAGGCGACAATGTTGCCGTATGTCTTCACTGAGTTCAGAATTCGATTAGTTCGAGAATATGCCTGGATCAGCCCGTGTGACTTCAAGTTTTTATCAACCCACAAGGTATTCAATGTGGTTGCATCGAATCCGGTGAGGAACATGTTGACCACGATAACCATATCGATCTCACGGTTCTTTAGTCGCAGCGACAAGTCCTTGTAATAGTTCTGGAAACTATCGGCTGAGGTGCTGTAGCTCGTGCTGAACATTTGGTTGTAGTCACGAATTGCGGATTCCAGGAAATCCCGCGATGCACCGTCGAGGCCTCCGGTATCAAATCCTTCTTCATCGAGGTAGTTTTCAGATTCGGCTTCATTCGCTGCATATGAGTAGATGAGACCAATCTTCAACCGTTGGTCAGGAACCAGATCCTTTTGCTGGTGAGCAAATGCAAAGTAGTAGCGCTTTGCTGCTTCAATCGAAGCGGTGGCGAAGATGGAGTTGAAGCCCCTCACCCGCTGCGAAGCTTTATCTTCAAGTACTCGGTTCTTGCCTCCGGCAACATCAGCGACATTGGAAACCACAGAGTGGCTAAAGGAGCGGTCTCGTCGAGTCTTCTGTGCGAAATGCTCGAGTGTGTATTTCACTACGGCATTAATGCGTTGAGCTGACAGCAATGCCCTCTCGGTGTCAATGGCTGAAACTTCTTTATCGACGAATTCACCCACGCGCATCGTGTTGACGTAGTCAATGCGGAATGGAAGCACATTCTTGTCTGTAATGGCATCAACGATGGTGTAGGTATGAAGCTTCTCTCCGAAAGCCTGTTGAGTGGTGCGCAGTTTCGGATTACCTCCAGCCGTGGAGTTCTCCGCAAAAATTGGCGTACCGGTAAACCCGAAGAGGTTATATTTCCTAAAGGCTTTAGTAATCGCCTGGTGCATGTCACCAAACTGCGAGCGGTGGCACTCGTCAAAGATGATCACGATGTGACCTTCATATATCGAGTGGCCTTTGTTGCCCGCGATGAAGGTAGACAGTTTTTGAATAGTTGTGATGATGATCCGTGAGTTTGGGTCTTCTAGCTGCTTCTTCAAAACCGCAGTCGAGGTATTGGAGTTCGCTGCGCCTTTCTCGAAGCGGTCGTATTCGCGCATGGTCTGATAGTCCAGGTCCTTGCGGTCCACAACGAAGAGAACCTTGTCCACGCTTGGTATTTTGGAGGCAAGTTGCGCGGTCTTAAACGACGTCAGTGTCTTTCCTGATCCAGTGGTGTGCCAGACATAGCCGCCGGCCTCGATAGTGCCCAGTCGCTTATAGTTGTCCGCCACCTCTATTCGCTGCAGGATGCGCTCGGTCGCGACAATTTGGTATGGACGCATCACCATCAGGGTTTTATCGACGGTGAGAACGCAGTACTTAGTCAGAATATTGAGCAAAGAATGCTTAGCGAAGAAAG
>JABXHG010000479.1 GCA_013393545.1 Alteromonadaceae bacterium | reverse complement strand
ATCTTCTCAATTTCGACGACGTCAACGTACTCTCTGTTGAGGTCGGTATAAAACAATGACAAGCCGTCTGTTGGACGCTTGCATTGTTCCAAGGGCGTAGTGCGCGCTAACAGCATTATTTTGTGGGCGTGCTGGGCTGTCGATGTCCATACTTTTTTACCATGGACAATGTAGTGATCACCTTTTAACTCTGCACGAGTCGTGATACTCGTCGTATCCAGCCCCGCATCGGGCTCGGTAATGCCAAAACAGGTTTTCTCCTTACCTTCTATCAAAGGAGGCAACCAGCGCTGTTTCTGTTCTTCTGTGCCAAACACAACAATCGGGTGTGGTCCGAAAATATTGATATGAAGTGCCGAGGCCGCTGTCATGCCACCGCCGGAGTTGGCTACTTCCATCATCATAAGGGCGGCCTCAGTCACGCCCAGGTTGGCACCACCGTAGGCCTCTGGCATTGCCACACCTACCCAGCCATTGCGTGCCATAGCCTGATAACACTCCTCAGGAAATTCACCAGCTCTCTCCCTCCCCAACCAGTAATCGTCGCTAAAAGAATCAACTGTTCTGCGGACACTCTCCTGAATGGCCTGTTGTTCTTCAGTTAATGAGAAGTCCATGTCTTAATCTCCCAATCTGACGTTGCATATATGTAGGGTGATGTCGAGAGCATAACGGCCAAAATTTGACCTCTCCATCAAAACCAGAATGTCATACACCCAAAGTCAAAGCAAAGCTAAAATATTGTATTTAGAATTTAATTTTTCTATAGAAAATCTGTAGACTGTTTAGTGCTTTCAAAACTGACTGGGCAGCAATGCACATATGACGAACTCAACATTTACCGAGACACACAATAATACGGCCGCAGAGGTCAAGAAAACGACGGAGCGTTCCGGGCCCAAGCCGGTCGGTGCAGCGAAACTGACTATCGAGATCATGCGCACATTAGCGCGGCAAAATGGTGCCATGGGAGTTACGCCGTTGGCAGCAAAGCTGGACCGATACCCGGGCACCGTTTACGGTGTATTAAAAACACTTCAAAGTGAAGGAGTAGTCGAGTTCAATCCCGCCACCAAATGTTACCGACTTTGTATTGGCGGGTTACTGGAGATGAACATCAACTGGCGCCCTCAGGATTTGCCCAACCAAATCAGCACAGAACTAGAAGACACAGCCGAAGACTTTGGCATCTGCATCTTCCTGAGCCAGCGCGTCCGGAAAGATGCAATCGTTATTGTTTCCAGTGCAGCACCTGACCGACCGCTGGCGCTTCAGGCCAAGATTGGTTCTCGCTTTCATGTGCCCATGGGAGCCGCGGGGCGACTTATTGCCGGTATCGAAAGTGCTGACGAAAAGGAGCTGCGCAAAGCTTATCGCAAGACCAAGTGGCTACGGGAAAAAGCGCCTTATGAAGATTGGGCCGCGCAAGTAGCAGAAGACATTGAGCGCGGCTATGCCATTGAGACAGACACGGCCCCGGAGGGTTATATCAGCCTTTGTGTCCCTGTTGTCGATCCGCATAACAAAGTCGCATTTGCGATCAACGCGATTGGACCGGCTGAGGATTTTTCCGGAGATCAGCAGTCAAATATAGTTGCCGCTCTAAAGAACATGGCTCGTACGCGGTAAGTTTAACAGCTGCTGTTTACAATCTGACCGACTTCGGAACACTGCGATAACGTAAAGGAG
>JABXHG010000048.1 GCA_013393545.1 Alteromonadaceae bacterium | reverse complement strand
TGCAAGCAACCTGGCCCTCACGCCTACAAGCAGGCCACCGTTGAGCGACCAGACATTCCGAACCATCTGGCTCGTGAATTTACAGTAGACCAGACCAATCAGGCGTGGTGTGGTGACATCACCTACGGTGTGCCCGGAGTCCAGGGCGAGCATGGACGCTCAAATGGACCACGAGTCTATCTGGAATATTGAACCGGTAATTCAGGAGGAAGTAACCAATCAATCCCACCCACTGTGAGGGTGGTGAGCCTGAGCGGCAGTGACCTGCGGTATGCCCGCAGGGTGATGTAACCCGCTGACAACGGGGATTGAGGCGAGGTCACTAAGCCAAGATGATCCTCAAGGCTGAGTGCTGAAAGGCTGAAGAACATGAACCCATTCATCCGCCTCTGTGGGTTGAAATGTCACCACGGCTTACGTGACCTGATAAGCCGTACAAGAAGGTGAGGCAGTCTGATACGTAAGCGCTGCCGAACGAAGAAGTACGAATTGATAGCTCGTACTTCGGGACAGCAGTATCCATCACAGAACGGACTGCTGCTTCCTGTCAACTTGCGGCAAGCAAGGGTAAAGAGTGCGATGGGCAGCCTCCTCAGCATGCTGGAGTCCAGATAGGTAAACCGGGGAAGGTCGATATCGGATGCCAAGGGGGCATGACCCCGAAACCGAATTGACTGGCGGAGCTCCCGTAGTAGTTCGCGATGGGGAAAGCCCATTACATGGCGAAGGGGAGCAGTTTAAACGTGTTTGCCAAGCAAACTACCTGACCAAACAAGGTGAAGACCTTTGATAATCAGCGAAATGCAACGCAAGCTAGCGACCTGGACAACAGCCGATCCTGCCCGCCGGGTGGACAGGTTGTTGCGCCTGATAGCACAGCCAGACTGGCTCGCAGAAGCGGCTCGGGTCACTCTGTCTTCCAAAGGGGCAAACACGCCCGGGATAGATGGAGAGATCAAGCTAACTGTGCAGGCCAGACTGCCGGCCATTCTGAAACAAATCAGACATGTTTTACTCTCTGATGCTTATCAGCCGTCACCGGCTCGAAGGGTTTATATCCCGAAGGCCAACGGCAAGCAACGGCCACTGGGTATCCCCACCCTGCGCGACCGCATCGTTCAACGGGCCATGTTAATGGCGATGGAACCAATGTGGGAAAGTGACTTCCATACGCTCTCCTACGGGTTCCGACCGGAGCGGAGCGTTCACCACGCGATCCGTACAGTGAAACTGCAACTGACGGATAATAATGAAACGCGTGGACGCTGGGTCATCGAAGGGGATCTGTCCAGCTACTTTGATACCGTGCATCATCGGCTTCTGATGAAAGCTGTACGCCGCAGAATCAGGGATCGAAGGTTCCTGAATCTTCTTTGGCGATTTATCAAAGCCGGCCACATTGATGCAGGTCTTTTCCGGGCAGCAAGTGAAGGCGTACCTCAGGGCGGCGTCATATCGCCGCTGCTGTCGAATATCATGCTGCATGAATTCGATCAGTACCTGAATAGGCGCTACCTCGGCAAAAAGGCCCGGAAAGATCGATGGTACTGGAACCACAGTATCCAGATCGGTCGAAGCTCAGCCATCCGAGAGAACCGACAATGGAAGCCAGCTGTCGCTTACTGCCGCTACGCCGATGACTTTGTGGTTATCGTCAAGGGCACCAAAGCCCAGGCAGAGGTGATTAGAGAAGAATGCCGGGAGATGCTGGAAGGAACTCTCAAGCTGAAACTTAACATGGATAAAACCAAGATTACCCATGTGAACGACGGCTTCGTGTTCCTGGGACATCGTATCATCCGCAAGCGAAGCCGCTATGGCGACATGCGGGTGGTGACGACAATCCCCCGGGATAAAGCACGTAACTTTGCAGCATCAATAACCGCCAAGCTGTCAGGCAATTATAGTGAAAGCAAAATCGACATGGTCGAATCCATCAACCGAAAGCTGAAAGGTTGGGCGGCGTTCTATCAGTTCGTCGACCACAAAGCGAAAATGTTCAGTTATATCGATGGTGTCGTTTTCTGGAAACTGGCCCATTGGCTGGGCCGCAAATATCGCTCTCGGATCAAACCACTAATGCGCCACTGGTTCAAAGCCCCGGCTTCTGGCCAAAGTAAGACTTGGGTGCTGTATGGCAAAACCAATCAGGGGCTATTCAGTGGAGCTATTCTGTACCGACTCGTCGGTCACGGGAAAAGCGATTCCGTTGGCGTCTTCCAGAGGGTAATCCCTACCTGAGGACAGAGTCCAGAAACACGTGGACCTCTCGCTTTCCCGAAGTTGCTATGGCCTTCGCCAGCGTTTAGACGGAGAGCCGGATGCGCTGAAAGGTGCACGTCCGGTTCGGAGAGGAGAGGCAGGGAGATAGTTCGACTACGCCCTGCCTCTTACTCTACTCTGGAGCGGGCAGCGATGGAGTTATCTGGCGCTATCGAATGACACAAAGCATGAGTCGGCGCGGCAACTGCTGGGATAACGCACCGATGGAAAGGCTGTTCCGGAGCCTAAAATCTGAATGGATACCGGCCCTGGGTTGCCGAAATCTGCCTGAGGCCAAAAAAGACGTTGGTGGCTATCTTATGGACTACTACAACCGCCAACGACCTCACACGTTCAACGACGGCATTTTGCCCGTTGCGGCTGAGGAAAACCTTAAAATACTGTCCGGAATTAGTTGACCACTACAACAGCTCTTTGCCGTTATCGTGCAGTGCCTTGATCTTGTGCATCACAACCCACTCCTTTACTGACATGCCCCGGCCATCGATAAAAGCGGAGGACAGTAGCTGGTTCTATGGCCTGACGGCCACTCGGAGGTGGGTCAAAATTAATGGCCAGTAGCGGGTCACTTTAATTGGCCACTAACAACATGATCAATCGAGCAGCCCGTACCGTTAATCCAGCCCGTTGGAGTGGTAATACGCGTAACTGGACGCCGATAGGTGCTGTGTCACTCCACCCCGAAGAAGAGTTAAAAATAATGACTAAAACACCCAAAAAACAAGCAGCATAAACACCCACAGAGGCGATAACTTACTTGACATCTACCGGGTAACAGGAATTCTGAAGCAGCACTTATGGAGTTCATGGCTATACGCGCCGATTGTCGAAACCTGACGTGAATATCAACGATTATTGGTAAAATTACAAGTCAAGAATTCATCTTGTTTGTGGCTTTCAGCCAATCCACCCAGATGACAGGGCCGCTTGCCAGAGCAGTCGCAGGGCCAGAAGGGTCAGAGCAATATTGAATACCCAGCTGAACCAAC
>JABXHG010000478.1 GCA_013393545.1 Alteromonadaceae bacterium | reverse complement strand
AGAGTTGGCCAGGCGTTTACTTTGTGTGTTTAACAATCCTCAATGTTTGAACACCCACCCACTGGACCAATGACGGACCGACGTGGCGTACTACCTTGCGCCGTCGGTTCCATTCCGCCGGCGAGCATGTTGCAAGCGTTAGGGCGTGGTTGTTCTGGTGTCCAGCGGATACAGTAAGAGTGGATTACAGCTACTGATGTAATACAATATGATAGATTACCCCTTTGTCATAAGGAGGAAATGCAGCATGGATATCATCACTGGACTTATTAACAGCTCAGCCCAAAGCGCATCACAATCAGATACCTCCGTTGCTAATTCCAAGGATAGAACGAATTCAGAGAATGCAACTAGCTCCGGCTCTCGGATCAGCAATACTACTAATTCAGCCGTGAAGATTAGCGCCCGTGGTCATTCTATAAGCCTATTGATGCAAGGCGCGAACGAGTTTTTACGCGAAGAACTTGGGCCCAGTTACCTTCCCTTAGAAAGAGGCCAAGCGTTGCTTGACCAAGCCGTTAGCATGGTAACAGCCGATACCGAAATTGATATAGATGGGCAAGCGTTGAGAAATAGCTTGCAGCAAGAACACAACATTCGTGAAACGATACCAAGACCTAACCCTTCATCTGATAGTGGAAATGTCTTTGATTTTTTATCGGGAAGCGACAGAGAAGCGTTGGAAGCTGCTTATGATTATGCTGTAGAGAACAACCTCGATGCTGATGATGTTGAACTGGCAGCCGGGTTACTTGCCAGTGACCGACGACGCCAAGCCGCTATTGCTTCAGGTACAATCTATTTAGTGCATGAGCCAAGTGAGAATGCAGGCAAGTTTATTCCCCAATCATCAGCTAACTTACCCAATACAGATACAAGCAATCCGCGCCAGTCACTGATTGATCGAGTGACATCCGGTGACCTATTCAGTAAAAATCCGTTTCTCAACCAGGCGTTATTCATCGAAGCGGCGTTTCGCACCCTGCAATTAAAGAATTAAAGGAGAATTAAAGGGGTCTGGCTGAAATTATTTTCTGGGTGGGTGTTTAGCAAGCAAAGATTTAACGGGTCGTCATTGTAAAATTTTGGAGCAAATCGGCGGTATCGGGTGGTAGCGCAATCAAGCCCTAACCAGTCACTGTAGTACGTTCCCGGCCCGAGGGCCGTCCACCGGACGCCCTTGTCAGGGCGCCGCTAAGCTCAGCGTTAGTTGGTAGTGCTTCGTACCTTTGAGTGGCCGTGTGCAAATGGCCTTGGCCGCAAGTGCGTAGCAAAATCGGCAACATCGTGCGGTTGCCAAGGCCGTCAGAATTCGCCGTCTTGTTGGTAGCTCATTTAGCCAGTGCAGTTGGTAGCAACATTGGTTTCTGGTCGTGGGGCTGTCCGCCGAAAGTTGGTTCCTTGCTTACCTGCGACCCTGACGCTCAGGTTCATTCACCGCACCATTTGCGGTGGATTTAATTACGGAGCACAGGCGGGTTTTGGTGCAAGGGCATCGGTGCAGGCTGCGATGTTGGTTGCCAGGGATCGGGCTTCATTGATGCCCCCAGCTAACCAGTCGCTGTAGTACGCTCTCTGTCCGCGGCCCCTCCACCGTGCGCCACTGCCGTGGCGCCCGTTACTCCAGCGTTAGGGTGGTCGTTCGTGATCAGCCTTCGTTCTTGTAAGTTCACCTTGTTTGC
>JABXHG010000477.1 GCA_013393545.1 Alteromonadaceae bacterium | reverse complement strand
TGCACCAACTACAATCTCCTCCTGTAAATTTTAAGCCCACTGAAATCCGGTGAGAGAACACCCCTTGTCAATCGTATAAAAGGTGTCCTCTCAACAGCAGCCATACTTTCTACAGACTATTTTCTCTTACGGGCTCTAACTACTAACCAAATAATAAGAGCGACAATGAGGACTACTAAAATCCCCGAGATAGCTGCAGCATTCATTTAATCACGTCCTTAATTATTTGTTGTGTAAGCATAGTTTCCTTGCCCGAGGTTTACTTGCATCCACGCCTTCCAGCCTACTGGGAAGCCCCTGAATGCAACGTCGAAATCTGCCGAATAGCGAACTGTCTGGTCATTAAATTTTTGCAGACGATGGTTGCCTAGGGCACCTCCGATAATATGATTGTGCTCACCGTACTGATTTGTTACTCGCCCAAGAGCACCCGGGCTGGTTATCTTGTCGAAGTAGAATCCCATACTAATGACCCCCAAATTCACCTGAGCATGACATCCAGTTTGACGTTGTGTTCCATTATTGTCACTGACAACACGGCAATCCTTAACTGAGCGGGTAGATATCCCCTCATTTAAACCGGTTGGCTTGCTGATTGACTCTACAGAAATGGAACCATCTGCGAAACGGTTTACTGTTACGGATTCGGCAGCACTATCCTGCTCTTCTGATAAAACAGGCTCTGCATTCTTGCCAAATGAGTCCCATCGGACACCATTTTCCAATTTCTCCAACAAGTCCTTTCGCTGCTCAGATGGCACATTGTATGAGTCCCAAAATTGACCAAGTTCGGCTTCCACTCCTGCATCCAGTTCTGCGTTCGAAGCTTCTCCAGAACTTTGTGGATTCTCCACTGCATTTGCTGTCGCCATTAGAGGAGACAGCGCAACACAAGATAGAATACTCGCTACTGCCAAAGACAGGCGTCGGTGTAATTTAGGCATGGTTTTCCTTCCAAGAAAATGACGCGCCCCCGTTGAGCGCTAATCATGGATGGTAACTACGTAACAACCCTTCTACCCTTTAGACTTTCACATTTCCGCAGGTGGGAGCTTAGACGTCAGTACTTAAGTACTGATATAGGCTGAAACCATTGACAAAAGTATATTGAAGAGGTAATTGGCGGATGCATTAGGAATCTCCCGCGTCGTAAACGTCTTCGATACGACCGTTACCAGCATTAGATGGTTGACTAGGGAGTAGAATCTGCGGCATGAACGCAGAATCTACCTCACCTGCACAAAAGATAATTTTGGACTGCGACCCAGGACATGATGATGCGATCGCAATGCTGCTAGCTCACGGTAATCCGAACCTTGAGCTGCTCGCGGTCACCACCGTTGCAGGAAACCAGACCCTTGAAAAAGTCACCACCAATGCCCGCGCGCTAGCCCGCGTTGGCAACATCACCGGTATCCCATTCGCTGCTGGTGCTTCCCGCCCGCTGGTTGGGCCACAGCTCATCCCGGATGAAATCCACGGCGAGTCAGGCCTTGACGGCCCAGAGCTTCCAGCACCTGGCGTGCCGCTGGAAGACACCCACGCGGTTAATCTCATTGCCCAAGTCATTCAGGACAATGAACCTGGCTCTGTTGTCATTGTTCCAACTGGTTCATTAACCAACATCGCCCTGTTCGCGCGCATGTACCCAGAGCTAGTCGAGCGCGTTGGCGGTGTCACCTTGATGGGCGGCGGCCACCACACCG
>JABXHG010000476.1 GCA_013393545.1 Alteromonadaceae bacterium | reverse complement strand
GAGGTCCTGCAACCAGGATTCTCTGTGGAATGGGCGGAATTCACTTGAGAGTTCATCACGTAAATCGGCGGTGAACTCTATCGAAGGCTTGAGGACCGAAGCTTCAGTGACGGCGTCTAAGAATTTGGTAAGGGCCGAATAGGTGCTTTCGCGTTGAACCACGGACTCTGCTGGGAAATCCTTTTCAGGATCAGTAGATGGGGGCCTAAGAGTAAACACGAGTTCTTCTGTATCGAGATCTAAGGCTTCAAATACGCGGCGGAATAACCCGATTTTTGAGTCGGTGTTGTTGTTTACAAAGACTCCGAGACTCGGATCAACAGTTCGCATATTCGGATTTGCTTGGTGTTCTGCAGGAGAGGTAGTAAGCAGGGTTTCAGTTTCTGCGAATTCGAGCAGTTTGGCGCGGTTTTGTTCCAAGATGATGCTCATGACCTTCGGCGTCAGATTCTTCCAATCCGTCACCGTTTCAGAAACATCACCATATTCATAAGCGGTGACTACGCTGCCGCGGAATGAGGTGTCATCGCCAAGCGGCTCGGTGGGACGAACAACTTCCGGTGGTCGGAAATCGGTCTCGATAAATGTCCAATACTCAACGGCCTGCTGAAGCAGTCGTTTCGACCGCTCTTGCATGGCCTCTTCGGTCCAGCGATCAACGGTCTTTATGTCAGCGTTGAGTCGATAAGGAGAGGAATTAAACCCGTCCGGCATAGACTTCTTTTTCTGGAAGGAAGAGTTTGAGTAGGCCGAGTTATATCCACTAATGGTGAGGTTTCCGATGCGGTTTTCCCAGATATCATGGACTTCCTCGTAATTGGGGCCGAGTTCTTCCTCCCAGGCGTGGTTAAGGGTCTGGGGCATGATGTGCTCGACAGTGAGGTCCCACGAGGCAAGTTTATCGGCAATATCCCGGTTGTCTTTGGAGTCACCATTTTCCAATACGTCAAAAAGGTACTGTCGGTAGTTCGGACGCAAGTGATAGCAATCCCGCGTCTCGAAACTTTCGCGAAAATCTGCATCGTTAGGAAAGCGGCCGGAGCCTCCATCACGGCGCCGGAGAATCCAGGTGAGTAGATCCGCGTAGCTTTGACCCTCGGTGCGTAGTTTTCGTAGTTCGTTATATGCAGTGGCAAAGATCTTGTTCAAGGCGTTTGCCGCCACCTGGCAGATTAGACGACGGAAAATGTAGCTTTCAATAATCCGGATAACGTCATCAAGATCCTTCTCGGTGGTTTCACCATGCCAGGCATCCTTGACAACCTGCATGAGGAACGGATGAACGACGTCACCAATGATGAGATTAGCGCGGTTGAGTCGACGATCTACTGTAGGAAATCCAGTTGAAGCATGCGTGATGGCTTTACTTGCCTTTGACATTTCGTACATGTCATCAAGGATCTCGGGGATAGTGTTCTTACTGCGCTGAGTGAAACGTTTGAACACCTCGAAGACATCTGATTCTTTCGGCGTTTGATTGGTCTTGGCCGTGAGATACCAACGAATAAACCAGTCAGTGCGGTAGTCAACGTTTTCTTCGATGGGGTTCCACCGCTGTTCATAGAGGCGGTTTTGTTCTTCAAGCTTCTGGTTCATCAAAACCAGGTTGCGGATTTTATCTGCTTCGCTCAGGCTAAGGCCGGTGGAGTTCAGGGACTCAAAGATGCGCTGTGGATCATCGTGAGTCTCGAGGTCCAAGTGCATG
>JABXHG010000475.1 GCA_013393545.1 Alteromonadaceae bacterium | reverse complement strand
AAAGGCAGCGAAGAAGCTGCGCTATGCCGCCGAGGCTGCTGGTTCAGCAACCAAGCTCAAGACCAAGGGATTGTATGCCGCGTGCAAGGACATGCAGTCCGTACTGGGCGACTTCCAAGATTCAGTCACCTCACGCGATAAGCTGCTGCACCTGGCGCAAGCGACTCGTCGTCGTGGTGAAGACACCTTTGGTTACGGTCTGCTCTACCAGCGCGAGCGCGCCATCGGCTTGGAAGCACTCGAGGATTATGAGCGTTCCATGAAGTCCATCAAGCAGGCGTTCAAACCACTGAAGAAGCAGATTGAAAAATAAACGAAGTTTGGTGTTCTAAGCAACGGACGGACGGCAAACGGCTTTGAATCGGTCCTAATTGCGAGTTCGTCATCTGCGATGACTAGTTAGGATTCAAGCATTGTGTCAGGTCATGTCGAAATTCCAAGAATTGGCCTTAACCGATAGTTTCAAAATTTCTTAGTCTCAGTCAGCAGGAAAGAAAATGGACTTTATTGCTCTGTCATGGTGGACCGTTGAACGAGTTTCGGCAGCGGCGAATGCAGGTTTGTTTTTGGTTGCCATAATCACCGCAGCCGGTGCCCTTATTGCAATATTTCAAACAAAGAAGATTATTCAAC
The DNA here is from genome assembly GCA_013393545.1 of Alteromonadaceae bacterium. The sequence continues at coordinate 1,087 of JABXHG010000475.1, read as the reverse complement.
AAAACGAAGAAGCGCGAACTGAGAACTCTAAGCAAGCGCTCGAGTCACAAAAGATCCAAGAGGAATACAACCGGACAGCTTCCGAATCTGCGCACTATCAGGCCAAAGCTGTTGAGCTTCAACGTGAATCCGTTGAACGTGCTAACCGCCCAATGATGATGGCGCAGTATCTGCCTCCTAAGACCCACACGGGTGTTCTGGATCTTGAAATCTCCAACGCCGGCAAAACTATTGCATGCCAGGTCACCATCAAGTTTTCCCCTGAACTCCCCAAAGCAGATCTTGAAATGCTGAATTCAAACAGTGAATCAGGCCAACATTTTCACTATCCCAACGTTGAACTACCTCGGGTGGTTTTTGCAACGCGCAAATTTCCGTCGTGGGTCCCAGCACAAAAGGTATCTGCTCCATTCTGGGTTTTGCACAAGAACTTTAAATTTAGCGATCCCCTTGGAATCTCAGCTGAAAGTATACCAGCAAACCAAAAGGTAATAATTACCTACGAAGATGAACAGGGCCATCCTTACGAGGATACTTTTCAGCTTGACCCGGGAATTTGGGCAGGAAAGACATTTCAAGATTCCGAAACTCTGAAGCAGCGTAAAGCTCTTGAAAAGCTATCAAAATCAACCGAAAATTTTGGACAAACTTTGACCCGACAAATGCAACTTCTCCTCAACCGAACTACTTCACCTACTCAGGAAGAGCTCGATAAGATACAAAAACGTAATTCTGCTATCGCACAAATTAGAAATGAATCAAATGAAGCAAAGTCCGACTTCAAAGAAATTTGATACACGGAAAGCGAGAAAATTAACTGGACATCTTGCTAGTTCAATTTTCTAGTCAGAACAGCAACTTGTCCAGTTTCTCCCCATCGCCCCACTGCGTAGGGCTATTGAAGTAGTCGAATTTCCGGAAAGCTCGAGACTACTTCTCCCACGATGGTGTCTCGCCCCAGTCGTCGTCCTTGTCATCCTCGTTGTCAGCTGACTTGTTACGTGCCGCAGCAATGTCGAGTGCGGCGCGCGCTTCGGCCTCAGACCCATAAGGGCCCATGCGGTTTTCCCAACCGGATTGCTTTCCT
>JABXHG010000474.1 GCA_013393545.1 Alteromonadaceae bacterium | reverse complement strand
GCATAAAATGCTCGCGAAGGATCCTGCCAGAACTACACAATTCAACGAACAAAGCAGGTTTGTTAGCTATCAAATGGCACCAAATGCCAGTAAAATACTGCGCGATTATACTTTCGAGTGATAGGGTCAAAAACACATAACCGCAAGATAAACCGCCTGCGAGGGTAGATAATTCCCCGCGGGCGCAGCGGACAAACTGGACTTATCCTCATGCCAGTAATATTGTTCAATTGTCCTAACACATTCACCGAGGATTGATAGACGAGTTAGTGAAGGAAACCTCCATGACATCCAGCGAACCGGTCTGGCCGGCCGAGCTTTTCAAAGACCTTGACCGCAATGGCCCAATCCCGCTCTACTTCCAAGTTGCCCAAAGGCTAGAAGACGGCATTCGTGACGGCGTGCTGCTACCGGGCGCCAGGTTGGAAAATGAGATTTCTTTGGCAAAGCGTTTGAGCGTTTCGCGCCCAACGGTGCGCCGCGCCATCCAGGAAGTTGTGGACAAGGGCCTGCTCGTTCGCCGCCGCGGCGTAGGTACGCAGGTTGTGCAAAGCCATGTCACCCGTCCCGTAGAGCTGACCAGTTTCTACAATGACTTGAAAAATGCCAAGCTCGATCCAAAGACGCAGGTGCTCGAGCACCGGTTGATGGCGGCGAACTCTTCTATCGCGGAAAAGCTCGGTGTCTCTGTGGGTGATGAAGTTCTGTTCATTCGCCGTGTGCGCTCCACCGGTGATACCCCAGTAGCGATCCTGGAAAACCACCTTCCACCAGCATTCAATGACATCACGCTGGAAGAGCTGGAAGGCGGCGGCATGTATGACGCGCTGCGTCAGCGTGGCGTGAACCTGAAGATTGCGAACCAGCGAATCGGCGCGCGCCGCGCGGTTGGTGATGAAAGCCGTCTCCTGGGCGTTGATGACGGCGGTCCGTTGCTTACGGTAGAGCGCGTTGCCCTGGATAACTCCGGTCAGGTCATTGAGCTAGGAAACCACTGCTACCGCCCTGATATGTACGACTTCGAGACCACGCTAGTCGCACGCTAAACAGAAATCCGAATAAAGGTATCAGCAAGGCCGACGACAAACTTAATTTCAAACTATGCTTTTATAGCGACACAATGAGGAGCACACATAGTCTTCTCCAATTCCAATTAGCGCGGGGATTTTCCGTATTGTCTTGAATCGTTAGAAAGCTGCCAAAAGTAAGTAACAATAGCCATGAGTGATTACACTGAACTTAGCAACGCCGTCAATACCGCCATGACCACCAGAAATCATGAGTTGGCCGATGCATTACGTAAACAGTTGCACCCGCTATCTTCAGAAGTACGATATGCCACGCTGTTAGGCATTTTGGACAAGATTCCAGATCCAGCCCCGGTGGTTATCAGTGTCCACTCACGGCTGAAATCAGCACAAAAAGGGACCTCAATTGCAGCCCAAGAAACTGAATTTGAACGCAGCGGCAAGATGACGGTAGCGGGCGCTAGACGAATCATGACGAACCATAATCGATTCAAATCAGCTCACCAGCAGATTGTGCAAACTAACCTTGGCAAGCTTAAAAAGCAACGAAAACTCGATAAGCTTCGCCGAGATTACTTGGCAGTAATTCACAGCATCAATCCTACGTATATGGGTGCCGAAGAAAAATGAGAAGAGGCCCAAGCCCTACTGGGGCTGCAAACTCATGGTGGGATGGAAAGCGATGGGTATCGTGTTATGTTGCCTACGTCTCTGGG
>JABXHG010000473.1 GCA_013393545.1 Alteromonadaceae bacterium | reverse complement strand
CTGCCGCGATACGAAGATGAGGGGACGTGGCCCGACCCAGGCAGAAAACGCATCTACGGATTTTGCAATGCTGGTTAGACCGTAGACGGAAATCCCTCGGGATTCGCAGAGCTGAACCATATTCGGCGCTGGACCTATGCCTAGACCCCAAGCTTGACGAAGTAATTGTGCAGCAAGCTTCGGTGTCTCGTGGGATAGGTCAAGCCAGTCTAGAGATGGAATCGTGTATTTCTCCCGAAGATAAGTATCGACTTGAGTCAACAAATTGCCGTTGGCAACGGCAGCTTCTCTGTGTGCTGCTTGCGCCTTACGGCCAGCACGGAAATTGATATTCAATAGCTCGAGCGTGTCTGGGTGAGTGGAGCGGAGGAATTCAGTAGGCACCGAGAGAATGTTGCTGAGAGATTCCTTGATATCGTCCGGAAAGCCCTCATCGAGGTATCGAGTATAAGTCCGAGACGAAATTGAAATCTCCTTTGCAAGTTTCGTTTTGGAGAAGGCACGCAGACACCGTGCTTGCTCGACGCTGGCTGCATCGAGTGTGGAGTTAAGCAATGAAGAAGTCAAAGTCATCATCCAAATTATCTGGGAGTGGGTTCGAGACTTTATCCCCAAGATCAGTAATTGTTGGCAGGAGAACACGCAAACGCCAGTTGTCTATTTCTCCGTCACTGGAGATATGGGATGGAACGGAAATTTCACTATAAATTGCCTCTTTGGTGCATCGATATAGAAGGATCCATGTGCCGAACGGGTGATGCGGATGAATTGCGTTTTCAGTAGATGGACTGAGATCTCGGAGTGGGATCAGGACGCCGGACTCTAGATGAGAAAAGCGATTGACTGAACTAACCGTTGCCTTCCCTGGTTTCCGGGCGAAACCGGGCTTCAAATCAGAGCTTCCGGTTCCGGAATCTCCACCCGCGATTGCGAATTCGTATCGCCCGTCATCACGAATCATGACCGGGCGATTCTTCGGGTTCTCGACGGTCCACTCTCCGTCGCTATGGAGTAGTTCACGTACACCATGGACCAAATTTGACCATAACTCGAAACCTCGTGCTGTATTCGCCCAAAACGGATCATCACGCAGACTCGCAGCATCCACCGAGCTGAGCAGAGCTGCTTGTATTCCGACGGCATCGATGCCGAGCTCCGCCAAGAAGGAAGGGGCTTCGGCGGCCGAAATTATTTCGTTCGGTTGTGGGTAGTTAAGGGGGCGAGAATGCAGGGCCATGTGCTCGAGTATAGAAGTCGAGAATTGGATGCGCCAATTTTGTTAGAAACCAGACAACCCGCATGTCAGCGCTTTCATGCCTTGGGGCGTGGTTTGGCTGGATTGAGAGATTCTTAATTAGCTGTGTGAATGTACGCGAGGCCTTATCGGCAGCTTCTGCACCAGGATTGGTTGCGGACTTTGCCATTCCCCATATTGCGATAGCCAAACTCAGAAAGAGGCTTCGATTCGCCACAGTTTGGGCACTCGCGAATTGGCTCGTGGCCGTCATAACCAGAGGCCTGAATTTTAAACTCGTAGGGATCAGTCACATTGGTTCTCCTTTTAGAGAGAGGGAAGGGAGATGGTGGTGTACATCCTAATGCGAAAGCCTGAGATCTAGCTAGCCCTCTTTTATGATCAA
>JABXHG010000472.1 GCA_013393545.1 Alteromonadaceae bacterium | reverse complement strand
GGTTGACCTCAAACAGGTAACGCCGGGCCTCGGCGGGCGTGGCCAGCGGGATGTCGTTTAGCCGGCCGCCGGTTTCATACGCCGTGATGGCCGCGTCGAGAAACGCCGGCAGCCGGGCCAAATGGTCATCATCGATGTAACTTTTATACGCCTCATGGCAATAATCTTTCTAGTCGCAAAATACCCCGAACTCTCATTATTCTCTAGAAAGTTTTGAAATGAAACACACAGTCAGGCTTCGAACAAACATGAGACGAAAGTGAACACCCGAAAGGGGGGGATAACAATCATTGCGAGGGAAGCTTTACCGTCAACCTCCAGGCTGTGTCGTTAGCCGCAACACAACTCGCTCCCCCAATTCCTCTTAACGACTGCGACATCATCTGTAGTCCCAACCCGGTACTAAAATCGGAGTCCATGTCCTCAGAGCTAATGATGTTTTCAAAGCTAATCAGCGCATAGCCATCAACTTCGCTGATACTAATAGTCACCTGCGATTCAGGTTCCGCATATTTTAGTATGTTGGTCGCAATCTCAACCAACACTTCGCGCAACACGAGGAGACGTTCTGCTCCTAATTGGAGTTCCGTTGAAGCGACAGGTGATTGGACGGTAAATCCATGCTCTTTTAAGAAACTATAGAAAATTCGAAGTTGTTCGTGAAATACTTGCTGGTTCTCAGGGGACGGAGTTTCAACTCCATTTTCGAGGTCTTGTAGAAAACTACGAACTTTCCGCATAGAATCACGTGCTTGATCTGCCAAAAACTTGATATCCGTTACAACATCTTCCTCGATTCCTTTTCGGATGCTGAGCGTCTCAGCACGAACAACGACCGAAGTTAGCGGAGTCGCAACCGAATCATGTAGAACTCTTGCCAGAGAATCTCTCAAATCGTGATCTCCACTTACAACGCCATTCTTTGCTTCTACAACACGATAAAAGGCATAACCAGTGGCGTTTCCAGCGCCCAAAATAACCGCCCATATTGTGGCCGCGAGCCAGTCTGAAGGTAGGAAAATCCCCTCCAAAGGATTGATCGAAGCGGAACCCAAGATCAGAAAGCTACCGCACAAAGCTGCTACCAAATGCCCACGATATGCAACAAAGGCAGCAAGAAACGGTGCCATAAGGGTAATTACTGCAACATTAGTTTCCGGTTGCACCGATAGAATGACAAAGAGGAAGAGATAGCCAACCCAAGATGACAATGGGAAACACGGAACCGCAATAAAACAAGCCAACGCCAAACCAGTTGCCAACACCGTCCAAGGATTAGTAAAGCGATCGGGATGCAACAATAGATTAGCTACAACCGCAAGCACTCCGCACATACAGGTCCAATACGACAAGTATGCAAACTGACGCATCATCTCCCCCATTTCACTGTGCAATCCCTGTTGTATTATCGGATTCTGTTTTTCAAATCCCGAAAAGTGTCTTCAAGTCGTTTACCCATCATAACCATCGAAATTCTAAGTCAGTAACTCTGCTTACGCTTCACTACCGATCCTTCACCCCACGCACCCACAAACTCTGAAGCGCACGAAGGCGACTCTCTTTATATGTACGCTCCATCAACATATCCAGCGAACATGTCGAAATTCTCGGCCGAAATAAACATATGGGTCTTAATTGCTGGTCAGATGCTTCTGTTTTGGTGAAACCTTTCTAAGCATTACGACTGTAACGGCGGATTTCTTCTTCAAGGAGCGTGACGGTCTCATCGAAGGCAAAGACCATCGGCCAGTGGCCGCT
>JABXHG010000471.1 GCA_013393545.1 Alteromonadaceae bacterium | reverse complement strand
CCAGGGCCGGGTATCCCCGGGCTATCACTTCTTGCAGTACCGTCTTCATCCTTGAAAACCCTGCTCAGTAACCTATGATCTACAAAACTCTCAGGCGCGTTCCCCGCGCTTGCGCGGCTAGTTCAACGTTTGCAGCAGGGGCGCGACGTCAGGAGCGTCCCTTGCCTGCATTGGTTATGCTTTTTCTACTTCCGGCCAGCCTGACTGGCTCCGATGAATTCTAAATTTCGAGTCAGAGGGGCGAAAACACTGCCTGCTCAGTTCCGAAAAATCCGCATCACCTCGAGATACTTCGAAAAATGACACGACTTTATCTGACGCCGTGAAAACTAGTAGCGAAATGTCATCGCTGGTAAATACAGAGCTTTTCAACTCTAGGTCCCATTCGAAGCCAAGCACACCAGCTGCCACAGAATTAGTACTGTACGGGCCAAATATGCACACTCTCTCCCAATTACCACCAACTTCCTTTTGAAGATCAACCAGACCGTTGACGGAAGAAAGATCTAGTTTTCTGGCATTGTCATTAGCTTCCGAACATCCGTATAGCAAAGCTACTGCGACGATTAGAAAATGTTTCATGGTTCCATCCACGCATAACGCCGTCATCAGGCGCGCGAGGTACGAGCGTCGCCTGCATGACTTTGTTCAGCATGGTTGCTGATTTCAACCGCTAGCCGAGACAGGAGCGCTTTTGGTAGACAATGGCCAAGTCCGTCAATTTCTACCAACCGGCCATTTGGCAGAAAATCTGCAAGGTGCTTGCCGTGGGGTGGCGGGTTAAGCGGATCCTCAGAACCCTGAACCACCAGGGTCGGAACTTGCACTCTTTTTAACTCTTCCCCCCGCGAAAGCGATACCGGCGTTGCCATTGCATGATTTCCGGGCTGCTCCCAGGTTCCTGCGTGCTCTATGCTCCTCTGTTCGCGCAGTCGGAAATCTGACTCGTTAAACTCAAGCTTATTACCTGATAACAAGCTCCATTCTTTGACGCGGCGATCAAGCTCTTCTTCCATAGTGTTGGATGGCGTGGCACGTTGCGAAAGCGCTTCTAACACTTCCCTGTTTGGTAGTGGCAAGTCATCTGGAGAACTCTCACCTGAAAAGGCGCGAGCAATATTACCAACAAAGTCTACATCCAACGCAGCTCCACACATAAGTGTGAGACTGTAAAGCCGTTCAGGATGTTCGAGTGCCAACACTTGGCCCAAAGTCGCACCTATCGATAAGCCCACAACATGGGCTTTATGCACGCCCCACTCATCAAGGACGGCCACTGCATCTGCTGCTAGATCCTCGACGGTATAAGGAGCCTCATCAAAACCCATGAAGGTAGAGCGCCCGGTATCCCGATGATCATATCGAATCACGCGATAACCCTTGGAAATTAGCAGCTCTACAAACTCTTCCGGCCACATTAAAGCTGGCGCGTTGGCACCAGCAACCAAAAGGATGGTGCCTGCTTGATCCAAGCCAACCGACTCACTCCAGAGTGATCTGCCGTCCACGTTTACAAATTTCTCTGGCATTCAAATCTCCTTCCGTATTTCTACTCGTGACTGCTGAACGCCGAAGCACAGCGGCGACCTTGTATTGGCCACTAATTAGCCACGTAATTCGCTTCCTGCTTCCATCTTCCTCGAACTTCTTCCCCTTTTTATTCTCTTTTTTTATTTCCTTTCTTTTCTCCCTCTCACTTTCCTTCACCTCCTACTCCCTTACTTTCACCTTCTCCCTCCCTTACTCTTTCTTTTATACCTCCTCCCACCTCTCCC
>JABXHG010000470.1 GCA_013393545.1 Alteromonadaceae bacterium | reverse complement strand
AATGGGTGAGCGTGTTGTGGTAATCGATGGTGTCTTCAATTGGGCTGGCGTTGAGTGCTTCGGTAACGTGTCTGATTTGCTCTACTAGCATCGACTCCAGAGGAGCGAGCAAACTGCCCAGTAAGCCGGCATGTTGCTGGCGCTCGTTCGTTTGTGTAGTGAGTGATAGGCCGAATCCTGACTCAACTTGTTCAATATCCCAGTTTGAATAGCCGCAGGCAGCCGGGAGTGCGGTGCGTGGGTGCGCTGAAATTAGACGAGCCAGTGAGTGGTCTGCGGTCAATTCGAACGTCTTTTGTGACTGGACGTTCGCAAGCTTACCACTTGAAAGGCGAGGAAAGTGTTTGCGGGCCTGCTCACTGAACCAGCTTTCTGGCTTTTCCGGAATAATAACGTGCCAGAGTTCGTGTAAAGCCGAAGCCTGTTCGTCAGCTTTTATAAAAGCTGAGCGCAGGGCGGTTTGAATAGGGAATGGCAGCTTTACCGATAGAGAATCTACAAAAGGGGCAACAGACGTCTGCTCTGCTGTGCTCTTGGGAAGCCAGGCGTTGTGGCGTCTGGGAGGTTGTCTGTGGATAAAGCTAAAGTCTGTTGAGAGCGTCCATTCGAGGCTTGGTGAGTCACTGATTGTGACCTCCATCAGGAACGCGAGCGAACGAGATAAGTGCGTGGCTAACCAAACATTAGCAGCCCCAAACTGTTGTTCTTCTTCTGGTCCTGCAAGGCCTCTTTGGATCCAGCTCTCAAGAGCATTTAGTTCCGGGGGAAGCGCTCTGTCCCAGCTCCAAGGCAAGTAGTGAGATAGTTCAGTGTTCTGGATGAGAATACTCTGACCGGTGAGCCTCTGGTGTGCAGGAGTCGCCGCTGGGTCAACGTCATGAACGATTGCTTCTTGGCCATCGTCATCGAATACTGAGTTTTCAGGGGGGAGCTCGATTTCCTCGTATATTGTGTTATTGCTTTGTAGAAGCGGAGGGGGTCTCTGTTGAGTGCGTAGCTGGCTAAAGCTTGTCAACTCGGCAGTTGTGTCTGATTCAGGTTTTATTGGGGAGCAGTGCCCTCTCGTAATATCAATAGTGGCATTTAGGAATCGTGTTGGGCCGAGTCCGAAATCACGTTGTTTTACTTCAAGGGCTGCTTGCTCCAAAGCAAACGAAAAATACTGATAAGGAGAAGAAGATCGAGGCAATAACTGTTCAGTGCGATCCAGCAGGGCGTCGACTACCTCCCAGTTTGCGTCATGAATGTCTTTGGTGATGTACCCCGCAACTTTTTGTATGTTGGCGTCGTGAGGACATTGGTGATGCACCGTTCGGATCAGGGCCTGGATGATTAACCAAAGCCGTAGTTTTCTTCGGAGTAGATATGCGTGTTCTGAGCACCCACCCGATAGGGGATTTGTGATCAGGTAAAGCAAAAAATGTCTTTTAGCGATGTCGGCTCCAAGTTGCCTGAGCATGCTGGCCGTTTGGGTGGTGTTTCCGCTATGTGAGAGAGGAGGGTAATGGTTACTAACGTGTGTGGAGCTTTGATAGGTAGTGTGAACTTTAGATAGCATGGTAACGATAGGGTTGTCAGCCCAGTCGTTTAAAACCATACTCGATTCAGGATGGGAAAGTTCTTGGCTCAAGTTCCCTATTACTGTGAAAGCTTCTGTTTGCCCAAATGTTAGAGCTATTATTTCAAACGCTTTGGCTAAATCTTCTCGTTTGGCCCAGCTCCGTAATTCCGTTATGCTAGGTTTTGGCCTTACGGTCACTTTGTTCGAGCTTCCTCCTG
>JABXHG010000469.1 GCA_013393545.1 Alteromonadaceae bacterium | reverse complement strand
GGGAGCCTTTACGCCTTCTTCAAAATAACGCTCATTGGGCGACTACCTTCATGGCTTTGATAATCCATTTTTCCGTAATAGGTAAACGGTGCTGCTTTTTTGTTTAGGAGCTTGTTTTCCCTAACAAATAAATGGATCGTCAATCCTAGCTCAGCGTGGTGAATTAACTCGCTACCACGCTTACTCTCAGGTGTTGTGCTCCTTTGGCTTTGCCAGTGGAAGCGCTTTTCATCAAGCCAATGATCAACGTAACGATGGCTCTCTTCCTTGCCTTGTTTATTAAGCGTCACCAGGAGCACATGCGCGTTAGCATCAGCCAAAAACACATGCCCGCTCTGCCAATTTCCAGGATTAAATTCAGCTCCAAATAGCCCCGGAATATCTTCCCGCATAAAGTTTTGTCCCACAGCCAACTCTAGCGGATCGATCACTGTCTCAAGCCTCGCAAAGGTTCGAAACTGCTCGCTAAGTTCATCTGTCACCAAAATATCTTCATAACTCGGATTCTTAGCCTTAAGAACGTATTGGCCTTGGCTTGTTTTATCCACCACACGAAGTAGATATTGGGTGTCGCCGCTTTCATCCATGCGTTCAATGGCCAAGGTCTTGCCAGTAATGCTGCCGGCTTGGTCTGGATTGATCTGTTCCAGCAGCAAATAGTCGCCGCTATGGATAGGGTTTTTACCACCATTCATCGAGTCGCCCGATGCTTGCGCGATAAAGTGCCGGCTGGGGTTCAGTCGCCCATAACCTTCGCCAAGATGGCGGTATTCTTCGGCCTCCGCAGAACTGTTTCGGAAGTGTCCGCAGGCAATTTTCAATGTAGGAAAAAATGGCAACTCGGTACCTGGTGCCTCACTAGCCGGAAATACAGATACATTTTGATCAACCAGCTCTACATTACCGCGAGCCTCATAACTGGCCAACCGATAATCCACCAACTCCTGAACCAAAGCAGTGAAGCTATCTATATGGTCACTTGTTAGCGTAATACCTGCAGTAAAGTGCCCCTCAGCAATTTCGAAAAAGCCTGCTTTCTTGGTGTTTTCACCAATCCAAGCCTTGACTGGGTTCTTTCGCCAATACGCCTGCCAAGCTCTTGGCTCAGGGTTCCCCCGCATCTCTTCCGGCAGCTCCCCTAGCAAAGAGCGTCGGCGTTGCAAGACCTTCAACGACTGGTTAGCTAAAGCGGCCAGTTCAGGCGGGCTCCGCCAGCCATCCAGTTCTTGAAAGGCTTCAAGCAGAACCATTTTGAACGACTTGGTCATGGCGATTTTCTCAAGCTCAGTAAGAAACGCAGTTTGCTGCTCTACCAGCTTGGATTCCGTCTCATCCAAGTCCCCCATTTGCGCCACTAGCGCAAACCAGTGGCCAAACTGTTTGCGCAGTTGAGTGAGGTTGGCGCCAAAGCGATAGAACTCCGTGAGCGTTGGGCGACGACCAAGGGTATCCCGCAGCAGGCGATAGTCTTTCTCGGTGCCTTCCCCATCCAAAGACTTCAAAAAATCGATCAGTTGCAGGTCGTAATTGATGAAACAGCCATCTGGCAAGTCCAGTTTTTGATTTTCTGCCTTACGAGCATACTGAGCCAGTTGCTTATGGTTCATGTCGGCGCCCATGAGCGCCTGCGGCTTGTGCAGAAAGCCGTGGTGGTTACCGATGAAGTCTAAAACCACCAACCTATCTTTGCCTTCTGCTTTACGGAGGCCCCGGCCAAGCTGCTGCAAGAATAGGATTTTCGATTCTGTTGGGCGCAGCAACATCACGGTATCAATGGCCGGTAAATCCAC
>JABXHG010000047.1 GCA_013393545.1 Alteromonadaceae bacterium | reverse complement strand
GTAGCTGGAGTGGGACCCGGTGGATGTGGCCCGGCTGACGACGTTCAATCTGGATGAGTGCATTGGCCGGGGGCCGGAGCATGCCCAGAGTTATTGCTTTTACATGTACCAGCATTTGTTCAATCAGTTGCGCATACCCGGGGAACGGGTGCACTTGCCCGATGGTACCGCAGCCAATGCCGAACGCGCCTGCCAGGCGTATTCCGAGGCGATTCAGGCCATAGGTGGCATGGACTTGCAGCTGCTGGGGCTTGGCACCAACGGTCATATTGGTTTTAACGAGCCCAAGACTCCGTTTGACAGCCGCACCCATGTGATCGAGCTTACCGAGCAGACCCGTATTGATAACGGTCGTTTTTTCACCGACCAGCGGGAAGTACCCACACACGCCATTACCATGGGTATTCAGGAGATTCTGGACGCCAAAGAAGTGATTCTGGTGGCCACAGGCCCCAAGAAAGCGGAGATTATGGCGGAGTTGTATCACGGTGAGGTGAGTGAAGACTTGCCGGCGTCTGTTTTAAAAATGCACCGCAACGCCACCATTGTGATGGATAAAGAGGCGGCGGCATTGCTTCCGAAGAAAGAGGGGCTGGTTGCCGGAGCCTGAGGTTTGTGCACCAGGACCAGCGATTGACTGCCATTAGTGTTCCGCAGTTATCAGGACATGTTTCATGCTGAAAGAGCGCTTAATTGACTTAAGCTACGCCCAGAAGCGTTTGTTGCAGATTGTGGCAGACGTGGTGTTACTCTGGCTGGCTTTGTATTTATCTTTGTATCTGCGCCTGGGTGGTGAAGGCTGGGTATGGCCAGAGGGCAACGAACTGTGGTTGTTTGTTCTGGCGCCGATGACTGCTCTGCCATTTTATGTGGTAACTGGCATGTATCGGGCTGTGATGCGCCATTTTGGTGGACAGGCGCTGCTGACGATTTTTAAAGCGGTCACCCTGGGCTTTGGTACATTGTGTCTGTTTGTGTTTTTTTCCCGCGCAGCCGGCTTAGAATTACTGATCCCCCGCTCGTCTCTGGTCAGTTACTGGTGGCTGAGTTTGCTGCTAATTGGTGGCTTACGCCTGGCTGCCCGTGAGTACTTTGTTGGTGACTGGCTGCTGGCCAATGGCAGTGGGGCCGCTTTGCAAAACACTGAGCAGGAAGCCGGTATGCCGGTGGCGATTTATGGCGCCGGGGCCTCCGGTAACCAGTTGCTGGCGTCTTTGTGGGTGGGGCGTTTGTACCGGCCTGTGGCATTTATTGATGATGATCCGGGCCTGATCGGGCGCAGCATTGCCGGGCTGCGGGTGTATTCTTCCCGAAACATTCCGCGGATGCTGGATAAAACCGGCGCTAAAGAAGTGTTTCTTGCCATTCCCTCTGCCAGCCGCGCCGAGCGCCAGAAAATCCTCCACAATCTGGCTCGCTTTCCTGTGTATGTGCGCACCATGCCCGGGCTGATGGACATTGCCAGTGGCAAGGTGAAAGTGGATGACATGCAGGAGGTGGATGTAGCGGACCTTCTGGGGCGGGACCCAGTGCCCCCGGAAGAAGCGCTGCTGGGCCGCTGCATTGATCAGCAGGTCGTTATGGTTACCGGTGCCGGCGGCTCTATCGGCAGTGAGCTGTGCCGCCAGATTGTGAATAATGGCCCCACCACACTGATTCTGTACGAGCACAACGAGTATGGCCTTTACTCCATACACAAGGAACTGGAAGGCTGGGTACGCTCACAAAATCTTGATGTGCATCTGGTACCGATACTGGGCTCTATCCGGAATGGCTCGCGCCTGCGGGATATAATGACGGCCTGGGGGGTGGATACGGTTTATCACGCGGCCGCCTATAAGCATGTGCCTATGGTGGAGCACAATGTTGCCGAGGGTATTCTTAATAATGTGTTCGGCACCAAAAACGTGGCCCAGGCGGCTATTGTGTGTAATGTGCCCAACTGTGTGTTGATCTCCACCGATAAAGCGGTGCGCCCCACCAATGTGATGGGCGCCACCAAGCGCCTGGCAGAAATGGTGTTGCAGGCTCTGAGCGCTGAGCAGGCCCCGGAACTGATTGGCGATACCGAAGGCATCAGCCGGGTAAACCGCACCCGTTTCACCATGGTGCGCTTTGGTAATGTGCTGGGGTCTTCCGGCTCGGTGATCCCTTTGTTCCGCGAGCAGATTCGTCGCGGCGGTCCGGTTACCGTGACGCACAAGGACATTACCCGTTATTTTATGACCATTCCAGAGGCCGCCCAGCTGGTGATACAGGCAGGCTCCATGGGTCAGGGCGGGGATGTGTTTGTGCTGGATATGGGCGAGCCGGTGCGCATTGTTGAGCTGGCCCGCAAAATGATTATGCTTTCGGGCCTGACGGTGTGTGATGAGATGACGCCCAACGGCGATATTTCCATCAGCTTCACCGGCCTGCGCCCTGGTGAAAAACTGTTTGAAGAACTGCTGATTGGTGACAACCCGCAAGCGACCAATCACTCAAAGATTCATCGGGCCGACGAAGCCTTTGTGCCCTGGCCGGAACTGCGCAAAACCCTCATCGCCATGCGCGCGGCATTGAAAGACGATGCCTATGAAGAGGTGCGGGAGATGTTGCTGAGTACGGTGCAGGGGTATGAGCCTAGTAATGGAATTGTGGATTTGATTTGGGAAAAGCGGAAATTGAGTATTCGGTAATGGAAGTTACGTACTGAAACATTTAGTATTGCCGGGCTTATGGGTGTTTGTCGGGTTCTTTATTCTGTTTGCAATCGGCGGTATTTATCGCCGAGTTCAGCTCAACAGTAAGGGAAGCATTGAAGGAGCAGAAAGCGCGTTGAATAAGCCGCAATAAGTCTGCACCCTGAGCTGCATACCTTTTATTTTTGTATTTTATGTCAACAAGGACTGTTGCATGATCAAAATCAAACACCATGGTGCTGTAAAAGGCGTCACCGGCTCCTGCCACGAACTGTCTCTGTCTTCGGCTGAGCACCACTCTGAAGCCGCAGTGTTAATTGACTGCGGCCTGTTCCAGGGCCAGGATGCCAATGGCCGTTCCTCGGCCGATGATCTGTCCATTGATTTTCCCCTTTCTCCTATTCATGCCTTATTGGTTACCCATGTGCATATTGATCATTTGTGTCTTATTCCGTATTTGCTTTCAGCGGGTTTTGATGTGCCGTTGATTTGTTCCTAGCCTTCGTCTATTATGCTTCCGGCAATTCTGGAAGATGCCCTTCACATTGTTTTTACCCGGTACCGTCAGTTGGTTGAGTCTTTTCGGGCTTGATGCCTGG
>JABXHG010000468.1 GCA_013393545.1 Alteromonadaceae bacterium | reverse complement strand
TCCGGAAAAGCGTAAACTGCGGCTCGCCCAAAGACTGGCTCATAGTGAGGAGGCAGTATCACCACAAGATTAGCTGCAATCGCTTCCAGAATTGATCTTCCAAATGCTTCAACAGCATCAGTGTGCTGATAGAAGACGAAAAAGTCCAACGACTTTAGAAACTCCTGTACAGGCTCACTGTCGCGAGCTAATATTTCCCAGTTGACCGGCACGCTTTCCGCTCCAATCACATTAAGCGGAGTCTTTCCCCCGCCCATTATTCGAACTTTGAGTCCGCCTGTAAATGGATACACCTCTTGCAGCGTCTGCTTGTGCTCGGGCCATTTCATCTTGTCGTCCCTTGAGTGTCTACCTATCACAGGGATTTTGCTGACTGGTTTTCGGGGGATATCAGATTTCCATACGGTGGGGTCTAGAATTCCCGGGAAATCAAACGGCATCAACTGCGCGTCATCCAAATAGGGCTCAATTGCTTCTCGAACTTGTGGTCCTTGTGGAACCCAAGATACCTCTGCCCCAAACATAAATTCAGCATTCTTGTGGCAGTCTCCGACGATGTACCGTATATCGGAGCCGTCAAGTTCTGAGGGTGCCTGATTCGCAGTTATCAACATTCTCGCTACTCTTAAGCTCGAGGGCTTGTGGGGAGCAAACTGCAGGATTGGGGGATATCTAAGAAGCAATAGCTTTATGGCAACCGTGTCATCGTAAAGTACTTCATCGACCACACCATCGTTAATCAACCCTTGGATATGATCATTGAGAGGATCGACAGTTTTTGTCATGAATCTTGCGGCCTCCAGATGCAGTACTGCTACGCTCAATCCACGATTCACTAGCGCCTTTATCTCCTCAATCATTGACTTTTGAGGACCGCCATATTTCCTCCAGTCTCCAGCCAGAACTACGTCGTAGTATCTTTTTTCCGGTGCAGTAAGCTGAAATCGCCGCGGGATTGAAACTTTCGGGTAGCGGCCTTTCAAGCGTTACTCATGCGCAGTTGCTGTTTTTTGCCAATACGAATACGAAGACTTGAACTGGTTTCTTGCAGGATGGCTCCAGCCTGCCCCAAATTCCGAACGCGATAGGCTGTCAGGCTCTACTCTCACAATCGATAGCCGGTAACTGAGATCATCTATCTTCTTCTCAAATATCCGCTCAATCCGTCGTGCTAACTCAGTATCTGCAGCCTTCCGGATCGGAAGAAAGCCGCCAGATTCATGCATTACCTCCTTAGGCACCATTAACGAAGACGCATTAGAATTCGCAGGCCTGTATCCCAATCTAGTTCGGGATAAATTCGGTAGACAAAAAACGGCGGAAATTCGACACCCTACCGAGTCCCTATGCTCTTTGAGATGGCGCACTTGAGTTTCAAGTCTTTGTGGGTGAGACCAGTCATCATCGTCCTGTCCCGTAACGTACTTGCCATTAGCTCGCTCGAATCCAATATTTCTCGCGACGTAAGTACCGCCATTTTTGTTCAGCCGGATAACCTCGACCCTTGAGTCGAGCTTCTCAATCTCATCTAGCAATCCTGTAAATTCTGGACCTGACGCATCATCCACAATCAGAACCTCGATGTTTGTAACGGTCTGATTCAATATCGAACGAACGGACGTCATTAACTCATACCTAGTTGGACGAAACGTCGTGAAAACCACAGATACTAATGGGCTCTTCGTATCAATAGTTGACTCACCAACATCAGGTGTTTTGGATTCAATCCTGTCAAACGGATCCGGAGCATCCCCAGAAAGGTGAATCGGGGTAAATCCGTCACTAACGAATGAACGATTGAAATTTTCCA
>JABXHG010000467.1 GCA_013393545.1 Alteromonadaceae bacterium | reverse complement strand
GTCATAGACCTCTTGCATTTCCGGGTCATCGGAACGCAGACCATAACGGTCGCGCATGGCGGTAACGTCCATGTCTTCAATATCCTCCCAGTTTTCCCTAGGAATGAAGTCATAGTCGTTCTTCATTTGCCCTGCTATAT
This sequence comes from Alteromonadaceae bacterium, assembly GCA_013393545.1. Next base: position 1,685 of record JABXHG010000467.1, on the reverse strand, counting down.
ACGACCAATCATTACCCTCGATAGCGTCCATGTTCTCCTTGAAGTTATCTTGAACCTGTTCATAACGACGCTTAGCTTCTTCAATCATTTTTTGGGCTTTAGCCACTTGCTGAACAGCCTGCGCGAGCCCTGCCGCATCCGTCACCGGTATTTGTGCGTAAGTGCTATTGGAAAGCACTGCCACCATTAATCCGACTAGCAAGCGTTTCATGCCGCACTCTCCTTTCTTTTACGTTCACGCATCAACTTACGATACTTAGGAAGCCACACACCCGGATCGTCCGTGCCCAGTTCTTCGATAAGAGAATCAATCTCAGCGATTGACTTTTCAGACGATGAAATTATAGGCATATATTCATCAAATCCTGCCAGGTCCATACTGGCAAGTGACGACTTAACGCCTTGCTTAATTATAAATTTTCGAGATTCTTTAGGCAAAGAAATTATGGTTTCAAAATCTTTTCTGGTAATCCCGAGCCTTTCATAAGACTCATAATCGGCCGCATGGTTAGGCAGCAGTATTTTTGTCGGCGTTTGCTGGATAACCGAGTCAGCAATTAGGCAACTAAGCGCAGCTTGCGGTGTCTGGGATGACAACATACAAATTTCGCCACGCAGTCGGCCCGCGTTGAGAATCTTCTTAATTTCCTCAGCGGTCGTCGGATAGTTAGCCGGTGCCCAGAACTCAGCAACCATGGTAATAAGTGTTTTCCCGCGTCGAGCTTGCTGCATCATCGACTTCATTTGAAACAGCGTCGCTAATAACGGTTCAGTTACTGGGTTACCGCTGGTTAGAAGTTTCGTTGCATCAAAAGCAACACGGAACATCGAGCTAGGATCGAATCTATTTATCTTGCTATCCAACGCCCAGGCGTGGCGACCGTTAGCCAGGTGGACCCACTCACTTAGGCGGGTGCGCAAGGAATTACCGCCCCCTTGTGGGATGTTGGCTACAACGTGACTCAACCGGCGATCTTCCACCGTCGGGAAAGACATGACGGTATCGACCCCTAGCTTCACTTGCTGCTTTTCTTCGGCTGTCGTTTCCGGTCCTGCCAGTGTCTCAACGAGTTGATACAAGAAGTCACGTAGCGGGGCGCTGTCCTGCCACTGGAAAGGGTTGATGCCGGTATCTTCGCCCTCGACGATGCGAAAATACTGCCCCCCCAGAGGGCCCCTAAAGGTGTTATGCATCGATTCGTTATAGTCGATACCGAAGATCGCAGGATCAAAACGACTTAGGTAACTAATCACTACCGCTTCCAGCGTCGTTTTCCCTGCACCAGTCATCCCAAGCGTCAGCATATGGCCGGGTTCGGAGTCTCCACGGTTATCCCGGCCTACGGGCGTGTCATGTAGGTTAAAGAAGAACACACCGCCATCATCCGATGACAGCGGTAGAACTGCCCTACCGTCTCCGAGTGGATTTCCCTCTTTCTTCCCGCTGGGATACGCGTGCAGGGAGAAGCCACACGCGAAATTTCGCGTCGTCTTAGGCTCAGAGAACGGCCTGACCTCGGAGCCCGGAAACATGGACTGATAGGTATAGAGCGCGGAGAGAGTCGAACGTCGAAAATTAGAGTCACCGGAACCTGAAAATCCTGTGACCATATTGCTCCCGGCATCTACGGCTTCTTTCGGGTTATCCCCGAATACCACCAAAGCGCCCTGGTATTCCCCAAAAA
>JABXHG010000466.1 GCA_013393545.1 Alteromonadaceae bacterium | reverse complement strand
CCGCATATGGCTGAGTGCCAATAAACACGGGTTTCCCGCCGGCTTCCGATGCCACCAGAGCCCCCTACGAGAAACGGCCCCTAGTTTGGTGAACGGTACGGCCGCCCAATCCCAAGCGGCCATCAGTCAGGGCCATGCTCGGCTTGGTAGCCAACAGCGCCGTCGAAATCATCGCAGTGGTTGTAGACATTCGGCCCGAGCGTCGGATCTCCTCCGTTGAGCTCAAATACACCCACGTCTTGCCACGCTCTACCGTGTTGAGCGCTGCTTCGTAGCATTCATCAACGTCAGCGCCGTCTTTGGCGAGCTTCGCCGCGGCCATTGCTGCAGCGCCCAGCACCATGCCGGCGGTGCCCGAGTCAATCACCCGAACTTTATCGTCAGGGAAGACTGCGGATGCCGTGACTGCCGCAGACCACGTCGAAGACAGTTCCTTAGCCAAGTGCAACCCAACGAGGCCTTCATCTCCGCCGCGTTCCATCTGCCTGCCATACTCAGCAGCGATTTCCAGTGCAGAAAGCGCTGAGGTGGTTGTATCTGAATCTTCGTTGTCCATCACGTGCAATTGACACACCGTGATATCAAGTTCATTAACGATTTCTTGAGGCAGTCCAGCAGAAGAATCAGTCACAATACGAACGGGCATTAAATATCAGCCCCGGCGCCGCATCTACAGGTAAGGAAAATAAATAGATTATCGGCATCGCAAGCCAATGGAGTAGAGATAATATATTCATAGCCTGGAGCACAGATGCCGCCAGACATATTATTAAAAATATCGGCATTGCCTGCAGTAAAAATTGTTTAATCGAACTGGCAACCTTCCATGCAAATGCCTGCCAGTTTATTTTTTGAATATAAGGAAGCGGAGCAATACGTGTTAGATTATCTGCCTCATTCCGATTCCAAATTCTTGTGTGGATTGCTCCAACGATAAATAAGATAAATAGATATGGAATAAATAACAGCGGGGCATGTGCTGCACTAAAGATAGACAGTGTTGCTCCGATTTGATAACTGCATGCCGAGCCAAATGCAATCAGTGAAACACAGTTCGTGCGGGTGCAGCTGCTGCAGCCTCGGCTTTGGAAAACCGCCACAACATTACATCCGAACCCCGTGATAACCGGAAGCAGGTCCCTTCCCGTCAAACCAATTTTACGAAGCCATGGATCCAGTGCACGTGTAACATGCTCCTGTATACCTGTCTCCTCAGTAAGGCTTGTCATCACACTGATCAGCAGCACAACAGGAAAAGCCCACAGAAAGGAATAAGAACCTAGCGTAATCAAGCCGTAATCACCTGTTAATACCTCCGCCAAAAAAGAAGGCGCCTGATTGATCCAGCCTGCAATCGGATCAAGAACATATTGATCAGCTATCGGCTCCAACCAACTGACAAATAAATAAGCACCCATGACAGGGACAGCAAACATTCCTAAAATAAAGAAGCAAGCCAGGATTGGTCCAGCAATCGGCATACGAAATACCGGAATTAATTGATTAGCCGTAGCACCCGCATCGGGAAGAAAGCTTAGAATGCTTTTAGAAGCTCCCCAAACTTGCGCCTGCTTTATGCCCGCAATCACCGCTTCCTGATCCTGCTCATCCATTTTTCTTGTATTTACCCAGACAACGGGAACCTGCACTAACTCCTTTATCCGATTTTGTTCAGACTGTGATGGTAAATACTTATCCCGGTGTGTTGCAACAACTGCAATCCTTTTGCCTTTCAAATTTAGTTCTGCTTGCAGCTCGGTCAATTCTTCCTTTAAATTAGTGGCTTTCACAACTAATAAAATCGTTTTTTCATCCTGAAAATGGT
>JABXHG010000465.1 GCA_013393545.1 Alteromonadaceae bacterium | reverse complement strand
ACGGCCGCAGCAGGTGTTGCAGTTGCTGCAGGGCTAATAGCCCGGCACGAAAAAGCCCGATTCGGATGTCCGAGTCGGGCTTTTTGCGCTTTATCGGTATGGAATTATTCGTTCACTGCACTTGGTGAGATCATGCTGCTGGAAACCGCTTGCAGCTTCACTTGATAACCGCAGGCATTGGCATACTTTTTCAGTGTCGCCCAGCTAGGGTTTCCTTTTCCGCGCTCGAGCCTGGAAATATTGCCTTTTGCCGTTCCGATTCGCTTCGCCAGATCTTCCTGAGTTAAGCCTGCATTGGTTCGCATGGTGATTAATTGATTCATCAGGTCAAACTCGTCCGCCAGCTTTTCATATTCAGTACGGACCGTCTCGTTCTGCAATGCTTTCTGTTTTAGTGCTTCCAAACTCATGATTTTTTAACCTCCCGCAACCTGTCCAGCGCCACCTTCAATTCCTTTTTCGGAATTTTCTGATCCTTCTTAACAAAGGCGTGCAAAACAGTTACCGCTTGATTATTCATATAGCAGAAAATCCCTCGCCCGATACCCTCCTTAGCTTTAGCTCGTATTTCGAATAGCCCAGCGCCTAATGGTTTCGTATGCGGCTCCCCGAGATTGGCACCGTGTATTTCTATCATTTCCAAGAGTCTGATCATTCGCGCCTGTATCTTCGGTGGCATTGAAAGAATATCTCTCTCCACGCCAGCGTAAAACTGAATCGTCCATTTCATACAACAGTCCTTCCATAGCAGAGGTCATCATAAATGATAACTCCTATTTCTTTCAACTGCTGATTTGAATAGTAAACGCTCTTTGGCATGCACTCACACGATTGGCATTATATGCCAATCAGTAATCCGGAGGCCTTAGCATGGCAACAAGAAAAATTCTTCTAACCGATCACCAGGAACAGTTGGTTGGCGAGGACATTGCCGAATACCTCTCACTCAGAGCCAGTGAGCTCACTAAAAAGGACTAAGTTTTATTCACCCCTAACTCATGCGAGCCGCCAAAGGCACTGATATCACGGCCTTGTAACCTGGCACTCGAAACACTTTACACGCGCCTGTACTTACATCCGTATGTACAAATTAGCAGGTAACCTACCACGCACCCACTCTCAATACTGAGCCAAGCTCCGAGCATATTGAGCAATAAGAAGCGAGCTCACGACAAAACTGGCACACCTTTCGCAGCACCTCATACAAACCACAGCAAACCACCAAAAACTGCAGGCCTTTGCCGCAATTTTTGAATTTAGCGGCAGGTAGATGAGGTATCCCATGCAAGCCAGACATCACATTCAGGAATCCCATGCCCAACAGGCACAGGCAGCACGCCTGCTTCTACAAGCCAACCTTGCGTATGGCGAATCCAACAGCAGCGGGCTGGGCCACATCCAACGCCTGAAGGCCCGGCAGGAATGCCGCGGATACCTGATTGAAGTGGTGGCACTTGAGCCCGGCAACGCCGCAGCACTGGGGCTGCAGGGCCGTGTTGAGATGGATGAGGGGCAGCTTGAGAAAGCGCACGCCCTGTTCACCGCCAGCCTGAATGCACAGCCGGGGCAGGCGCAGCAGTACGCCAACCTGGGCTACTGGGCCCTGAAAACCGAGCGCCCCGCCCTGGCGGAACAGCACTTCCTGCAGGCTCTGGAATGCGACCGGCCATCCGCCGCCCCTTTCTGCGTTGTGGCTCATGCCAAACGG
>JABXHG010000464.1 GCA_013393545.1 Alteromonadaceae bacterium | reverse complement strand
GTGAGTTTGAGCATCCCAGTTTGCCGCAACAGGCTATCTTCCGGCAAACTGGGATGCTCAAACTCACCGCTGTACTTCATACCTATTCGCTCCATGACTCGACGCGAGCGATGATTACCAACTGTAGTGAAGGAGACAATCTCAGAAAAATCTAGCTGTTCGAATGCAATACTCAGCGCCCCACGAGCTGCCTCTGATGCATAGCCTTTTCCCCAGTGGGCTGACGATAATCGCCAGCCAATCTCTACGCACGGAGAAAAAGGCAATGGTGCTGAGGGTATGTGTAGCCCACAAAAACCAACAAAAGACTCGGCACCTTTCACCTCGAGCGCCCAGAACCCCCAACCGCGTTCCATGATAAGTGAACGAATTTTCTCTGCCATTTCGTTACTTGCCTGGCAGCTCAGGGGGTCGAGGAAATACTCCATAACCTTTGGGTCGGCATTAAGAGCCGCGAACGACTCGAAATCGCTTTCTTACCATTGCCGCAGACGCAGCCGGTCGGTTTCAAATTCTATCAACTCTGCCATGGCAAGATCTGGCCTTTGTTCTGAAGCCTAACGCCCGCATTTGCGGCTGTTTTGGAGGCGCAACGCGCCGGAAAAGCGGTGGACCTCCCCCAATAAAATGGACACGCCCCATCAGTTGATTCCTTCGAACTCTAGCGGAGTCCGGTAACCAAGGCCACTGTGCAGCCGTTGAGTATTATAAAAGCCCTCAATATAGGCTTTTATATGTTTCCGTAATTGGCGCATCGCCACGAAACTGGTGGCGTGCAGCAAATCTCCCTTGAGGGTCTTGAAGAACGACTCGACCTCGGCATTGTCGGTACACTGGCCAGGCCGATTCATGCTGTGCTGTACTTGGTACTGCCTCAGCAGCGCTTGTGTCTTATGAGCTCGGTATTCGATGCCGCGATCCGTGTGGAGCAACAGCCCAGAATCGGGCTTACGGCTTTTGAAGGCCTCACGCAAGGTCGCTTTGGCAAAGTTTGCGCTCAGACTCTCTCCCAAACGCCAACTGATGATGCGGCGTGAGTACAGGTCCAACACTACCGCCAGGAACACGTACTTCTTGCCAAGCTTGATGTACTTGACGTCACTGCTCCACTGCTGGTTTTGCGCAGTCGGCTTCGCCGCTTCAAGGCGATAATTTGGCAGGGCTCTCAAATCATCCCTGAGCTTCCTCAATCGGCGGTACATACGAGCAGAACGGGCCTTCAAGCCCCACTCCCGCATAATCTTCGCCACCCGATTTTCACCAACCGCCATGCCTTCTCGACGCAACGCCTGGTAAACCCGAGGACTCCCGTAACGGCCTTTGCTGTTGTCGTAGATCTTCCTGATCTTCAGCAACAAGCCCGCCTTGTCTGTGGCTCTCTTACTGAGTTTCCGGCTGGCCCAGGCATAGTATCCAGACCGCGACACCTTCAGGTGTCTGCACAGCGCTTTTACGCCGTATTCTCGTCGGTGTTTCCAGATGAACGGGAACGCTTCCGTCGTTCCTCGGCCTGAAAACGTTTAAACTTTTTTAGGATGTCGTTTTCCTCCTGAAGCTCCGATATCCGGCGTTTCAGACGGGCAACCTCATCTTGTTCCTGGATCTTCTTCTTGGCCTCTGCTGCCGCTTTCTTGTCCCGTTTCATGCCGATCTTTCCTTCACGGTATTCTTTACGCCAGCGTGTCTGTTTGTACGGCTTTATATCCACTGCTTCCGCGACC
>JABXHG010000463.1 GCA_013393545.1 Alteromonadaceae bacterium | reverse complement strand
GCTCATGCTCAGTTGGGGTCTTGTCGGTTAGTGGGTCTTGGGTAACGTCACCAATGGTCATAACGCCGAATTGCATGCCAAGTTCCTAACGGTTGATTATTGCTGTTTTACTTAAATGCTTAAGTCTCGATGTTTGAAACCTTAGCATATATATGACATGTCAACAATATTTTTTGAGAGTTATTCCAAACTCAAAGAATCAATCAAAACAGCCAGGTCAGAAGTGGTGATGACGCGCAGTGGCTTCTGGTCGCGCTCTCCGCTCTCAGTCACAATCGCCGCATAAGGCAGGCGTCCCTCTTTGTCCGGGCTAATCAAGGCATCGACAGCTTCTTGCGCAGTAATATCCCTGGCCAAAAAGACCGCCTGGTCGGTCTTTGTCACCATGTCGAGGACATCTTGAATGGTCCGTGCATCCAGTGCATTGTTATCCGCCAAATCATTGGCCACCCACCGTGAGATGGTATTGGTGGTTAGCAACTGCACGAACTTGTTCTCGTCATAAATGGGGATCTGTGCAAAACCTTCCTCCCGAATTACCTTCAGTGCATCTGCGACAGGGGAGTTAGGGCTCAAACTGACCACATTGGTCGGTTGAAGAATGGAAAGCGCCGATGGAGGATCGATGAGCAGGCCGCGCAGCATCTTAATATCTTCAACAACCACCGGGTGCGGCTCCGCTATCGGTTCACCATCGTTGTAGCGGCCATGAGAAATAGCATTGCGGAGATTGCCATAATCCTTCAGCACCTCTCCCTGCCTGCGCGATAACAGGTGCTTATCCACTGCACGGTCAACCATCCACCAAAACGAGTCTGAGCGCTTTGCTTCCAACACGATCCGCAAATGAGTCTCAATGTCATTGAATGCGGACAGAAAAGGAATAGCTCTGCTTTGATATTTCTGCTCGGGCTTTGCTTCCTCTTTAGCGGTAGTGGGATCGCTGTGCTTGGTTTCATCGTTCTTGGTGGAAGTCATAGATTTCAGCGTACTGATCAACCACCATGCGTGGCGTGATTATTTCTATCCCGGAAGGGTGGCAATTAGCATGCAAAAGCCCACCTAAGAACCCTGGGTGAAAAGATTCTTGGCGGGCTAAATGAGCAAGGCTTAAGAGTTATAAACTCCGCGTTCAAGAGTGTCACACGCTGCCATGGTACCTTCGTTGTAACCGGTCAAGAAAGCTTCCTGGCGCTGCTCGGACGTTCCGTGGGTAAACATATCGGGGCGGACTTCACCGCCAGAGCGCTGCTGGATGTTGTCATCGCCCACTGCGCGAGCAGTATCCACTGCGGTGGACACCTGTTCTGGTGTGATGGGCTCCAACAGGGCTTCTTCGCCCTTATCCGCACGGGATGCCCAGATGCCTGCGTAGCAGTCCGCCTGCAACTCAATCTTAACAGCGTTGGAATCCTCACCAGGCTCGTTGTAATTGGACAAACCCAACGTGCCTTCTAGCTGCTGAATGTGGTGTCCGAACTCATGGGCAACAATGTACATCTGCGCGAGTGGGGCATTTGTGCCGCCGAATTGTTCCAGCTGGTCAAAGAAAGAGACATCAAAGTAAGAAGTCTGGTCCGCTGGGCAATAGAACGGGCCCGTGGGTGAAGTAGGGGCGCCACAGGCAGACTGAACAGTATCTTGGAAGACCACTCGGCCTGGCTCAACGTACTCAATGCCTGCTTGCTGCGGAAGGATTTCAGCCCACACATCATCTACTGACTGCGCTGTGAAATCTACGCGGCAATCCGCATACACGTTTCCATCTTCAAGGGTCTGACAGTGGGCGAGAATATCCCCACCCTCTTCTCCGCCTTCAATGGCTGGCTG
>JABXHG010000462.1 GCA_013393545.1 Alteromonadaceae bacterium | reverse complement strand
ATTTTTCACCAATCGAAACTAAAGCTTTCGTTGCACTGTCACGAACTGCGCGGTCAGATGTAGAGAGACACCATCCCATAGTTAGGGTCGCAAGGTATGCAGTTTCGGCATCCATGCCGTAAACGTCTTCATCGTTGAGGGGCCATGCCCACTCAATGAGAGTTTTTACCGGAGAATTTTCCTCAGTCTCAAGTGCTCTGAAGAGCCATGCTGACCATTCAGTGTCTCGATCTGAGAGATCTTGGGAGACGAGATATACGTGAAGAAAATTTGCGTTTAATGGATGGTCCGGAATGCATGCGAGGCGAATGAGTTGACTTCGCAGTTCTGAAGCAAAGTACTCTACAGCCAAAAGTTCCTCAACCAGTGCCAAAGTGCGTGGGCGAATTGAAGATGGCTCCCGGGAGGTCAAACTTTCTATAAACCCATAGACGGCAATCGATGATTCCGCACCGTCGACGTTTAGCAAATCTATTAGTTCGACATCGTGATTCTCGGGGAGGGTCACCGCAAGAGCATCTAATGTGCCACGGACGGCGTACTGGTGAGCAAGTTTCCCCGAGAGCCATTCCTGGATTTCTTGAATCGACTTCGAGGCGATTTCTTTTGTTCGAGCAATTTCGCCTAACCTTTGATAACCAAATGCAACGTGGGAATCTCCGATTTCAATTAGCAGCCCCTCATCGATAAGCCCTTTCATTAAATGTGACGTCCACAAATTGCGGCCAGGCAGAATCTCGTCAGTGATTGCTTCAACGACTGAACTTTCCAGGTGCATTTCATCAAACTGTGCAATCTTACGAACTTCAGAATGCACTAGATTTTTCTTTGCATTGAAATTGCATCTGTTAGGTTTGGAGAGCTGAAGATTAACTGAATCAAGGAAAGAATCACAGATAGAGCTTATGCCATTCGAGCCAGGTTGAAATCTTGTCAGTCCTTGCGTTTTTATCGATTCACAAGTAAGTCGCAAGAAAAGTGGATTTCCGAACTCAGGATTGAAAATCGGGAAAGTGGGCATCTCAAGGCCGTATACTTTGGTGAAATGTTGAACTGCGGCATTCATGGAAGGTTCAAACCCTCGGTGGATTGCCTTCGGCATGTCAGTATCTTCTAGTAAGTCGTCGACAAAACCAGAGCGACATGAAATAACTATGCCGACATAAGCAAATCTAGATGCTTTGCTACGTAGCTCGCGAACGGCATCAGCCCAGTGCTGAGGAGCACGACTTTCGTTAATGGCATCAATAATTAACAATGCTTTATGCTGCTCAGCTTCACCAGCAGCATTGAGAAGTTCCAAAAGATCGTCAATGGTGCCGTGGAATCCCAAAAGCCTTGGTAATTGAAGCAACGGAAATGCACCTTCGAAGTTTTGACCGAGTACCATCATGGTCGGCTTTCCCGAACGAATGCGGTCTAAAGCGACGTCACAAAGCAGGTGCGTCTTGCCAACGCCAGCATCACCGGTTAATAACAGCTCGCCGTGATAAGCGGCACTAGTGTCTACCGAAATCATGAGCGACTCGGCATCCTCTAGCGCATATTGTGCTCGAACCAGATCGTTGTGAAGCATTGCTGCCTCGCCAACGTAGTAGCCTCCATTGATACGGCAATGTGTGCTGAGCAGGTCTAAGGCCTTATCGACGTGTGCTAATGCAACGGAAAGGGCATGCTCAAGTCCTTCGAGGTCAGGGATATTGGGCGCTCCTAGAATGATCTGCTGAATGTTTGCATCAACAGCTAAAAGCGCACTGTTACAAGTTGAAAGTGGAGCTTTGAAATATTCGGACTGACTCGAATGTAAACCCCACGGATTGCGGTGTGGAGCTCT
>JABXHG010000461.1 GCA_013393545.1 Alteromonadaceae bacterium | reverse complement strand
TTGTGGAGCGGACTGCATTGAGTCTAAGGTCTGTTTCCAGCGCTCTTGGTCCAGCTGCTGCTTTTCTAGGTAGTCCGATAATGCTTGGTTAATTACCCAACCTGTGCTCCGGTGAAACCTGCCAGAAATTGATTGCAGGTGCTGTTCAACTTCTGCTTGAAGGCGAACCGTGGTGACGCTCATGACTATACCCTCGAGTTTGACTACTACAATGTATTACAACATAGTCTACGAGGGTGCGGCAAAAAATTTAACGCTGAGCGCACCGGTGGCCTTTACAGAGCGAAGCGGCGTAAAGGACATCCGCGTGACGCGTATTGTTATGCACTGTTAAATCTCCCGCCGTTGCCCGATACACAGCAGTGCAGTTGGTTCCAAGTTTGAGGGTAACCTCAATGCTTCCTTGACCCTTGCATCATCAAACCCTGCCACCAGAACACAACCAAGTCCGAGAGCCGTACTCTGGAGATGAACATTTTGTGCTAAAGCCCCAGTTTCCATATATACATAGCGAGCACCTCGCTCTCCCTCGGGTGGCTGAGATTCAAAGTGCCGAACCGCAACTCCGAGTTTCGCTGAAACCCCGATGACGATAGCTGCCTCTTTCAACCATGGTTGATCGCCAATCCCTAGCTCGTGCATCGCCCCTTCCGGAATACAGCTACCGACTAGCTCCAGCGAATGGCTTTCAGCCTTATACTCATAGGTACCGGGCTCAAGTTCCGATACCCGCTGCACCACAATTTGTAGATACAGCGGGTATAACCCACCTGCTGATGGAGTTGATCTTTTTTGATCGGCACCGGTTACGCCTTGGGCCGACCAAAGCAATTGGGACAAAACACCTAAAGGTAGCGGTGCCTGCGTATATTCTCTTACGCTGCGCCGAGACTCAATACACTCAACCAATGGCTCAGAGCCTTGTAATTCGGGCGTTGGTAGCTCGATGACCATGCACTTACCCCCCTATGCATAACGACTGAATTATGCGCCATCACTGTCTTTCCCGGTAACTTTTGCATCAGAACCGAGGAGTTATGCAACCTACCGGGAGAGCGCCAGCCAGCCCGCACAACCAGCCATCAAGCCGGCAGAGGTTCTATTCACCCGCTTCATCACCTTCGGGGAGCTAGCTGCACGACGAACCTTTAAAGCCGCCGCCAGATAAGCGAATTGGACCGCAAGGTCGATCCCGAGTCCCAAAGCTAGGATCAGCCCGACCTCAGACAGCGACAGTGCCGTCATGTCGAAGGCGTGGGGCAGCACAGCCCCAAAGAAGATCACCGCCTTGGGATTGCTGAGCGTCAGGAATGATCCGGCCAGGATGCCGCGCCCAACGGAAAACGCGGACGCGGATGTGAGCTGTCCCCGCAAGGTGTCCCGAGTCCAGAGCTTCCAAGCGACGAACAAAATGTAGGCAATGCCGAGCCATTTTACCGTGATAAAAACAGCCTCAAAGCGTAAAGCTAGCGCGGCAAGCCCGAGCATCGCAACAACCAACCAAACAGCATTTCCCAGCACCATGCCGACGATGAAAGAAACACTGGCGCGCCCGCCCCGCGAGAGAACCTGACAGATCAACACACCTTGTGCGGGGCCAGGGATCGCGGCTGCAATTGCAAAAGGTACGATGAAAAACCAAATCGAAGTAGTGATGTTCATGTATTCTCCTGAAGAGTCTATTCGTTTTGACTACATGACTGAGATAACCGGCCAGACTGCAAGCGCATAACGCCGCCAACACGCGCAGCTTTGTAGTGAAGGCGTAGCCCCAACGGAAAAGCTGTCGCCGTGCTTGGCTTGGTTATGTGTAGGGAACCCCATCAGCACCTCACCTTCCGCGACTCTGCAACA
>JABXHG010000460.1 GCA_013393545.1 Alteromonadaceae bacterium | reverse complement strand
AGTAACCCTGCAAGCCATGGGTCAAATGCGGCTTGACGTGATAGAGACATTCGAAGGCCGGGAAGGCACGGAGTTGGGGATCGACACCAAGAGCAACCGCAAAATGGTGATCGTGTTGGGTGAAGATGGCAGGAAAAGAGACAAGGCCACGCCGGAGTTATTAAGGCCTTCCCGTGACGTGAGGTCGGTCAACTACGTCGTGGAATGAACGCTTACTTAGCCACAATCCGGCAGGCGATGCCCAGTTAACCACGAATAACGACAGCAGAGGCGGCCACGGGCCGCCTTTGTGTGTTTTCGGTAGGTAGGGTATTCCGGCTACGCGGTAACATATTGCCGCTCAGTCATCCGAATAAGCGGGAGAACCCACCTTTGCTTTCATCTTAATGAGGTTAATTTTCTTATAAAATCATGGGTTTTAGTTCATATGGATCACAAGGCTTAACTCTGGCGCAAGCCTTGCATGATAAATTTCAGCTATGCATGTACACAGGAGGAAAGAGAATGAAAGTCGATGCAGGAGCTAGTTATTTGTACGCGAGTCAGCGTCCGCAACCTTCAAGCGCTGATGCTTCGGCCTCCACGTCGTTCTCGGCTGCCTTGACCGCTGCTCAAGCTGATGATGCACAAACCGATAACGGCACTAAGCAGGCTAATTTCACCAGCATGACCCGCCAGGAAATGCGCGATTGGGTTAATACCCAGATCCGCAATGGTGAAATGTCACTCGACGACAGCCGACCTTTTATGGCGATGACCATGAAAATGCCAGTGAACAACGGACTTGGTGGTGAACTGGCGATGGAGGGCGATAATATGCGGTACGACTTCATGCAGAAGGCGCGTGATGGTATTCAGGGGGCGCTGTCGCGCAACGACGAAACGACCTTGAAGATGTTGGAGTCTGCTATATCGATCATGCAGGGCAATCAAGGTCAAGCCATCGGTGTTGATACCCGCGCTTAGAAAATGGAAAAGGCCGGTCGTTCTCCGGCCTTACAACTAAACCAGCAACTCACAGTATGCTGATCTGCACTGACATGGTGTTCCACGGTGAGTTTGTGGACGTGTTCTGGTACTTGAAAATTCCATTTTGATGGCCGTCAAGATTATATTCAACAAGCCATCCGACCACCGTTTGTCCAGCAGTGCAGGGCCATGTGTAATAACCGCCGGTGACGCAAACAGGCGTGGTTGCGTATTGAGCCGAACCAGGCAAGATACCGCCATTCATCCAGGCGATACGGTTTGATCCGTAGCCGATTTCCAGAACAGCAGCTCGCAGCTCGGCTCCGCCATGATCACATGTTGTTACTGTAAGGCCTGCGGTGGACTCCCACCCACAATCACTTGAGCCAACGGCATATACCCACATGTCAGTTAGTGGAGGAGCCGGTGCCCGTGCTACTGCGCCAGGTTCCACCTGAGAACTGCTTGTCACCTCGGCGGGTATTGGATTGTTTTGGCTGGTAAGTGCTGGGAACGATGAGATAGCTTGCTGACCGCGAGGAACTTCCTCTGCTTGGGCCGTAGCGCCTATTCCTGCAATTATTGCTGCTGATACTAAATATTTAATGAAATTTATTTTCATAGTTATTGATTCCTAACTTTTTAGTGAATACTTGGATTTAAATAGTTAAAAGTGAGTGTTATTAACTGCTCACACTTAAAGTATTAGCCCGAATTTCTCACAGGGGATAAAAGAAAGCGGCTGAAAGTGCTATGATCGTGGATTCAAGTAATAACCGCAGCACCGCTCATTTATAGTGCTCCGGAATATTCACCCCAGAACACCTCCGCCGGTGTTCGGTAGCCCAGCCGTTTTCTGGGCCGGTTATTCAGTTGCTCAACCAC
>JABXHG010000459.1 GCA_013393545.1 Alteromonadaceae bacterium | reverse complement strand
CAAGCAGAACCCAAACATCATAACCGTAATTACTTAAAGCATCATTAGCATCATCAAGGAGCTCATCAATTGAGTAAAATCCCTGATCAACTTGATATGCATCTGGCTCCCTAAAGACAATTCTCCCGACCACGCCTGTGACATTACCAGCCGAATCGTATTTCAACTCAGTTTCAGCTGCCTCCCACACCCCCAGCCTTTTGACATATTCCAAAGAAGAAGAAAGCAGACGTGACAAGCTGAACCTTTTTTGCATCAAACCAGCCTCTTCCAGCTGTTTGATCACTAGTTTTGCCTTAGAATTATCAATCCCATAGTCGCGGAACACCATGCCCAACAAAGACAAAAAATACAGCTTCCACAAGTTTCCAAGCTCTCGCTCAGAAATATCACTATAAGTTTCCAAGCTTTTAAAAGCAGGCGCCCCTTGAGGCCTCTCTGCGCTAGTTATTATAGTCCCACAATCTAAAAGATCATCTTCTTTCTGAAGCATCAAAGAATAAATAGCGCTTTTACCTGTGCCCTTGGCGCCATATATAACATCAACCTCACCACCAATAATTCGCTCCCACTGATCTGTCTCAACAAAATAATCCACCAATTCTGAGCTTTCTTCCTCAGCAATCCTCTTGCCAAAAGAGATATGTTGAAGAATTTTCTTTTTATCCATCTGGGAGTCAATCATCATCCTACATTCCCCGCAAATTCTGCATAAATCAACATCAACCAAACCCTCTTATTAGAAGAGAGTTAAATCATTAATTTTAGCTTATCCGCCCAATCCTGACCCGGCACCGGCCTAAGATCTCCACGTCCTGCATCTCGTCGGGCTTGATCATCTCTTTTTCGTAAGCGTGGTTGTCGCTGATCAGTAGCCAGGCCCCGCCCGCGACGCGTTGCACGCGCTTGATGCGGTATTCCTCTCCCACGCGAAGCAAGAACACGCCATCCGGCGTGCGCTGACTGCAGTCGACGATCACCCGGTCGCCGTCCTGGAGCGTGCTGCCCATGGAGTCGCCGCGGACCTTGGCGCCGATCAGGTGCGCGGGATCGAGCCCTTCGGCCGATAGCGCCTGGGTCTCGAAATAGAGGGTGCTTTCGATGTTCTCGTGCTCGATGAGTCGCCCAGCGCCGGCGGCGGCCTCGATGTCGTACATCGGTACGGGGGAGTAGCCATCATGAGAACCATTTGGTTCCCACCCAGACTGCGCCATTGCAGGGCTCACGCTGCGTTGGCCCGTGAGCAGATACTGAGTATCCACGCCAATGGAGGCAGCAGCTGTAAGGTAATCAGCTTTCGGAAGCCGTTGATTTGACTCATAAAGCATCTGGCTTTTCTTGGTAACGCCAACCAACTCACCAAATGCCGTCTGGGTATAACCCAAGCGGTCTCTTTCTTCCCTCAAGCGATCGCCTATATCGACCATTCGGTATCATACCCCTTGACATGGTAACCATACGGTTCCATTCTCTGTAAGCAGTCTTTCACAGGCCCACCCAGCAACGTCACTGCCATGACGTCCCGGGTGCCCGGTTCACCGGGTAGCACGGCACCGGCCTCGCCGTTGGCGTGCATTGTCTTACAGTCCATTAGAGAGAGTAACACATGAATATGCCCACGCCCTCTACCTCCATGCGCTCGCCACGGGGCTGCAATCGCCCGCTGATGGCCCACGTCACTCCCGAGGAACGCGCCACCATCGATGCCCTGGCCAAGCGGGATGAGCGCTCGGTTTCCGCCACGGCGCGCCTGCTGATCCCTCGCACCATGCCCCTGAACAAGGGCAGGTGTAGCAGTTGTTTGTGAAAACGAAGCCGGAAACCAGGCTTGTTGAGCGCCAGCCGAAATACAACCATGGCAGCAATCAACGCCATTAG
>JABXHG010000046.1 GCA_013393545.1 Alteromonadaceae bacterium | reverse complement strand
CCCTGGGCCTTACTCTGGCACGGGGCGTTATGGTCTTAACGCTGCTGACGCTGGTGGTGATACCGCTGCTTTATTTCCATGCGTTCCAGGATAGCGGCCGGAGCGGCCCCGAATAACCGGGGCGCTTCGCTACTTAAACCGGCACAGCCTCTTTCAAAGCAACAGGCTTGGCCTCTTCACGTGAATACCCCAGGCGGAACTCACCGGTATCCTGATCAACCAGGTAAAACTCCACAATCATCCGGTCTTCTGTCAGGTTCACCCAGACAAAGCCCAGCTCGTTATCGGCCTGGTAGTGGGTGGCATTACGCTTGGAATCCTGAAATTCATCGGTTTTCCCACCGGCTCCGGACACAATAATGTGAGCCGGCCCCATGCTTTCGACCGGTTTGATCCATTGCAATGAGTGATCATGGCCTGTCACCAACATGTCCACCTTGTTGCTGAATGCCTCTTCCAGAAAAAACTTATAGCGCATGCCATCGGCGTCTGGATTGGTGAATAACTGGCGCATACCTTCATCCAGATTGCCGGCGTTGCCGTGCTTTCCATTCGACAGATACGGCACATGGCTCATGGCAATCTTCCAGTGAGCCTGGCTTTCACTCACCTGCGACTTCATCCACTGCTGCTGCGGGTAACCGTAATTCTGCCAATTGAAGCTCTTGTCGAAATCCCGGTAAAAGCTGGTCAATGGGTTGGAATCCACCACAAACAAATCCAGAAACGGCTTGTCCTCCGCCGTCTTACCGATCGACTCCCGGTAGTAACGCTCGGGCATTCGCCACTTGGTGGAGTAACGTTTTCGGCTGTAGTGATAATCCACCTGGTAATCACCGCGACGGTTGTCCGACCCACCGCCGAAGATGGTGCTGGCGCAGTCGTGGTTACCCAGGCACATGTAAAAAGGAACGTCGAGGTTCTGGTAGGGGTACTCAAAACTATCCAGAAACCCGTTGTCGTCTACCGACGTTACGCCATCCTCATAAATATTGTCTCCGGCGCCGAGCACAAAGTCACAGCCTTGATCGCGAATGATCTGGCGCATGGCTTCCGCCACATGGTACTGCCCGATATTACCTGTTCCCATATCGCCGATGGCGATAAAACTGAGCGACTCCGTCTGGCGAGGCTCCTCAGCCTCAACAGGCGGCTCATTGCTTTCCGGCGGGTTCTCAGGGCTGTCCTGCGGTGGCCCGGCCTGATCTTTTCCGCTCCCCGTACTGTCATCACCACCACAAGCGGCCAGGGCCGACACACTGGCTCCGCCAATCAACAGCTGGCGCAAAAATGCGCGTCGATCATGACTCATACCAGAGCCTCCTCTCGTTTCTTATGGGTTGGCGCCAGGGGTGGGGCAACACTTTTGGGTTCACGGGGGCTATAACTGGCCTGAACGTGGTTGTCGCCATCACCGGTGTACCAGCCCATGGCAAACCACTCCTGATTACTGGGTTCGGACACAGTGTCCAGATGAAACCAGTCCGCCTGACAGTGCTCGGGCGTGATGTCCAGAACCATGTAACCGCGATGATAAAAATCCAGCCATTTAAGATGGGGATTAGCAGGAACCAGAAAGCCTTTGGCCAGATCAGATATGCCTTTGGTTGGCGCGCCGGGTGAAGTAACAGCCGGGGTCACAAACTCCACCCCGAGCGATCCCCGGCCGGTGAACCGGTTATAGACAAGCGCGTTGCCGGGGTCGAGGCTTAAATCCATTGCCCAGGAGGAATGGATGTCTCCGGTCAGCACCACGGTATTATCCAGACCCATGGCATCTATGCGCCCCAACAAAGCCCGGCGGCTGGCTTCATAGCCATCCCACTGGTCGTAGTTCACCTGCGCGCCACCGCCCAGGTCCAGATTGGGCATATCGGGTAACGTGCCCAGGGTCAAAGGCGCCAGCATCACCTGCTGCCCAAGAAGGTGCCATTGCGCACCGCGGGTGCGGGAGTGCTCTAGCCGCTCAAACAGCCAGGCCTGCTGATCATCCCCCAGCAGGGACCGGTCACGATCACGGGCGGTTACCGGAGAGCTGGTTTGCTGATCACGACCGATCAGTCGGGTATCCAGCATCATCAGGGACACCAGTTGCCCGAAATTGAACTCCCGATAGATACGTATTTTGCGATCAGGCAAAACAGGCCGAATGGGCATCCACTCATAATAGGCCTGAATGGCTACTCGTTTACGGTCGGCAAAACTGCCCTGCCCCTCTTTATGATTAAGGGCACCGTCAGACCAGGTGTCGTCGGCAAATTCATGGTCGTCCCAGACACAAATAAACGGATGCTGGCGATGACACTCCTGAAGATCCCCATCTGTGTGATAAAGAGCGTAACGCCGCCGATAGTCAGACAACGTCACAATTTCGTGGGGAGGGTCAAGCGGGCGATTCGCTTCTACATCCGGGTCGCCATAGCCACCCGGACCATACTCATAAATGTAATCACCGAGAAAAATTACCGCATCCAGGTCACGGCGAAAGGCTACTTTACGATAGGCGTTAAAGTAGCCGTAGGCGTAGTTGGCACAGGCCATTACCGCCAGGCGCAGGTGCTCAACCGGTTGCTGCGGATGAGCGGTTGTTTTAGTTCTGCCTATCTCGGAAAAATAACCCAGCGACTCGAACTGATAGAACCAGGTGCTGTCGGATTCCGGCAGCATGGCATCAATTTTAACGGTAAAATCTGCTTCCGAGCGGGCATACCCAACGCTTTCATAAACAACATCGGTAAGCTCAGGATCCCGGGCCACACGAACAATGACCGGAACCTCATCCAGACCTTCAGCGGTGATCCGGGTCCAGAGAATAACCTGGCGGGCCAGCGGGTCACCGCTTGCTATGCCATGTACAAAAGGCGAAGGGCCACCCCAGTCGGGCATCGCTGGCTTATCCGTGCCAGCTGAACCACCCGCGCCCGCCTCATTATTATCCGGGCCTTCCTCCGGCTCCTGAGCTACTCCGTTCCCATCAGAGCCTGAGCCAGTACAGGCGGATAAAGCCGCCAGCGAGACACCGGCCGCACTGCCTTTAATCAAAAAATCCCTGCGCTTCATTAACTACTCCTGCGACGACTACGATTGTCACAAAGATGCCTGATAGATATTGCATCTCTGTGACCCGGCAATCGCGCAAGGATAATGAGCAACGCATTTTTTAGTATGGCAGCAGCGGCAAGCGTCGCTGCAGCAGGGTCAATGACACCTGCCCGGCAAGCCTCCTGAACGGAGGCTTTTTACCCCCCGTTAATGCCCAGTGGCGGGCGCCTGCTGTCTTTGATCTGCTGTTCAATCCGCGTCGGGCATTTGTATATTGGTTAACGGCCTTACCTCGCCACCTTCCTCGCCCATACT
>JABXHG010000458.1 GCA_013393545.1 Alteromonadaceae bacterium | reverse complement strand
GTGCTGCCTATGCTCAGTGACGGAATTTTCCTAGCTGTAACAGTCGCTGTAATTGCAAGTTTCTCACTGATTCATGCTGGTGCCATCATGGTGATTGGTGGATTGATTGTCGTCTTGTTGACTCTTACCAGTGGTTTAGCAACGCGTCTATCGCAGAATGTTATTGATACTTCCGGTGCTGCACATGGAATATTAACCGAGTCAATCATCAATTTTCAGTCGATAAAAACACTAGGTATTGAAGTTGAGCGATCCAAGCGCTGGCATAAGTCGTATGTTGAGAGCTTGATGGCAATTTTGAGACGACGCAACCTTGACATTTACTTGGAGAGCGCGCTTGGTGCCGTATCTATGATTTATCCGATGCTGTGGTTAGCGTTATCGCTAATGGTGCTCTTGCTTGGGAATTCATTAAGTATCGGCACGATTGTTTCTTTAATTTCGCTTTGTGGATTCGCAATGGGCCCAATGCAACGGATTGCAATGGCCATCCAAGGGTTACTTGGCGTTTCGGCAGAATTCGATAATGTCCGTGATTTGTTGAGAGCGGAACCGGAAGAAACGAACTCCAATGGTATCACCGAAGTTGGTAAAGGGGGAATATCCGTAGAGAATCTGGATCTTACAATCGGAAGAAGCGGCACAATCGCTGAGGGACTTGATATTGACATAGCTGAGGGAAAATTTGCTGCGATCATGGGACCTTCTGGCATCGGCAAAACTACTTTCATGTTGTCGCTGCTTGGAATGAACTCAGAGATGATTGAACGAATTTCTGTCAACGGCACATCTCTCTCAAGTTATAATTTGCGCTCCTTGAGGAGGCAAATTGGATACCTTGATCAGAATCCCATGCTGTTTACGGGCAGCCTTCGTGAGAATGTAGTTATGGACCGTCAAGGCATTGGGGATAATGATGTAATTGACGCTTTAACCATGGCGGGATTAGGTTCGTTTCTTGGTAGCCTACCGTTGGGGCTCTCAACGATCGTCTCGAGTGATGGTGCAGGTCTTTCAGGTGGGCAGGCTCAACGCTTGTGTCTTGCCCGAGCATTAGTTACAAAACCCCAAATTGTGTTGTTAGACGAACCTACCGCAAATCTTGATTTAGATTCGGAGAGCGAAATCTTTGAGACGATATCTCAACTCGATGTGACACGCGTTGTGATTACTCATGAACCAAATGTTGCTCGCTATGCCGATCAAGTATTTAGGTTGACTCCGAACGGATTTACCGAAGTGTCTACGGAGGAAACCACAGTATGAATATCATTGATGTAGATGATGCGATCATATCGTTTGGAAGCATCCACGCTGTTAACGGCGTATCTTTACAAGTAGAAAGCGGCCGAACTTTTGCACTTTTGGGTACCAATGGCGCAGGGAAGACCACCTTGCTGGAAGCCTGTGAAGGACTCCGTCCCATTAGTGCTGGAAGGCTTCGTGTATTCGGAGAGGATCCATTTCGAAACCGGAGGAAAATTGTTTCTCGTCTAGGCATCGTTCTACAACAGGCCGCGTTTCCTCAATCGTTGTTGTGTCGTGAAGTAATTACTATGTGGCAGAGATTGGCTTCGCGTCCGCGCCAAGTTGATGAGCTCATTGAAGTGCTTAATTTGGAATCTGTTGCCGGTATGCCTATGGGCAAGCTGTCTGGTGGAGAAAAACGACGGGTTGATATTGCATGTGCCCTGATTGGTTCTCCGGAACTACTATTTTTGGATGAACCCACAACCGGCCTGGATCCAGAATCCCGTAAAGCGGTGTGGGCGTTGATCAATGAGCTCCAGAACGCAGGTACGACAATTGTGTTAACTACTCACTACCTGGAGGAAGTAGAGGCTATCGCCGCTGATTTAGCTATCCTTCATCGCGGCC
>JABXHG010000457.1 GCA_013393545.1 Alteromonadaceae bacterium | reverse complement strand
TGAAGGATTTTGGGACATAAATTTTAGTGATCCTTAGCCATATGTAAGTAAGCGTCAGATCAAGGATTGAATGATGAGAACAATCGAAGCTCCGATGGACACAGAGATGACAATTCGGTTGAGAAGTTTACGGTCAACGAAGCGATTGAAATAGTTGGCTGCGAACAATCCTAAGATGGCTAAAGGGAGATAAATCGCAGCGAACTTTAGCTGGTGCGTGGTGATTTGGCCACCAATGCCCAATGATAACATGGAGACGACGCTGCCGAAGACGAAAGTCGCAGAAAGCGTGCCGCGAGCCTTGGTGGGATTAAAAGACTTCATCAACAGCGCCATCGGCGGGCCGCCAATAGAAGTGGATGTGCCTAGAAAACCCGATAGCACGCCAGCGAATATGGTGTTCGGTGCGTTGACTTTTGGCGTCCAGCCCAAGGAACTGAGCACCATGGTGAATATAACTGCGCATCCAATAAACAACTGCAGTGAATTAGTAGACAAGATTGCTAGTGCCCACACCGCCAACGCTGTGCCCGGTAGCCGGGCAATATTGGAATACCACACCATCTTCCAGTCCGTCTCCGACCAGGAACGGTGCAGCGTCGTGCAGGCGATGACAAAAGCCAAACAGAGAACCACGACAGGGACCAGTTCTGGTTTTATTAACGCCATGATCGGCGTGGAGATCGTGCCTAGTCCAAAACCAATGACACCTTGCACGGTGGAACCGATGAAGATGATGAGCCCCAAGAAGATGTAGGGGAGTGCGTCACTAAACGAGGTGATGTCCACCGAGGCTGCCTTTCTCCGGCGAATTTTGATCCGTCAGATAGCGTACGCCCATTTCGATTGCATAGCGCAATTGAGCGGGAATATATGCCTCACACAAAGTACTTTTGCCTCTGAATAGTTTAACGTTAGGGAACTTTCGTACCGTCTTTGTTTAAAGCTCTTCCCAACTGGGGTACCGAATACTAACGTTTGAATAGTTAAGTCACTTTGAATTGTTAAGTCACTGCGAGCAGTTGAACCCCAGAGTGCGGGTGAGTCATGGAGAGGAACTTAGATGAAGATTTAAAAAGGTGAACCTTAGTCTCGGGTGGAGGACCAAGGTTCACCTTGTTCGGGGCGGGGCAGCCATCTTGCATCGGGGGGGGATCAATTCCGGCGCCTCTCAACCTCGCGCCTCGATATTAACGCGCCGCGCAAGAGTTGTACATCATCCAAAAGTATGACTCTCAATTTTTGCTGCCAAAATTGCTTTAGGATTTGGGCATGACTGCATTTGATGACGTTCCAGGCGTTGGAAACCCAGCCCGCCGCGCACTTGAAGAATACGGATATCCGGATCTCGAATCTCTTGACGGCGCAGATTACAAAACCCTGCTTGGCTTCCACGGCGTGGGCAAACGCGGACTTGAGCGCTTGCAACTGGCGCTGAAAGAACGCGGAATGAGTATGTCCGGTGATGTGCCAGAACCAGAAGAACGCAAGAATGAGTGGTCCATTGGCCACACTGGTGTTCAGGATGAAGACATCAAGACGCACGCCGGCAATGATGCGGATTTAGAAGAATACTTATCCACAGTTGAAGGCCCCCGTGCAGATCATGCGCAATTACTACTAGAGATTTTTGCTCGTGCCACCGGAGGCTCTCCGCGCCTGTGGGGGCCAGCAATGATCGGCTACGGCGAGGCGCACTACAAATACGCGACGGGGCGCGAGGGCGACACCTTTCGTGTGGGATTTTCACCGCGTAAAGCAAAACTGTCACTCTACGGATTACAAGAAAGCCCACGTTGGGAAAACTCAGCGCGTCTTTGGGAAAACACACCACCGGTGCTTCCTGCGTCTACGTTAATAAGCCAGAAGACATTGACCTGGAGGTGCTCGA
>JABXHG010000456.1 GCA_013393545.1 Alteromonadaceae bacterium | reverse complement strand
ATCGTGAATACTAAAGAAGTGCACATTACCCGTGCGACGGTTAAAAACAACAGGCGATATTGCGTAACTATTAACCTCCTGCCAGGCCAACCACAAAACGCCCATCGCAAGGGGTAAAATAATCAAGGCGAAAACAGGAATTGCCCAATATGGAGCGAGAGGATAAAAAAAAGGCAGACTTGCCATGACCAAAAACCAGGCAATCAAAACACTCCCGACCACGACTCCCAAGCTCAGATAAACCCCTCTTCGCCGAAAATCAGAGTCAGCAATACTCAGAAGGCCATCACTGGAAAACAAAGTAACCCGAGCTGGCCAAGCTTCTTCGGCAGCCGGACCATCAAGAGAAAAGCGCTTCTCTCTGCGGTTAGAGGGGAGTTCAAACTGGTGTTTAGGGATCATTCCCAGGCTTTTAAATACCCGATCGCGCTTTGTCATACATCATCCTTTAAAAACATCTTCAAGATCTTTCTGGGACTCTTTTACAGTCAGAAATCTTTCACTACTCCCATAAAAGCAATGGCTCAACCACTGCTGCGCCTTTGAATCCAGCAACAAACCTATTAGAAAATTAATAGCCAAAACAGCCAAGACAATAAACACACCTAACAATGAGAAAATACCAGAAGCTATCGCAATATAGCCAAGAGCGATGCCGCCTGCAGCCGAAGCTCCATAAAGAAACGACAACCCCATATTCCCTTGCTTAAACTCTTCGAATGCATGTAGCCCATCGTATACAGCAAAGACAAATGCCACTCCAGCTCCTAGGGCCCGGCCAAACACACCAACCTTACTAGAAATATTTAGCACTCGACCTGAAATTTGTCGTCCTGCTGCTTCTAGCCCTTTCACTCCCGCTTCCACTGTCTCGCATAGCCCTCCTACAACACCTGCCAGCGAAGCCCAGAATTTGACCGACAGCTCACGCCGACTGAATGAATTGGCGTTGTCCAGTGCTTTGCCCGCGTAGTACCAGGAAATACCGGAAAAGAGCAAGGAAACCGCGTTCATTCTTACTTCGCCACTGATGGCTTTCTCGAAGCCAGGCATGATCCCTTCTCGAATATTGCGTGGCGTCAACACGATGGGTTCCTGAGAGCGCATCAATCTCTCGGCCGTAGAGCGTCCAGCCCCCTGTCCATCGCTCATGGCATCCAGACGCGCGCGGTCGATGAAAACGCCTTCCTGCCAGGAGGCGATGAGGCTCCACAGGACCAGACAAGCGCCGGCGACCTGGCCGCTGCCCTTGTTGCGCTGAGCAGAGTGTTCCCGATATCCCGAGCGTTCTGCGCGAGACCACCGCGGCGCTGCTGCTCGTCCTCCGGCGTATAGCTATCCGCCGGCACTATCTCGTCATTCCCACCACCCGTCACCGCTGCGATATCCACGTAGACAGGCAAGGCAATACGTACCGTTCTGTCGCTATCGGCCATCGGGCGGAGAGGTTTCAATAAAAAACCCATGGCAAATGCCATGGGTCTTAATTCTAAAGTAACACGCTACAATCTTGGCAAAACAACAACTTCAATTGGCGCGACGAATAAAACCACCGCCTACCTCAACGTTGTGCTCTTTCTGCCATTCTTTGGATTGACGAAGAGCTTCGTCGATCTGCTCTTGGGTCATTTCCTTGGCGATACGCCGTTTTCCTTCAACTCCAGCCGTACCGCTTAAATCGTAATACTTGTATGCTTTAACAAGATCAACAACGGTACCCTTACCATTCTCGTAGCAATTAGCCAATGCTGGAAAACCAGCTATATTTCTTTCCTCGAACTTGGTAAAAACAGCCTTTTTCAGCCATTCAAAGTATTTTTTTTCATTCTTGGGCACACCGTCACCACTATCATACATTCCAGCAAGATGAGCTGCGGCCTGCCTATCGCCCGCGTTACCCGCCTTACGTAGCCA
>JABXHG010000455.1 GCA_013393545.1 Alteromonadaceae bacterium | reverse complement strand
GTACTCACTAGCGCCAGGAGACCTCACCCCAGCGGACTGCGAACCCCTGCAAAACCTTGCCCCAATACATGGGTGTAAATTTGCGTGGTTCGCAGATCCGCATGGCCAAGCAAATCCTGCACAGTGCGGATATCGTTGCCGCGCTTGAGCAGTTCAGTGGCGAAGGTGTGTCGAAAGGTATGGCAACCAGCGCGTTTATGAATGCCCGCTGCTTTTACCGCACCACGAACAGACCGCTGCACTGAAGAAATGTGGCGATGATGGCGGGAGACATTGCCAAGATTATCGGTACTCAATGCCGGTGACGAAAACAACCACTGCCACTCCAGCGAACGACCGGCATTGGGAAATTTGCGGGCAAGGGCGAAGGGCAGGCTGACCGGATGTAAAAAATCCTCACTATGTTGCTGCCAAGCTGTGCGAATCGCCTCAACATGGCTTTGCAGCGGCTCAATCAACATTGCCGGCAACAGAGTGGTTCTGTCCTTTGCGCCCTTGCCATCACGAACCGTAATCACCTGCTGCTGAAAATCCAGATCCTTGATCCGCAGGCGGCAGGCTTCCGTTACCCGAAGGCCAGAGCCGTACATCAGCGATGCTATTAGTTTATTGGGCTGGCTGAGATGATTGATGATGCGCATCGCCTCTTCATGGGTCAGCACAACCGGCAGCTTGCGAGGTTTCTTTGCCCGGGCAATATCACCAATCTCGCCAAGCGGAATGCCGAGAACCTTGTCATACAAAAACACCAGAGAATTCAGCGCCTGTGCCTGCGTAGCCGCAGCCACATTACGATGCACAGCCAGCCAGGTTAAAAACTCATTCACCTCCGCAGGCCCCATCTCCCGCGGGTGTTTCATTTGATGGAAACGAATGAAATAACGGATCCAGTACCAATAGGTTTTCTCGGTACGAATGCTGTAATGATTCACGCGAATAAAGGCGCGTACCTGATCACGAAGTCGGGGCTGCTTTCCTTGCATTTTAGGCTCCCTGCGAAAAAGCTGTATATTTAATCAGTATTATTGGTGGAGTGGATCACAGATGTCAAATGATTACATGGTCGAGCCTTTAAAACTGGGATAAGCTGTTGTTTTATAAATTTTTGGCTGGCGCTCTGTGAAACAAAAGGCCGTGATAATGAAGCGGTCAAATTTGCGCAATCACTGAGGCGTCGGTCTAATTGCTGTTAGGGGGCCAGTTCGTGATCAGCCTTCGTTATTTGAAGTTCACCCTGATTGCCATCATTGCCAGCGGAGTTAGTGCAATGCTGCTGTTCCCGAGTCATCGGGATGCGAATATTTGGGTTGTTGCGTTATCCACCATTTTTGCGATTCCGTTTATGTCTTTGGTGGTAACCAAGTTGCCGATTTTTAGAAGCTTTTATAGGCAGCATCATACTGTTTTTGACGACGGTCGAAGAAACTCAGCAGATCAAAGAGCAGCACCACCAATGGCTGGGCTTGTCACTGGTGGTGTAATAGCTCTGATTCTGCTGCCTACTGGGGTCTTAAATATTATCGTCCCTGCGCTCTGTGGCGGAATTGGCGCTGGTGTTATGAGCTTTTACTATGAGCCACCCTAACCAGTGCAGGCACGGCGACGCCCACTACATTGCGCCTTCGGCTCCATTCCGTGGGCGCGCATGCTTCAACCTTTCGACGCTTTCTGACCAGACATCCCTCACCACTTCGCCGCGATAATCGCCTTCTCACTCCCCTCACTCAGCCCCTCTGCCTCCACTTACCGAATCACCCCTCTCCCCCTTTTTTCCTCACTTTCCTCATTCTTCCTCTTCCC
>JABXHG010000454.1 GCA_013393545.1 Alteromonadaceae bacterium | reverse complement strand
TCTTCGCCTCGGCCGATATTGACTACGACTACATCATGAACCTCATCGCCCGCTTTAGTGGGCAGACGCCCGCCCAGCAGGAAATGAGCCGAGAACAGCTCATTCGCCTGATCCGCGCCGATGCCAAGTTCATGGGGGAATTCGATGAGATCACCGAATACGTCCGCACGCTCGAAACCGGCCAGCCTCTCACCGAGGAAGAGGTCCGTGACGGTTATCTGCGTTTCAAGGACGAGCGCCACGCCGCTGAACTTGCTGCCGTCGCCGACAAGTACGGGCTGACCAACGACGCTCTGAAAGGTTTTGTGGACGGTATTCTGGAGCGCATGATCTTCGATGGCGAACAGCTCACCGACCTGATGGAGCCGCTGGCCCTCGGCTGGCGCGAACGCCGCGAGAAGGAACTGGCGCTGATGGACGATCTGGTGCCGTTGTTGAAGAAACACGCCGGCGGGCGGACTATTTCAGGGTTGAACGCTTATGAGTGAAACGATGAACCACGAAAGGCACGAAAAAATGGGGAAGGGAATGGTGCCACGGCTGCGGTTTCCGGAGTTCCGGGACGAGTCGGGGTGGGAAAGTGAAACTCTTGGGAAGAACTTTGCAAACAGGCAAGAGAAAGGATTCTCTGAACTTCCTCTGCTTTCTGTCACAGATGAGAGAGGGGTCATTCCTCAGGGGGAAACCAACCGAAAGGACAACTCTAACCGTGATAAGTCGAAGTACTTGAGAGTCGTTCCCGGAGACATCGCCTACAATACAATGCGCATGTGGGAAGGTCGAAGCGCCTATGTCGATAGAGAGGGCTTGGTAAGCCCAGCATATACAGTTTGTCAGCCCCAAAACGGAGTGCATGGTAAGTTTTTTTCGTATTACTTTAAGACCTCCCTGCTTATCGAACAGTTTAGAAGGTACTCGCAGGGTTTGGTCAAGGATACACTTAATCTTAAGTATGATAGCTTCGCCTGTATCTCAGTACCATCTCCGCTATTGGCCGAGCAGCAGAAGATTGTCGACTGTCTGGAATCGCTGGATGGGGTGATCGCGTCTGAAGGGCGGAAGCTGGGGATTCTGCGCGATCACAAGCGCGGCCTTATGCAGCAACTCTTCCCTCAACCCGGCCAAACTCAACCCCGTCTGCGCTTCCCCGAGTTCGAGGGTAAGGGGGAGTGGGTGGAGAAGCCGCTCGGCAGACTCTCGACAATCATCCGCGGGGGATCACCGCGCCCTATCGAAAAATATTTAACGAAAGATCCTAGTGGGCTGAATTGGCTGAAAATTGGCGATGTTGAAAAGGATGCAAAGTATATTCTTTCAACGGAAGAGAAAGTCATTCCAGAAGCGTTGTCTAAGACAAGGGAAGTGAGTCCGGGTGATTTTATCCTCTCCAACTCGATGAGTTTCGGAAGACCGTACTTGTTGAAAACTCGAACGTGCATTCACGACGGCTGGATTGCCATAACAAAAATTAAGGATGTAATCCATCATGAGTTCCTTTACTACGCGATCATGTCACTGCGAAGCCAAGTTTTTTTCGAAGATCAAGCTGCAGGGGGCGGCGTAAGGAATTTGAACAAAGAAATCATAAAATCACTTCCGGTTGGCTACCCACTAATAACTGAACAACAGCGCATCGCTGACTGCCTCACCGCCCTCGACACCCAGGTCATCGCCCAAGCGGCAAAGATTGATGCACTAAAACAACACAGGCGTGGGCTGATGCAGCAGCTCTTCCCCACGGCGGAGTAGCCGTAGGCTATGGAGGAACCGGTAGCTTTCCACGATCTGCCCGCGCTGGCCCGGCACCTGCGCGTTGAGCTGTAGAACAAGAAGTTCATCCTGCTCTACGCCTACAATGGCGTGGGTAAAACACGCCTGTCCTCAGCATTCAAGAATCTGTGCAAGGGCGCGCCAGAAGACAACCGCGATACACTATACTGCAACG
>JABXHG010000453.1 GCA_013393545.1 Alteromonadaceae bacterium | reverse complement strand
CAGAAAAAATAGGCCATTACCGGCTAACAGTGCCAAAGCATTGCCCAGTGAGCGGCTTTCTTTGCGCAGGATTGTCAGACCCGAATAAAGAAGGAAGATCACTAGCGCGGGATAGCCGATGATGTTGCCGACCAACAAGACAACACCGGCGATAAGCACCACGATGGTCAGCGGCGCGGGGTTACCGAGGTTGCTAACCACAGGCCGATACCTAGAGCGAGCAAGCCGGAGCCCATGGCTAAATAGACAGGAGTGGCAATACGCCGACCATCGCGAATGAGCCCGGTGATACCAGTAATAAGAAGCAGCGCGCCGAGAACACTTAGGCCAATAACGATGGCTGGTGAGATTGTCATTTCAGTTCCTTCCCCGAGAGCTGTTGTGCAACTTCGAGCCTGCGCCAAGTTGCCCAGTACACCAAGCCAGCAATGATAGACCCGGCGGTGGCTAGGGTATTTGCCGCCAGGTATAAATCCCATTCGATGACCGGATCGCGCAAATCTTGCACTCCAGCGAGATATCCCATAAGAGCGCCAACAGCCAGTGTCATAAACCCACCAATAGACATCAATACGACATAGATAACCCGCAGTTTCGGACGGTATTCCGTTCTTTGAAAGCGCCGTAGCGAAGCAGGACAAGCGCCGCGATGGAACCCACAATGAATGCTACGAAATCTGCACCGATGGTGTCAGAGAGCCGGTGCCATTTGGCGGTAACAGAATAAGCACCGATGCCTACTGACCAGGCCATTACAATCAACATGGCTAAACCACGGCAGCGATAAGCAACCACCTATATGGCTGAAACCAGCACCGTCATCGCTATAGCCGTGTCTCTGCTGGGGAAAGAACTGTGTGCATAATCGCCGGTTACTTCTACTATTTCTGGCCGCAGCAAGATAGAGCGTTTGAACGCTTGGGGGTCACTTGCCCACCAGCAATGACTCCGACCGCTACGAATGCCAAAAGAACTTTCCTGCGCAGCAGCGCGATAAGTCCAATCACCGCGGTGGCGATACCCAGAGCCAAGACCGTGATATCTCCCAGTCCTTCACACGCTTCACCACTGTCAGCTGCCGATGCCTGGTCAGTGCCCCTAAGCGCAGCATTTTCCAATGCCTGCCCCGTAGGAGTCAGGACAGCCACTGCATAAACCGCAGCGAATAAAACAATGGAAAACCCAAGCAAAACCCACCAGCGCCGTGCCGAAAGGGATAAGGAGTCTATTGCGGCCCTTTGAGCTGAGTTCGTTGGGCTTTATTAGTGGGGTCTATAAAACAAGGCTGAGAGGCGGTAGGGCGGTTAAGCCCAAATTGCAGCCTTAGGCTACTTGATGTGTAAAACCCGTTGCGGTTCAGAGACTGCCTCCTGTTCGAGGAATAGACGTATCCTGAATTCAACGGCGAAAGCAGAAGGACTAAGTCATGGGCAGGGACACACTGAGAAAGGCTGCTTCATTAGCAGCATGCTTACTGCTGTTTTCTGCTTGTGGAACTATCCCCGTTGATTCCATTGGCACGCTGGATCGCGCACGTGATGGGGAATTAGTAGTTGGCATTTCAGAGCACCATCCGTGGACGGATGTTTCAGAAAACGGGGACTACTCAGGCTCTGAAGTAGAGCTCATTGAAGGTTTCGCCCACAGCATCGGCGCAAAGGTGCGATGGCATAATGCGCCGGAATCGGTTCTAGCGAGCATGATTGAACAAGACGCGCTGGACATTGTCATTGGCGGTTTAACCTCTACTTCTCCGTGGTCAACGCATATGGCGTTTACTCGTCCGTATGCGAAGGTTGATGCGGAAAGCATGGTGATGGGCACTCGGCTCGGAGAGAATGAGCTGCTGGTGGCACTGGAGCGTTATTTGGCGAAGGAACACGGTGAAATCTGATGAAGTTCGGAATCAGCCTACTGCGTAAACCAACGCGCGATAA
>JABXHG010000452.1 GCA_013393545.1 Alteromonadaceae bacterium | reverse complement strand
GGTTGGGGTGTGGCGCGGGGATGCGGTTACCGGTCTGTGGGATTACTAGTAGGTCATGCATGACTGTGGTGTCTCCTGTTGTGGTGGTGGGTTTAGGCTGCGTTGATTTGGTCTTGAAGCCAGGCGTTTACATCCGATTTGAGGTAGTAAATGCGTCCCATGATTCGCACGAATTTCGGCCCTTTTTCTTTGCTTCGCCAGGTTGCAAGGGTGTTGATGCTGAACCCCGTGGACTCTGCCAGCTCCGCCGGGGTGATTGTGTCTTTCTTCATGTCAAACAATTGAAACGCTCTCCATTCTTGTATCCGATTGTCATTCTTTGGCTTAACTATAACATAGCTATGCCAAATGGCAAGGCGTTGTCATCTATATGACAAACATGTATGCTTATTGCAAACTGAATAGGGTTAAGGACACAATGGGTGAATGCTCGAATGGGAAACGTTTAACGTTGAGATGGTGCCACCCGTGCGCGAGGGCGAACAGGCAACGTTCACCGCAATGCTTAAATACGTCGACAAAGAAGCCGCCAGTCAAGGGGCTAATCCCGTGAGTCACGAACGGTCTCCAGTTGTTTCGCACGCTTTCGCGGAACTCAGGCTTGAAAGGAACGAGAGCACCGGAAAATTAGCGGTTACGGAAGTTACGATAACCGGCGAAGATGTAACCACAGCACTGCTCCGAACACTCCCGTTAGCCAAGGTCACAACAACTATTCTGACGGCGCTCAAGATTCGTTACGGCGATGAAACCGTGTCAGACGTAGGGGAAATTGAAGTTACTGCGGATGATAGGAAACAGTGGCCACGCGGCGACAAAGAACGTGTTTCACGCCTGGTTACCAAAATATTCACCAAAGCAACTGACATGAACATTCCCCCAATTCCTGAGATTGCAAAGAAGTTTGAAGTCAGTAATCGAACGGCATCGAGAATGGTTGCCTATTCGCGTGAGATTGGAGATTTGCCCCCTGTGCCTTAACCCTGCAAAGGATTAAGAAAGGCACTGACCATGGCGAGGAAGAAGCTACCGATAGGTGAAGTAGGCACCATACGGTTTACACAGATAGAACCGCGTAAATGGCGAGCACGCGGCCACATCCGCACATACGCTAATAAACGCGTCCAGGTGCAAGGCACAGGACGAACAAAACAAATAGCTGAGGATGTCTTACGCGCTAACGCAAACATGCGCGTATATGAGAACGCCGGCGCTCCCCTGGACTCCCACCACACCCTTAACGAACTGCTAGAACAAACTATTATCGCTATGCGCAATGGCACCGTGGGCAACAAACTACGCGTGCAATCTGTCAACACTTATGAACGGCAACTATCGCTATTCAAGGGTGAACGCGGCGACCAAGCTATCGGTAATCTACCGCTGTATGAGTGTTCTAAGAACGTCATT
Organism: Alteromonadaceae bacterium; assembly: GCA_013393545.1. The sequence continues at coordinate 536 of JABXHG010000452.1, read as the reverse complement.
ACCCACTGGTTGATGAAACTATCTGAACGCACCCCGGCTAACGCTAAATTGGCGAAAGTGCTGCTATCACGCGCCTATGACCTCACAGTGATGAACGGGCTGGGAATATGGGCAAATAACCCGACCCATGGTGTGAAGCTGCAAAGCAACGCTAGTGACGATGATGAACCTGTGGCTTTGAGTCTGCAAGAAGTCCAAGCCATTTGGAAGAACATCCAGGCATGGCAGACCCCCTATAAACGCACTGACCTGGTGGGCATCGTGGGCGCGTGTATGGCTACCGGTTTCCGCATTAATGAGGTGCTTGCACTTCGTTGGGAAGATGTAGGCCTCTCTGCTACCCCGGCGACGGTGGCGAACACGGGAACGATTGTTAGGCAAGACGGCAAGCTCATTAGGCAAGCTGAGACAAAGACTAAGAACGGTTACCGCATTGTGAAACTGCCCATGTGGTTTAGAGACATGTTGGTTGAGCGCATCCGGGTGGCTGATAGTCCGTTGGTGTTTCCGAACGATAAGGGCGGCTTCATGGACGC
>JABXHG010000451.1 GCA_013393545.1 Alteromonadaceae bacterium | reverse complement strand
GGTCTATACTTATCCAGAAACCTTAGGAAGGAAACAAAATGCATAATGTGAACAAAGCAAGTGTTCCTGTTTGGACTCTCGCAACCGAAAGTAGCTATCTGCCAGACATAATTGGAGATGGTGAACTTACTCCAAACCGGCTAACCGAATTGCGAACGGCATTGTCAGCCTACGGCGATGCACCCATCGCAACATTAGAAGCTCATTCAATAGCTATCCGGCGCCCACGTAAAGACGGAATAGCACTCCAAGCAGCAAGCCCTCTAGCTAAGCATCTTTCTGAGCTTATGAAGCAGACACCAAAAGCCGATGTCTCCATGCCGAATCCCGAGACTACAGAAGTGCTTTACCGGATGGTGGTTCCGGCGAAAGTGGCTGACCAATTTGGTAAGGGAATTGTTAAATCGATGCCTTCCAATGTCTCAGAAGGCGCAATCTATGGAGGGTTGCGAAATTCTAGTGGGATCGTCGCAAATGCATCGTTCGTGCCGGTAACTACTAAGGCGGGTACTTCCGTGAGTACCGCAGCGGGTACTGCGAGCACTGCAGGAATCGCGGCCGCTGGCGCTGGTGCTCTCACCGTCGCCGCTCCATTGGTCCTTATGGCAGTCGCTGTTGGCGTTAGCGCACACGCTGAGCAGCAACGACAAGAATCCATCGACAAGATCACGGACCTCTTGGAGCAGCTGCATAGTGACAAGCTCGATGATGAACGTGATGAGTTGGATGCATGTCGTGCAGCAATCGACAAAGCAACATCGATTCTTTTAGATAGAGGAAAACTTGGTCTCTCACTGGGCTTAGATTCTGCCTCTCATGCAATTAGTAAAGGAATTGAAGGCAGTAGCCGTCGACTGCGAAAGTGGCAGGAAGCTCTAGACTCGTTCTCCGAAGGTGCAGTTTCATTAAAGGAATTAGAGAAGGCTTTCCCCGGCATCAGCGAGGAGGGCGGTGAGTTTCGCACTCACCTTGAGCTTGCTCGGCTTGCGATTGCACTAAAGCGCCGGATTGTTGTGCTTCAGGCTGTGGAGCATGCGCAGATGGACGAAACGGATAACCCATTCAAGAGCTTTGCATCTACATTGAATGCAGATGCTCGTAGCCTCGACAAACTAGAGTCTGGAATCAATTCTGTCCTCTATCGACTCTCGACTTTGGAGCTAAAATCCAACAACCGGGGTTTTAAGAAACTCGCAGTTTCACAAAAAGATGTCGATTCGTTGCTGGAAATGGTTTATCGTCTGCGGTCATTCGAGAGCGATATTAATTCGCAGAATAGCCGAGCTGACGTTGCAATTGAGATTGAGCGCAAGGTGGATGGCTCCGTCGTCGTGTTCCCGGCGGAAGAAGTCCATTAGGAATTGAGGAGTAAGCAGCGCTATTCGTGAAAGCTGGTGTTAATTGGAAGCTCTAATGGCAGACTAATTCTAGATACTAGTTATTAAGGAAAGAACCTGTCACATGAGCTATATTCACCCTGAGGCCCAGGCTTTTCTGGATTCTACAAGCAGCGCGCCGCCGTTGGATACTCGAAGTCCAGTGGAGAATCGTGCTGCCCAGGCGCAGGGGAGTGCTTCGTGGGGGATGAAGCGAGAGTTGGCTTTGGTCTATGACACGGCCATTCGAGGCGTGCAAGTGCGGGTTTATGTGCCTGAAGGTGTGCAGATTAATTCGTCGAAAGCTGTGCTGCCAGGTTTTGTCTACTTCCATGGTGGTGGTTGGGTGCTCGGAGACCTTGAAACCAAAGATCCGACTGTGCGGGATATTGCTGATGCAGCGGAAATGATTTGTATTAGTGCGCATTATCGTCGTGCGCCAGAGCATCCATTCCCAGCGGCGCTGGACGACTGTCTTGCCGTGGTGGACGGTGTGCTTTCAGGGGAGACAGGCCTTGGCATTGACCCGACCTTGGTTGCTATCGGCGGCGATAGCGCAGGGGGAAATATAGCGGCGGGGATTGCGCAAGAGCGTCGTGAGCAGATTGCGCACCAGGTGCGCATTTATC
>JABXHG010000450.1 GCA_013393545.1 Alteromonadaceae bacterium | reverse complement strand
GCCAGGAACAGGAACCTCAAGCTCAAGCTCAAGCTCAAGTTTCCGAGCAAACAGAATCTGAAGAATCCAAGTTCGACCGGCTCAAACGTTACGATTCCCTATCACGAGAATTGTATAAAAATTCTGGGGTTTTACATGAGATAGAGCTTGACCAAGCTGCACACAAGCACTTGGAGAGAGCAATGTCGGGGGAAGTCAATTGGCACACCGCCCCAGATAATGAAACCGACGAAGGTCAAGCAGCTGCAATAAGCCACGAAGGACAAAGTAATGTCACCTACCACCGAAACTATCTATCAGAGCTAGATAGCACCATCGAAGGCCTTGAAAAACAAAAGATAGAATTCCCAGTGAAATTATCGATTTCGGACTCGCGGTCGGCACAGACTCTAAATACTATTATGTCTTCAACATTTATACCTTTGACCTCTAAGAACTACGGAAGTAGTACTCAAGCAATGCACAGACGCACCGTCACGTTCACTTGTAGATTCAATGCGAACGTTTTTGTGTGCAAATAGACCCGTGCGCCACCTTTGGGATAGCTACAGCAGCGCTTTGATGGCGAATCTATTAGCACATTAAATATCCCAATTCCGTGATGGAACCCTTTGCGCCTGCTAGGAGCACCCTAGACAAAGCGTGTGCAACGGGATAGATTCGAACTATGATGCGTATCACATCTACCCTCATTTCCATTGGCGCGGCAGCAGCTCTAGCTCTAACGGTCGCCCCTGCAGCACATGCCCGATCGTCCCTCTTCTCACTTTCCTCAAGCAGTTCCCCCTCCGGCCCGTCCAAACCTGGCAACGACCGCGACGCCAAGGTTCAACTTCTCGAATCAAGGTTCGCAGCCTACCTCGACAGCGCCAATGGCAAACGCACGGCGGCGCTAAACACGCAAGCCGACCAAGGCATAACCAACGCCCTCAATGGACTCGTCACCTGGACGGTCGCTGAAGACGGCCTCGGCCACGCCGCCTACTACGGCGGCACCAACATGAACACGTTCATTCGCTTCCCAGTAAGCGCACTGGATGAATTCCTTGCCAACATTGATGGCCTCGGTGACGCTCAGCCTGGCGTCGAAGCTGAGTACGGTCTAGCCGCAGACTCCGACAGTCAATACGTCTACATAGTCTTCGTTACCGCAGCCGACCTGTAATCCCTCAATCGCTTCCACCCATTAAAACGGGCCGTACCCACCGTGGCCACCTTACTTGGGTACGCCCCTTCTCTCCCCCGATTGGTTTACAACAGGTTAACTAATTCTCGCGCCAAATTCCCGTCCGCGATCAATTTCCGCAGCTCAACAACACAAATATCATTTGTATACAAATTAGCCTGTTTGCAGCCTTGAAGATAACTGAACATAACCTGGCCGAAGTCTGTCATTTTCGTCTAGCTTATTGTTCATGAGAAAACTCACTACTGCCCTCGTATCCGCTGCCACGGCCGCTGCCTGGCCCTATCCATCGCTCCAACCGCAGTAGTCGCACAGTCTGCGTTCTCCCTATCCTCCCGCGGCAGCAGGCCTGCCCCATCTGGCCCAAAGAACCCAACCCCGAAGCCTGGTGACACTACCGAGGCAAAACTGCAAAAGGTAGACAATTTCCTCAGTGAGTACATTAAGAAGAATGGTGCCGAAAGGTCCGCAGAATTTGACAAGGTTGCGCAAAGCCAGATCGATTTGGGCAAACAAGGAAAGCTCGAATGGATTGACGCTTCTAGTGAAGAATTCGCAATTGCAGTAGCTGGCGGATATGTCGATGGACTGTTCGTGAGTGTCCTGCGATATGACATTGCTGACCTTAACGTAGTCGATGGAAACCTCGACGACCTCTACGACGGCGAGGACAATCAAGTCCCAGCAGGTACCAAAGTAGGATTCGCTATCGACGCGGACACCAAGCACTACTACATGGCGTTCGCCGGTTTAGCTGCTCAAGACGAGCCTGCTGAATAAACCAATCAACTCCCAAAACTAAAAAGAGGCTGTGCCCCGC
>JABXHG010000449.1 GCA_013393545.1 Alteromonadaceae bacterium | reverse complement strand
GGGGCAGCGGAAAGCGGGCCGGGAACGGGAGCGACGGGCGATGGGTTGCTGAACGCGGTCCAGCGCCCGCGGCCGATAAATCAGTGCTTCCTCCAAGGCGGCCGCGGCGGTCTTGCTGCTGCCATTGTCCGATAATCGCCAACCGAGGATTTCACGCGTGCAACAGTCGATGATGACCGCCAAGCTGGCCCGCCGATCCTTACCGCACCACACGTGCGTGAGATCCGTGGCCCAGCGCTCATCGGGCCGTGAGGTGACTGACGGCAAGCGTCTGGCGCGAGGTCGGAAGCCCTGCGGTCGCTTGCGCACCTGCCAGCCTTTGAGCTGCAGGATGCGCTGGACCGGTTTGCGGTTCTCGCCCAGCACGCACGCCAACCGGCGATAGCCGTAGCTGGGGAAGCGTTCCAGCGTCAGCTTCACCCGGGCCGTCAGTTCCGTATTCACGACACGAGGCCGCGCCTTTGGCCGGTAATACAGACTGCGCCGTGGGAAACCCAGCCAGCGACAAAGTTTGGCCAGTGATACCACCCGGCCTTCCTGGGCCATTTCCGCCTGCAGCGACCTTAAGAGTTCTCGTCCTCGTCGAGCAGGCGACGCCACTTTTTTAGTGCGTAGATCTGCAAGTGGGCCTCGCCCAGCGCCTCCTTGGTTTCCCGCAAGTCAGACTCATATTGCTCGCGGATATCCTTGGGGCGGGCCTTGAACCCGTTCTCCATGTTGCGCTGGGCTTCATCGATCCAGCCTTCGACCTCGGAGACGGTGAGGTCATGCTGTCGCGCGACCTCAGCGACCGTGGTCTTGCCCTTGAAGATATCCATGACCACGGACGCTTTGCGCTTCGCGGTCCATCGTTTGATGGGGGTGTCGTCGCTCATCCTGTCCTCCTGATGACTGCACTATAGCCTGTGCAGCTCTGGAGGGGGTCACTTCATATCGGGCATAATTAACACCACTAGAACCTTGGGATGCTAAGTCAAATGCCGACATCGATACAGATTGCTCATAACTGGGAGACCTCCACTCAAACGCCAGCCTTGAAGCTGTGGAAAGTTGAGTCAATGCCCGGAGGCGCTGTTCTTTGAGGATGGCGCTTTCAGGCAGATCTTCTTGTAGCCTGTTTTTTATTAGATCGTTTACTTCTTGCACTGTATCTAAAGTTCGGCGATCTAAAAGCAAACTTTCACTGCTGCAAAAGCCTTCAAACTCCGAAAGAAGCCTATCAGTTGTGTTCGCATATTGTTCTGCTTGATCGAAAAATGCCGTAGGAAGTGTATTTCCTCCTTCGTCTAAAGACGCCCCCTCCTGAATCTTCTCTACATTGTTTAGAGAGATATTCTGCCTTCTTTCTGGCTCAAACTCGGCCTTCCTGCCAAGCGTGTCAGAAAGATCAGATAAAGTAATATCTGAGAATGGATAAGCAGCCATATGCCAGAAGGTAGTGTGGTGTACGTTCCCGCCACAAAGCAAAGTTCCCACTTTGGGTTCAGGTTGCTTTAAAATTTCATCTTTACTTTTCAAAGATGCGGCTATTCCTGCTGCCGCCGCTCCCTCTGCCAACAGTGATTCCCGGTTGAAAACTGCTGCACAACCAGATGCAATTTCTTCTTCACTTACTTCAAGGAAAGACAGGTTCTTCTCTTGGCCTGGAATCTCAAGAGTTATTGAACCGGGTTCAATGTTTGTGGCTAACCCATCGGCAAACGTAGGTCTTCTACCTAGCTTGACCGCACCATTATTCTCTATGCTTGTTTTGTAAGAATTAAATGCCTGTGGCTCACATGAGATCAAGTGTAAAGACCCTTTATCTAGAAAATGTTTTGCGGCAATTGCCCCGCAAAGTAGCCCTCCTCCCCCTGTTGGAATGATCAGGTGCGTAAGATCGATTTCTTGCAGCAGCTCAATGATTGCAGTTGCCTGACCAGCAATTACATATTTGTTGTTATAAGGCGATACGTATTCTGCGCCAGTGCTTCTAGATATATCCATCGCACTTTCAGTCGCGTCGTCTACAGTTGCCCCGCTTTCAATGAC
>JABXHG010000045.1 GCA_013393545.1 Alteromonadaceae bacterium | reverse complement strand
TCAGCAAAAACAGCCGGTTGCTCAAGGACGTGGAAGCGCCGTCACAACTGGTCCGGGACACGCACCAGAAAGTCGGTGAAAAAGTCTCCGCCACTTATCGGTTCCGGTATCAGGCGCATTCCTGGAAGTTCCCTCGCTGGGTGGTGGCTCGCCTGGAAGAAGGCGAGCTGGGTTCCAACCCTCGCTTCGTGATCAGCTCCCGCTATGACGACGGTTTTAAGCTCTATTACGAACAGTACTGCGCCCGAGGCGACATGGAAAACCGGATCAAGGATCAGCAGCTGTATCTGTTCGCGGATCGAACGTCGAGCGTTCAGTGGTGGACCAATCAATGGCGGCTGATCTTGTCCGGCTTCGCTTACACCTTGTTCGAGCGATTACGAGCGCACCTGAAGAAGACACCCTTCGAACGGATGAGCGCCAGCAATCTGCGGCTGAAGCTGATCAAGGTTGGCGCGGTCATCATCCGCAATACCCGCCGAATCCGGGTGTTGATGAGTGACTGCTATCCCTACAAAGACGAACTCACGGGTCTGGTACGCCGCCTGGCTCCAGGTTAGATGCCCGGGCGCCCCCGGCCCGACGCAATGGGGGAAAGGGGGTAGTGTGTCCAGGCAACAGAAATTGATCACCAATTAGCCAATAATGGCCGCACCTGAGCGGTCATGGCGGTAAATCGCCCGGTCTGCGAGACTGGCTAAGTGGCTATGAGAAATCCGGGCTAGGCATAGACCTAGTGCAAAAGCGTGTCCAAGGTGGAGGAAGTCGAAGTTATAACCGGATTGCGTCGTCGCCGGTATTCCGCGAAGGAGAAGGCATTCATGGTCGCAAAGCGAACATTTGCATTGGACGATTACGCGGAGCTTTGCGGCTATTTTGGAGCAACGAATCGGAGGAAAGTGCATTGGAGCGCTGCAACGGTGAGCTTTCCGCTCACCATAGCCAGCACAGGAGACTTTGTCCCGTTCATCGCCCTCACTTGGACTTAAATACCAGTTGGCCCGTGATGTGTAAGCCGTCGAAACTCAGAACAAGCGCTCCCCGTTATCCACCTGCGCATCCGGTCTCACCAAGGTAACTGCGCCCTTCTCCGTTTGCACGCCAGTGACCAGACACTCCGACAAAAAAGGGCCAATCTGTTTGGGCGGAAAATTGGTGACGGCCAAAACCTGCTTGCCGATGAGCTCCTGCTTGCCATAGAGGTTTGTAATCTGTGCACTCGATTTACGAATACCAATGTCCGGCCCGAAATCCACTCGCAATTTATAAGCCCGTTTGCGCGCTTCAGGAAAATCCATCACTTCAATGATGGTCCCGATCCGTAGTTCAACCTTCTCGAAATCGTCCCAGGTAATCATCTCACTGCTCCTTTGACGTAGTTAGTCTGTTAACAAATCTGGCTCGGCGACCTTCCGGCTCTTCGCACGACCCGCGATCAAGGAACCAATGACGATCAGGATGCTGGCACTCAACACGGCAACTGTAGCCTCGCCGAATCCGGCAATGATCAACAGGATCACTGAAATCAGTGGCGCACTGTATGCCAGGGTTCCCAGTAACTGGATGTTTCCGTGCTTTACACCATGGTCCCAGGTGAAGAATGCTATGCCCACCGGTCCGAGGCCGAGCCCCACCACGCCAATCCATTGAAGTGCGCCTTCTGGCCACACTGTTTCCTCCCACAAAAGGTGACAAATCAACGCCAGAAAAGCCGTGACACCGCAGAACCAGCCCACCGCATCGGTCGGTACCGAGCGAACCAGTCTGCTGAGAACGGAATAGGATGACCAGATCAAAGCGCAGGACAGAGCCACCATGTAACCCGGCAGGTTCTCCCAGGAAAATCCATCGGCATTACGGCTGATCAACAACCAACAACCCGCTAGGGCAACCAGGGCCCCAACGATGTACTGACCTCGTAGTTTCTCGCCCGGCAGGAAGGCCGACAGCAGGACGATTAGCAGCGGCCATAGGTAAGCCAGAAGGCTGACTTCAACGGCCGGGGCCAGTGTCATGGCCTTGAAGTAGGCAAAGTGATACCCGAACAAACCAACGATGCCGATGCACCATGCAAGCGGCGATTGCCGTAAATAATGCACACCGGAATGTCCCGAGAAGACCCAGCGACCGCACATCAGCAGGAAAGCGATACCGAAGGTCATGGCCATAAGCTGGAACTCAGGAATCTCACCACCGGAAAGCTTGGTCAGCAATGCCAAAGTGCCCCATAACAGAACCGAAATTGACCCGATCCAGGTTGCGGCGGTAACGGATGCCATGAAACCCTCCCGAAACTCTCATGTGTGAATGATTGCAGAAGGGTATCCAGTGCGAAGGGTAGGAACTTTCAAATCCTGGCGGAACTATTTCGAAATACGGCGGAAGTGGCTGGGCGCTTTGCCAAAGTGGGCTCTGAACCTGTCGCTAAAGGCCGATAACGATGAATAGCCGACAGCGTCGGCAACTCGCTGGACGCTGAGCCCCGACTGCTCCAGAAGCCGCCAAGCTTCTTTCATTCGTAACTCTGTGAGGTATTGATGCGGCGTCATGCCGACCTGGCGCCGAAACAGATCGTTCAACTGCCGAATGCTCAGATGTGCCACGGCAGCCGCCTCAGCCAAGGACAGCGGTCGGCTGAAGTGTTCGTCCAGCAATTGTTTCGCGGCGAGGACTCTGCGGTCCAGCTTCAGCTGACTTCCATGGCGCTCCTGAAGCAACTGAATCAGCAGAAGCAGCATTTGATGCTGGGTAAAATCCGACTCAGTCCCATGTTGGAGCTGTGCGTGAAGGAACTGGACGTAATGGAGCAATGCCGGATCGAGGTCTACGAAACAAGGTAGCTTGTCTAGCGCCGGGGCCAAGCCTTCGGGGACATCTGCAACCAAAAACCGATTATCGTCGGTCGCAGCATATCCATGGCCAATTCCTGCGGGAATGATTGCCGCTCGATGCTGTGCAACCTTTCCTTCCTTGGCATCCACTGACAGAGATAACGTTCCCACCAACGGCAATACCAGTTGGTGATGGTCGTGGGAGTGGCTTTTTCCCTCGTCTTCGTAGGTTCGTATATGCAAGCCGATCTCAGAGTGCTTCATGCGACCAGTATAATCAGAAACACAGGAGAGTCATCACAGAACCACTCTTTCACCCATCTCTCATCCGTGATCCGACCGGTTCATAGTAAAAACGCGGTAAATTCACAGTCACGAAGTATCTCTTGAGCTAGCCCGGATTTCTCATAGGCAGCCAACAAGTCTTGCCGACTGGCCGGCCTATCGCCATACCGGTTCAGCTCAGGGCTTCATCGTTTAATATTTGATCAGTGACGGTCCTCCGGACATACTACCCCCTTACCCCCATTGCGTCGGGCCGGGGGAGCCCAGGGTTCTATCCCGGAACCAGTCGGCGCACCAGATCTGAGAGTTCATCTTTGTA
>JABXHG010000448.1 GCA_013393545.1 Alteromonadaceae bacterium | reverse complement strand
GCAACGCAACATCGAGCTGATGTGGTTGCTCAACCGGCTGACCCCAGACTTCAAGACGATTGCTGAGTTTCGACGCAAGCATCCTCAAGCCTTTCGTCAACTCTGCCGGCACTTCGTCCGCTTCTGTCGTGATGCTGGCTGGCTAGGAAGCCGTGAGGTTGCCATCGATGGCAGCAAGTTTGGTGCAGTCGCCAGCAAGAAACGAGTCGTCAAGTCTGAGGACTTAAAACGTGATGAAAAACAGCTAAACGAGCGCATTGATGCCTGGTTAAATGGGCTTGATGAAGCTGACCACGATGAGGCTCATCGTGATAAGCCTCATCATGGCCAACGCCGCCGTTCGCTTGAGCAACTCCAAAGAATGCGTGATCAAGTTCAGGATAGCCGTGAGCGCATGGAACGGCTCGGCATTCGCCAATATGTGGTCGGTGAGCCGGATGCCAAGCTGATGCGCACCCCACAGGATAAGCGCGTGGCCTATAACATCCAGACGGCTGTGGATACCGATACGCACCTGGTAGTGCACCATGATGTGGTTCAGGACGGTGATGATAGACGCCAACTAACCCCGGTGGTGGATGCAACAAGAGAAGCTCTAAAAACCAAGACGTTAGCCGTCTTGGCCGATACAGGGTACTCCAATGTCGAACAACAGCAGCACTGCGAAGAACGAGGCATCGCTTGCTATATCCCGCCGCGACGGGGCATCAATAGTCAAGGCAACGGCCAGCTCTACCAAGTGAGTGACTTTCATTATGATCGGGACCGAGATACCTATCACTGCCCTGCTGGTCACACCTTGTATTTGAAACAGTGGCATGCACCGAAAAAGATTGGTATCTACGCGAATCCAGAAGCGTGTAGAGCCTGCCCACAAAAAGCACATTGCACGACAGGACGCTATAGGCGCGTCTCTCGCCATCAGTACGAGGCGGCCTTCGATATATCGCAACGAAGACTAAAGGCAGATCCGCATGCCATGACACGCCGACGCGCGACGGTGGAACACCCTTTCGGAACGATTAAATACGACTTAATGGGTAATGGTGGCCGTTTGTTGGTCAGAGGCCTAAGAAAAGGTCGAGGAGAAATCAGTTTAGCCGTGCTGGCCTACAACCTGAAACGGTTGATGAATCACATCGGCACCGAAGCGCTAAAAGCCCGGTTGAGAGCGACGCCAGCCTGAGGGCTGGGCGGTCTATCGGCTGTTGATTGGCCGCCGCAATACCTCAAAGAAACCAAACCGAATGAAGCGGGTCCATTCTCCGACAACCCAGCTAGGCCATTTTCCGTTTTGACACGGCCTGTAAAGGGACTGACCTATCCGTTTACAGCCAGGAAGAACTCGACGAGATCGCTGACTCACTGAACACCCGGCCGCGCAAGACACTGGACTGGCGAACGCCACTGGAAGTCTACGCCGAGGTGCTCAAGAAATCGGTCGAAGGTCCGAGCATCCTTCAATACGGTTGCACTTGGAACTCGAGACCGCCGAGTTTGGTTTGGTTTATGGCCGCACAATCCCTCTCCATGGTTCGGGAGGGTCTTGGAGCCTTTTAAGTATATCATCTTCTTCGAAAGATGATTTTTTTGAAAACAATAAAGATCCTCGTGTCGCTTTTGCTCATTACATTGCTGCTACAATGCATGGAGCATTGGCAGAAAAGCACTATAAGCAAGGAGAAAGCTTTGTTAAATCCACCATAACTAAAAGAGAGAGAGAGGTCATCGCTTGGGCTGCAGAGGGAAAAACGCTCTGGGAAACGTCAGTTATATTAGGCATATCGGAATCAACTGTGAAATTCCATATGAACAGCGCCTCAGAAAAACTTGGAGGCGTCAATAAGGTGAATACCGTGTCCAAAGCTTTATTGCATGGAATACTTTAAATATGTTCTCCGCTCTCCTGTACCTACGAAGCTTTCAAAGCATTCATCAATTTCAATATAGCACGACGTCCTCCCAAGTCTCTGGCGCTCACGATTTTCTAAATCATCAATGCGAGGCATGGTCAACCCACTACTTGAAAGTAACCGATAAAGTGAGGGCGACATCAC
>JABXHG010000447.1 GCA_013393545.1 Alteromonadaceae bacterium | reverse complement strand
GGGGGGAGTTGGGGGGGGGTGGGGGAAATCAATCGGGAGGTGGGGAATAGCAGTTGGGGGATTAGCCACGAGATGGAGGTGGTGAAGTGCATTTGCCAGCGGGTGAGCGTGAGCGCCGATGGGCGGGGGGTGGAAGATGCCGCCGTGGGCGACTTCTTTACCGCGCCCGAGACGCAACTTGGCCGCGAGTTTCTCAACGACTTCCTGCAGCTCTCCCCTCCCCGGGAGCTCATCAGCCGGCTGGAAGACGCGCCGGACGAGCACACCCACCCCGTGGTACGACTGACGTTTTCCGGCGATGCCGTTTCCACCCCGCTTATCTCCAGACTGGCCCGTGAGTGCGGTGTAGATGTCAGCATCTTGCAGGCCAAGGTCGAATCCATACAGGAGCGCACCCTGGGGCTGATGATCGCCGAGCTTTTAGGCACGCAAGCGCAGACCGAACAGGCCATGCGCTACCTTGAATCCCCCGAACTGAACGTTGAGGTGCTTGGGCATGTCCAGCGCGATGATTGATCTTATTTTGCAGGCCACGCTTGATACGCTTTACATGGTCGGCGTCTCCGGGCTGATCGCCACGCTTCTGGGCGTACCGCTGGGCGTGCTGCTGTACATTACCCGCCCGGGCCAGATTATTGCCATGCCGGTGGTCAATCAGGCGCTGAGCATCGTCACCAACATCGGGCGCTCTATTCCGTTCATTATTCTCATGGTCGCCATCATTCCGTTCACGCGGATGCTGGTGGGCACGTCAATCGGCATTAACGCCGCCTCGGTGCCGCTAACCATTGCCGCGATTCCGTTTGTGGCAAGGTTGGTAGAAGGCGCACTGAACGAGATTTCACCGGGGCTGATAGAGGCGGCGCAGGCCATGGGCGCCACGCCCTGGCAAATTGTGCGCAAAGTGCTGCTGCCCGAGGCGCGCGGCGGCATCATCACCGGGTTGACCATCACCGTGGTGACGCTGGTCAGTTATTCGGCCATGGCCGGCGCGGTCGGCGGCGGCGGGCTCGGTGATCTGGGCATTCGCTATGGCTATAACCGCTTCAACCTTGGAGTATTAGGCATACCTAAGTCAACATATTACCGTTGGAAAAAGAAGTATAAAAAAGTTGAGCTAACTTCATTAGAAGAGCTAGTAATCAAGCTGTGTAAGAAAAACTTCTATCACTATGGTCATCGTAAAATTAAATCCATCTTAAACAGAAAGTATGGGATAAATGTAAACCGCAAAACTGTACAAAAAATTATGCAAAAGTTTGAGATTCAGTGTCAAGTTAAGAAGAAGCGACAAAAGTACATTTGTGGTGAGAGTAATATTATTGTGCCGAACACTCTCAATCGTAATTTTAAAGCAAGCCGATTAAATGAAAAATGGGTAACCGACATTACCTACTTACCTTATGGCTCGACTATGTTATATTTATCAACGATTATGGACTTATATAACAACGAAATAGTGGCTTACAAAATAGGTACGAGCCAAGATATTAACCTAGTATTAGACACATTGAGGGAAGCTGTAGAATTACGTAAACCAGTAGGGTTACTTCTTCATAGCGACCAGGGATCTGTCTATACTTCACATGCATATCAGAATTTGGCCAAAGAAAAAGGCATTACCACAAGCATGTCTCGAAAAGGAAACTGCCATGATAATGCCGTCATTGAATCCTTTCACTCCTCGCTAAAGTCGGAAGGATTTAACGCTCAAAGTAGAGCATCTATATCCAATTCTAAAGTAGTACAAATTGTAAATCAATACATGTATCGATATAATCATGTACGAATTCAGGCAAAATTAAACTACCTGTCCCCACTGGAATACAGGGGACAGGCAGCATAGGTGTTTTTTCTAAGTCTCATTTTAACGGGTCAGTTCAGTGTGAGCGCAAGGGTTTCTTTTATTTCTCTTTTTTTAAGATCTAAATCGCTTTATCCAATTGCGTATCATTGTCGGAAACCTTATCCTGCAGCTTGTTTGTCGGGCTTATTGTCGTCTCGCCCGTTAGGATGCCTGTCGTTTTCAGCTTTTGGTCTTTTTGAAAAGCCTTAACGGCAGCTTCCGTCTGTGCGTCGAAAGCTCCAGTCGCATTCAGCTTATAGCCGGGCGCTTGAAGCATTTGCTGGGCGGCTTTCACTTCGTCTCCGGTGCTGCCTGCCTTATACTCT
>JABXHG010000446.1 GCA_013393545.1 Alteromonadaceae bacterium | reverse complement strand
CCATTGTCTGGTGCTATGCGCGGGTAGTTCATTGGAGGCCGGGGGGCAGAGGAATTCGAGGAACAAAATCTTATGGCGTGATGTTCTCTCGGTGGTACCGGGAGAAGTCTTGGCGCAAGTCGAGCTCAACCAAGCGGAGTGCTTTGAACCAATCCTCCAATTATTAGGTCAGCCAAATCCGAGGCAGGTCTTCGTATCCATTGCGGAATCCGAAACAACGTCCCATTTGGAGAAGCGTGTCGTATGCTGTGGCATTTCGTACGAAATAGCTACAGACGAGCCCCTCAAGGGTTAGGCCGCGGGCAAGAGTATTTGCCCCGATAACGATCACCGTAGCCGGTACATCGTCGGTATATTCAAGGCGTTCCTCAGAACGAGAATTGTCGACAATAACTTTGAGTTCATCAAAAATTTAAGGAACGAATTCCACAATCTCAGCAAATGTGTGCTTCGGGTTTTCGAATTGTTCGGGCGTGACGGTTGCAGTTTCGCGATCCCATTGGTCCTCCCACTCGAGGGAACCACTCAAGAAGCTTTTCTCCAGATTCTTGATGACTGGCACAAGCAGCCTCTTGGTTTCTTCGTGAGCGTCAGTTTTCATGGCAGTGTGTATGAGCATCGAGCTATGAGAATTTGCGCCACGGGCGCGGCGAGCCGCGCTTGCGATGATGAACCAACGCACTGCATTTACGAGCGAATCTGGAATATATGGATTCCATTCAACCTCTTTGCCACGTTTCTTTGTTGGTGGACGGAGTGCTTCAGCCTCTTCGTCCTCGACGCGACGGATTACATTCAGGCCATCGTTCTCTTTGAAATCTTCGCCGTGTGGAGAATCGACACCGAAGATCATTTCCGTACCGAAGTAGCCTTCCGGCTTCGGAAGCACATGGATAAAATCGCGTGGGTAAATATCGTCGTACCTATTAGGGTCAACCAGGATATTTGCAAACGGAGTGGCGGTGTAGGCAACGTATGCAGTTTTCTTGTTTTTGAGCAATTCTCGAAGTTGCTTGTTAATCGCCGACGGATTTGTGTCAGGATTTTTCGAAACACTGATGCTCGCCTGGTCTGCTTCGTCGTCGATAATCAAGATTGGACATTTATCAGCATGTACCCCTGATCGCTTGATAAATGCATTGAGTTTACGCAGTACAGTTGCGTTTTTCTTAACTACGGCAATGATGCGATTCTGGTTGCCACTGAGCATGCTTAAAGCGTTCTTTTGATTGGTTCCCTGGGTATCTTTGAAGTCATCGTTGATGGTTGTGAGCTGGAACCAATGTTTGGGGTCAGTGATGAGTTGTTTTTCAATTCGTTCCTGAGTTTGAGAACGAAGGCTCTCTGTAATGCCAGTAAGGACGATGAAAAAGCGGTATCCAACGTCGGCGGCTTTTGCCATCACTGATAGGAAATTAGTAGTTTTGCCGCTCTGAACATAGCCAAGGACCAATCCACGTGTATCAAACTCACTTGCTCCACTAGGGCGCAGGGACGCTACGACTTGGGTTGATGCTTTATCGACGTCTTCTACGGCGTCACCAATTTTATCTTGGAGGATTTCTTTTAGGACAGGCCAAAAGATGTCGTCCTCTTGCGGGCCGCTGTACCAATCTCCGGTGTCATGTTCGCGGGCGAAACTCTCTGCGGTGTTATATTCGGTAATTTCACGAGTCTTCGTCTTGAACCTAGCGATTGCCGTGTTGAAGACGTCCTCCGGCGGTGAACCCAAAGGGTGGCGCTTTATTTTGTTGATCGCAGCTTCAAGCGAATAGCCGTTTTGAGTCTTGCCTCGAAGTTCGTCGAGGTAGTACTTGATTTCTGCTTCTACATGGCTGTCAGACATCTCTAAGCTTTCTCCGTTAGGGGCAGAGTAGGTTTCGCAATTCAATATCAATTAGAAATACTATCTGAACTACTTTAGCTGTCTATCCACATGTATCCATGTAATCGATTGTTTCCACTTTTTGGACGGGGCTCGGTTTGTTAGCAGGAATTCTGAGCTCCGAGCGCGACGGTCCAGCAATGAATCTAAAGTTCTTTTTCGGGAGGGCTACTGTGCTGGTGGCTTCGTCGGAAAGCTTATTGATTTGATTTGGCTGGGTTCGACTTGACGATAGGTGTAAAGTAACCAGCGTATGCAATGATCCGGCCATCA
>JABXHG010000445.1 GCA_013393545.1 Alteromonadaceae bacterium | reverse complement strand
ACTCTAACTCCGTTCCGGGCAATGAGACAACAATGCAGTGAAATTGCGAAACGGTATGGCTAAAAGCCAGATTCGTCGTAGCTCCACTGGAGCTTCGTCTCTGGGAGCACGCTGGTGTGCAACGGTGTGCTCTCTCCATTGACCACGGTAATGGTGTAGCTGAGATGGGTAGCAGGATAGAGATACTCGGCATATTCCACGGGCGTTCCCGAAGGCGAAGCCACTTCAAGGCGGGACCCGATGAGCGTTGTTCCTACTTCCAATTCCAATAACCGCGCCATCTCTTCGTCTGCTTGAACAAACTCAATTGAACGACGGCAACAGTCAACTTTGATGCCTTCCCGAATCAGTTCCTCATGGATATCATCAGTGCCTGGCTCCATTGCCAGCACATGCATTCCAACTTCGAGAGGGAAGTATTGGCGTTCCAGAATAAGTGGCCTGGATTCTGCGAAAAGCACGCGGGAAATAAAGATGATCGGGTCATCAGGTTTCATGCCTAGTGCAGCTGCAACGTGGGCAGGCGCGGGGCGCCGCGCCATCCACAAAATCTTCGAGGTGGGGTTGAGGCCATGCGCTTTCATCCACGCGAGGTTAGACAAAATAGACATGAAACTATCCGCCTTTGACGTGCCCAGCACGACCGAAGGGCGGCCCCGACCAGATGGGCTAGGCCCCTCGGGCCGGAGACTAGCAATAGCTTGGCGGACTGGCGCCCTCGAGGCATCGAACTCCTCACACAATTCTGCTTCACTGGGCAGCAGATCCCCCGGCTTTAAACCCCCTGAAGTAATTCGATGTTGCAACTCGCGATAAATCTTTGAGTGAATTTGTTTGGTTCTCATGCTTGGAATTCCTTCGGCTACCGGCGCTGTCATCTCACCGCTCCTCGGAGATGTATCGATATTAACTCGGCAATTGTGGCTACTTGGCAGAAAGCCGTCTTGTTAATTGCTTCCCTCCACTCTAATGCGTGGTGCTGGTTACACCGGTGAAATTCTTAGCACGCGAGAATCCCGGGGGTAAAACTACAAGGTGTAAAAGTTGTAACACCCGAGGCATACCAGCAGCTAGGCTTTTGGTCGCGTTCTGGTGTCAATGGCCGTTGATGCGTGGAAGCGTCAATGTCAACGGTTTTCCGATGGTTACGGAAAGGTAACTTTGTAGGTTAATGCAAGTACTATTCAAACGATTGCAAGCTATGTGTTTGCTGTCAGAATGGTGGTTGTTCCCGTTGAGCCAATGGGGGTGGGAATGTAGGGGGTTGGGTGTGTACCGATCTCTTCGGTCTGGGTGTGCTGTCGTCGTGTTGAGGATGAGGGCTATTGTCGTGATGCGAAATTTTCTATCCGTGCTCCGCGTGCTAAGTCCGAGGAAGCCCCAACATGTAGCTACTAAGACATTTATGTCTACAACTGGGCAATTTTTCCGGAAAATCGGCAGTTTTAATGCCGTAGAAGTCGGATCTGCATATCTCTCACCTCGGGGTTTGGGAACTGAAAATCTCCGTGCAGAAAGTTCTAACAATTTTAAAAATCATATAAATATAAAACGGTAGGGAGTATGGCGAGTCAAACACTTTGTACAGCTTTTAAGAATGGGCAGATACGTCTTCCTACACGGCAGTATGTGGGTATAAGAAAGTGCCTGCGTCCCCTCCACACACATTGGTGCGGAAGGACACAGGCACGCGATTGCCTGGGCGTTGGCTTTTAGAACCCTAAGAGGCCCTCCAACGCAATGGCAGGAGCTTCCGAGGCTTGTTTACTCGATGCCAGGAGCCTCAGTGGTATCGACGGTAGCAGTTGGATCATCTAGCTTCAGGTCCTTGGCTGCCTTCTCTACTACGGAACGCTCAACCTTGCCCTCGCGAGCAAGTCCCTCGAGTACTGCTACAACAACGGACTCAGCGTCGGTGTTGAAGTAGCGGCGAGCAGCAGCGCGGGTATCCGCGAAGCCAAACCCATCGGTGCCCAAGGTGATGTAGGTGCCTGGGACGTAAGGGCGAATCTGCTCATGCAGGTCCGAAACAAAGTCAGAGACAGCTACGTATGGGCCATCAACATTTTCCAGCTGGGAAGTAACGAATGGCTTCTCAGGCTCAGTTCCGTGCTGCAGAGCTTCCTTGTTCAGGCGTGCGCCTTCGCGTGCAAGCTCAACCCAGGAGGTCACGGAGAAGAGGTTGGTCTTCACGCCATACT
>JABXHG010000444.1 GCA_013393545.1 Alteromonadaceae bacterium | reverse complement strand
GCACAGGTGGTAGCCCCCGTTTGGAAAGTTGAAACCATAGAGATCTGCATGGTCGAAGTAGGTGACGCCGGCGGTGCGGGCGGAATCATAAAGCGCGCGAATTTCTGCATCCGATTTATCGCCGATACGCATCATGCCCGCAATAACGTTGGGTACCTGCTGAACAGTTTTTCCCAGATTTATGTTTTTCATCGTGTTCCTTCGGATCTATTTTGCTAGCAGGTCAAGATAGGCATCTAACTGCTTGGTCAGTCGGTCAGGGTTGAATTCATGGGGGCCCATAACGGCATCGATTTGTGAGCCTTGAAGAAAGCCAACAAAGGCACCCGCAGTGTTTTCAATGTCCACGATAGACCGCAGCGTCCCATCTTCTTCAGCTTCGTTGAGCAAGTTAATGATCATCTCTGACCATTCGCCGATAGCAACGGCAGCAAGTTCTGCCCGATACTCGCTGTTCACGCCGCTTTCCCAAAAAAGACACAACCAGGCGGGCTTCGTCTTTAAGCTGCTCATTGACCGGCAGGATCTCCATACTCATAGCCTTGAGTGCGGCAAGCCCACGCAATCCTTTATAGATTCTCTAATTCTTTCTTGTGTCGAGTCATACACGTGCTTAAATGTGGCCTCTAGGGTTCTTTCTCGAATCACGGCGAAATCTTGCGGCCGGGATCTTGCCGGACCGACTCGGATCGGCAACCGCTGCTGCGTGGATACGCAGGCCGTTTACACTGGCTTTTCGGCTGCAGCGAACAAGCATCGTGTGGTGGTCTTTTGCGATGCTCATCGCCGGAATAGTCTTCGGTGCGTTCGTGCAGCCCATGGCTGAAAATGCCGATGGGATGCCGCCGGAAGTCCTCGCGGTTATGGGCGGAACAGACAGTCTGATTTCCGGGTACATCGGCTTCATGAGCATCAATTTCGCCGTCATGGTCGCCGTGTTCGTATTGCTTGCCGTACAAAGCCTGCGTGGTGAAGAACAAGCGATGCGCGCAGAACCCATTCTTGCCACATCCGTGTCCCGTTCACAGTGGTTGTTGTCGTGGACTGCCATCGCAGGGCTGGGCACACTATGGCTGCTTGCTGTCGCAGGGATTGGAATTGGCCTCGGCGCCGCTGTCGCCACCGGCGATGGGGAGCTCTTCGGTCAAGCTCTTTTGGGCCAGTTTGCTCAGACCCCGGCGGTGTGGGTGCTTTTGGGCTTGGCTGTCGCGCTGTACTCGTGGGCTCCGCGCGCGCTGGGGTTCGTGTGGGTCGTGTTTGTATACAGCACGGTGCTTAGTTTCTTTGGCGATATGCTGCAGCTTTCCGGTGTTATCCTCTCCACCTCAGTCTTTCGCCACATTGGTCAGTATCCTGCAGAAGATATCTCCTGGGCCGGCTTCGCAGTCCTTACTCTGATTGCAGGCGCTTTGACTGCGCTGGGCATCGTTGGCTTCCGAGGCCGCGATCTCGTTACTGCCTAAAATTATGAGGACACAGAAGAGGCGCTCGACCCATGGGAAGGGGAGCGCCTCTGAAGTTAGAATGGGAAAACAGGTAAGAGGATATTAGGCTAACCCAAGATTCGAAAGTACATGAATCCTTGTTGCGTTGAAGTGTCGCAGGGCCTCACCTAGTTACCAGAGAAGCACCGACTCAAATCAGGTGTTACCAAAACCGCTAGGATTTGCCGGAGCCGCCAAGGCAGAATTCCTTGTGTCTACGTCCCAAACTATTTAAGGTAACTCGAGTTCACTACTTCCAACACAAGCTGGACACGTGATTCAACACCAAACTTCCGTAACAACGAGGTCATGACTTTCTTAATGTACGCCTCGGAGCATTCCATCTGCTCGGAAATTTCTCTGTTGGTCTTTCCAACCGCAACTTGCCGCAATACCGCCTTCTCACTACGTGTCAGTGATACCTGAGCTTTAGGCATGAGATCGGGCACCGACTTTTCCACATCGATAGATGCGTTTTCTACAAGTCTTTTAACGCATTGAGGAGAAAGGCTTGTTCCACCATTAACGGCATCCCTCAACGCTTGAATAATGGCTTGCGGAACTTCACCCTTAATAACGTACCCAGCTGCGCCTTTAGCAAGGACATGAAGCATCACTTCATCAGTATCATAGGCAGTCATCGCTACAAAAATCGGTGGTTTATCAAGGTTATTCAAATGGTCTAGAAGTTCGATTCCGTTCATATCCGGCATATGCAAATCTGAAAGAACGACATCACAAGTGTTTA
>JABXHG010000443.1 GCA_013393545.1 Alteromonadaceae bacterium | reverse complement strand
GTATCGAAGACCATGGAAATATCGAAGTTGCCTTTGCCGGCTGACTGCATCCGGCGGTGACTGCCACGCGTCTGAATGCGCAATTGTTCCTTGATCAAGGTTTGATCGGCGCCTTGCAGGGCTGGGTTGACACGCTGCATCTCTTCGATGAGTCCATCGCTGACATGGCCGGTCACCCGGGTGTGGACCACCTTGCGGTTGGCGGTGATGCCCAGTGCTGGACGCACGTTTTTTACATGGCGTCGATAATACTGGTGACTGTCCAGGTAATTGCCGCAACCAAAATGATACTCCCGATGACGAAGCCGATGACGGGGACGGTCTCCCTCTCAAAGGAAAGTTTTCCAATGTCACGCCAGTCTTTTTGATAAGGGTCATTGTCTGAAATACGACATTCAGCTTCGATGTCTTTTGGCCAGCGGGGCACGCGACTAGTGTACATGGCAATTAATCGCCCCCAGGTAATCAAGGCAAAATATGGGCAGAAGGGTAGCTGCACTAGGTAAGGCGCAATGGCCGCAGGGCTAAAGCCGCCTATAATGCTATATCGTAATCCCTCGCGGCGTTCACCAATGGGCCAGCAGAACTGCGTTAACTTATGATTTTTTTTCACACCATTTTCGTCTTCCATATAGCGGCGGATGTACTCCCAGAGGTCGAGCAGGCGCTCTTCTGCTCCAGAGTGGGGCATGGCCAGCGTGAAGGTTTCTCGAACGGTCTCGCCATCGGCGTCAAGGACATGCGCTCGAATGTCGTAATCTTTCTCACTCAAAGGTGGTTTGCTGGAAGCTTTGTGGATAAACAAGTCATCCCAAGAGGCTTTGATAATATTTCCATCAGGTTTAAAAGCATATACCATGCGTTTTTTTCGGTTTAGACGGATTGGGTAGTGGGTTTTACGAAAAGCCTCAAAATAAATTAGGTAAGAAAAAGCAAAGCAAAAGCAAGCCATTAGGGATATTGCAATCCATATTAAAAAAGCACCCCAGGAATCATCTATTCCTGAAATGGCGCTCATAGACATCAGGGCAATTGTGAGAGATGGGGAAAGCCCAACCAACCCATAAATAACTGCATGTCCTTTGTCGGCATACCATCGATCAACGAGTTCCATGTAAGTACTATTAATACGTATCACGGAGAGATCGTCATTAGGCTCTCTGCTGGCCGTGTGTTCTTTGTCGAGACGGTTTCGTCTCTCGTCCTCTGTTAGTGGGCGATCCGTCTTGTACTTCCACTTATACGGCCCCAAGCCGGTAAAATTCATACCCGATTTCTCCTATTGATCGGTCAGGACCTCAAATGCATCGGTTTCCGCTTTCAAGCTAGAAAACTGTTCATTCGAATCTTCGACACCGAAGTAGCATTTTTCAACCCATTCCTGAAGCGCATTGTTGCTCCATAAAGCAATGAAGATATTGACCACTACCGCGATTGCAGCCAACAAGACCCCAACTCCTGTAATACTTAACATCGTTAAGAAAACGAAAGCTCCCAACCCGGAAACGGCTGAAGCCAGATAGAGTGACGCAAGGCCATACTGGCCTTTCTGAACTTTATCTATAAAGTTATACCCATCCCAAACAGCCATGATCGCAGCGGCCGCAAAACCAAAAGCCTTGCCCAGTCCACCGGCAGTCCTGCGCAATATTCGACCGAGGCCCTTGGAGAGCCGGCTAGTTACACGATGGATGCGTTCCATGATGGCATGCGCGGTATCCGCCACGGAGCCGAACGCACCGGAGACCAGTGCCCCAAAACGCCATTGCGCCTCGGTGCGGCCATCGGCCATTGCTTCGTCCATGGCCTTGGCCTGGGCCATCAATGCCCAGGTTCCGAGCGCAAGGCTGATGATACCTAACTGGGTGTTGCGGTCGGCCATGCTGCCCCAGATCGATCCATAGGTTCGCTGCCACTCGTTGTAATCCATCACGGCACTGGCGGCGCGGTTGGTGGTTGTGAGCGAACCGCTGGAAGAGTCGAGTTCCTCGAGAACGAGGCGATCATGCACGATGCTGATGTCCCATTCACCGCCCTCGGCGGCTTGCATACGCCGCTGGCTGCCGCGGGTCTGGATTTCCAGCTTGCGTTTGAGCAGGCTCTGGTCGGTGTCCCTCAATGCGGGATTGATTCGCTGCATGTCCCGAATGAGCGCATCGATGGCATCGCTGACATGGCCGGTCACCCGGGTGTGGAC
>JABXHG010000442.1 GCA_013393545.1 Alteromonadaceae bacterium | reverse complement strand
CACAGGTCATACCTCCGATCTGGAGATTCACTTCCTCTTGGACGGTGTCATACCCTAGATCCCCTATTTTCTCTTCCATCTGGGATAGTTGCACCTGCTCCGGATCATAAGTGACGGACGCTTGTTCCAAAGCAAGATTGACATGAGCCGACTGAACTCCCTCCATCCGGCTCAACCCTTTCTCAATCCGATTGGCACAAGCGGCACAGGTCATGCCGCTGATTTTCAGGGAAGCCTTCTTCTCCATCTTTACCACCTCGTTCAAATACCCCTATGGGGTATATTCAAAAGGAAAGGATAGCCGCATTCAGCGGCTCATTCCTTTCACACCACATCATAGCCTTGATCTTCGATCGTCTCTTTCACTTGCTCTAATGTCAAGCGATTCTCGTCATAGATGACCTGGACGGTTCCGGCTTCCAGATCGACCGTCCCTTTCGCCCCGATGCGCTTTAAGGCACTCTCGACGGAATCGACGCAGTGACCACAGGACATCCCTTTCACATGTAATAATGTCTGGTTCATTGTTTTTCCTCCTCGATTTATACCTATAGTGGGTATATAGGTATCTAAACCCAATATACTATACCCTGCCAGGGTATGTAAAGACCCATTCGGAATAAAAACACCTCCATATGTGGTCTTGACCCCGTCAAGTAGACAATGAAAAAAGAACGGTTATGCGGCGACTTTTTCCCGATGCTCAACAGGGGAAAGGTCGCCCAATTTTTTCTGGAAACGCTCTTTGTTGTAGAAGGTGATGTATTCCTCGACGGCTGTGTAGGCTTCCTCAAAGGTCTTTGGTTGCGTGAGGTGAAGCTTCTCTGTTTTCAGATGGGAGAAGAACGATTCGATACAAGCATTGTCAAAGCAATTCCCACGACGCGAATGGCTTCCTAACATCCCGTAGCTCTTCAAACGGTGGGCATACGTCCGGGAGGTATACTGAAAACCTTGATCCGAGTGTAGAAGTACATCCTTTAGAGATCCTTTCTCCTTAAGCCGCTCCAACGAATCCAGAACCAGCTCCAGATCATTACGCTTCGACAGGGACCAGGAAACGATCTCATTGTTATACAAATCTTGTACTGCCGACAGGTAAGCAAAGGAGTTCCCCATTCGAACGTAGGTAATATCCGTTACGAGACGACGTAACGGAACCTCGGCGGTAAACTCTCGATTCAACCGGTTCGGAAAGAGGATGGATGCTTTCCGCCCGTAAAAGGGCCGTTTTTTGCGAATCACCGAACGGATTCCAAGCCCTCGCATTAGTCTACGGACACGTTTTCGATTCACCACCATGCCTTCGCGTCGGAGAGCGGTGGTCATTCGAATATACCCGTAATACGGGTGGAGGCGATGGATTGCCAGGATATGCTCTTGAATCCAGGCATCCTTGGACCGGCGTTCTTCGGCGAGAGACCGGGTCTTCTTCCACTTATAGTAACCAGAACGGGAAACCTGGGCGATTTGCAGTAACTGTGCCAAGGAGTGATGATCGCGCAGTTCATCGATTATGGCAAAGCGATTGCTTTTGGAAATCACTCCCCCAACAGATTTGGATGACGCTTTTTTAGGAAATCTACCTGCGCTTTTAGGTAAGCGTTCTCTTCCTCTAAATTGTCAAAGTGCTTCCGATTCCATACTCCCCGGTGATCTACCAACGATTCCCCTTTTTGATGTCGTTGAACCCAGTCTTGGACTTGGGACTTGCTACGGATCGCCAAACGCTCACAAATGGATCGATAGGACAGGCCTTCTTCCAGATGAAGGCGGATCGCTTCCGCTTTGGTTTCCAATGTGTACCGTTTGAATGTTTGCCCTTTTTTCGCCATAAGAAAATCCCCTCCGGCAGTTCAGTGCTTTTGTCCATCTTACCAGATGGACTTTTTTCACTGTCTACCTCAAGGGGATAATACCACAAGGGACGTTTTTTTCTCTAAGAAATCCGCGGATCTCCGGCTATGGATTATTTTTGCATCTGTGGGGGTACTTGAGGACGCATGATGACCTGATTATAAATGACCCCCTCTGGAGCAGTTACGATGTGCCAGATGGCTTCGGTCACCTGCTCAGCGGTGAGTGCGTAAGATTTCGGGTTCTCGGAGAACTCCGTCTGGATCGAACCGGGGCAGATGGTGTTAACTTTGACTTCATGTTTCTTCAATTCTTTGGTGAGCACATCGGCGAGGGCCATCAGTCCAAACTTGGAGGCGCAATAGCCACCGCCACCGGGGAAAGCTTCGATTCCGGCAACACTGGACACGTTGACGATGTGTC
>JABXHG010000441.1 GCA_013393545.1 Alteromonadaceae bacterium | reverse complement strand
CAGCAGGGCCAAGGGAGCGATCGGGTTGCACTGGCTGTGTAATCGATTGCTGTGCAGGTGGAAGCAGTTTTCCTTACGCTTTCCCGGGAAAGAAGGGCTTGTTCCTAGATAGTTTTAGATAAGCTCGATAAAGGGTTAGGGAACTGGGCTAAGTGACGGATTGAAATCTTGGTGAGAGGGGATCTGTGTTCCAGCAATCTGTTTTCGGGCCTCTCTGCGGGTCTTCGGAGTGCATGGTGGGTTAATTGGTTTCGGTTCCAAGATTCCTCAAGTTGACAAAAATGGCGCGAATCAAATTCTGACAGGCTTAAAACTTAGATTGAGCTACATATTTCCCAATTAGAAATGTTTTTGTTACAAAAATGTTCGAATTAAGGGTTCGCTTATTTGAGGTCAAACTTTAGATTGCGATCCGCATAGGACAAGTAAATACATTGAAACAATCTCTCAGATTTTGTTAAGATAAGTCCGCTGCCTACAAGATTTTGTACAGCGAACGCCAAGGTTGATTTGATCTGAACCGAGTGCGTGGAGATCTACAGCATCTGAATCTTCGTCAGATGCTGACTTTTACTGAGAAGGAAATCATATGAGCAATTTTGCTATTCGTTCGGCGTCAGCCCTGACAATCATGGGGCTGTCCCTAGGCGTGGCGCTTGTCGGCGCTCCACTTGCAACCGCACAGCCACTTGCCTCGACCATCGATTTTTCCCAGGACGCTTCGCTGACTCTGTCTAAGCGAATCATTGAGCCTGGTCAGGAAGGTCTGACAGCTACAGGTAATGAGACTGAGGTTGGCAACTCGACCCTCGCCGGCGTTACCTTCGAGCTCTACTTGATCCAAGAGATCGACAATGCTGAGGACTGGAAGAACGCAGTTGAACTAGGTAAGGACGGAGCCGCTGGTGCAGGAACCGGTACTTTGGTCAAAACTGAGACGACTGATGCGAACGGCGCAATCGACTTCGGAGACCTAGATTTGGGCCTCTACAAGCTGGTTGAGGTTGACAGTGGAAACCCAGCTATCACCGAGGCGGCTGACTCCCTAGTCTACCTTCCTATGACTAACCCAGAGAACCAGAACTCTTGGAACTACGACGTTCACGTCTACCCAAAGAACCAGTTCGATCCGAGGGAGACGCCAATCGATAAGGAAGTTGAAGACGCAGACAAGAACGTCGGCGACGACATCACCTACACCATCAAGTCTGCGATTCCAGACGTAACCGTCAACGACGTTACTTGGTACCAGATCGTTGATCAGTTGGATGCAGAAAACCTGAAGGCCGACGAAGCTGCCGTTTCCGTCGAAATTAATGGTGTTGCAGCAGAAGCTGGTGTTGATTACGTTGTTTCCAATGTGAACGGCGAGATCAAAGTATCCTTCACCGAGCAAGGCGTTGACAAGCTAACGGCTGTGAAGAAGGAAAATGCCGATGCTCGTGTAACCACTACGATTGTGGCTGAGATCCTTCGAGTCGCAGACGGTGAAGCAGAAAACACCGCACTGTTGTACCACAATGATCCAACGGTCAATTCCGACACCAAGCCGAACCCAGACGATCCACACAACCCACCTGAGGAACCCGATGAACCTACGCCCTCTAACCCGGTTAACTCTTACTGGGGCAACATCGAGCTGAACAAGGTCGATGAAGAAGGTAACGCTTTGCAGGGTGCTGAGTTCGAGCTTTACCGATGCTCAGTTGATGGTGTCATCGAAGGTGACGCTGTGGCTGTAGATCATGACAATGATCCTGCGACACCTGTCCAGACCACCCTGACTACAGATGTCGAAGGTAAGGCTACTTTCTACGGTCTGCAGGTCACCGACTTCGAAAACAGTGTTACTGTAGACCCAACCGCGTACTGCTTGGTTGAGACCAAGGCGCCAGAAGGTTTCTCTTTGCTGCCTGAGCCGGTTCCTGTGACCTTGGCTCTGTCGGAGACTCACGGCGAAACCGTTTCCATCACCAAAGTGGCTGAGGTAGCTAACCTTCCTGAAACCCGTGGCTCCCTTCCACTGACAGGTGGCATGGGTATCGGATTCCTGGTTGCACTGGGTGCTCTCATCGTATCTGTTGGTGCTTACACCGCACAGCGATTCGGCAAGACTGCCTAAATCCTGAATCTATAATATCGAGCCCTGTTAGTGTTCTTAGCCAAGGGTTTCTAAGAACAGAGGGAGGAGCGCTTGCGTGCTCCTCTCACGGGGCTTCGAGTCATATCTCACCAAAGCCCGGAGTATTCAATGTCAAAGCACCGCACGGAAGCGAACAGTTCACTACAG
>JABXHG010000440.1 GCA_013393545.1 Alteromonadaceae bacterium | reverse complement strand
TAAACTATAAGACAATATTAGTATATTTAATAGTTATCTCTTTAATAGTTATTTTTCTAGTATTCTTTGACACCATATTAGACAATTTATATGATTTTTTATTACAATTTGGAATAAATAGTAGAAGGACGCTGACCGAGTTTATCTCGATGCGCTCTTCCTGCTTGTCATTGAAGAAACCTACCCGCTTGATTGACTTTGCATTGAAGTGGAATCGGCAGATGGGTTTTCGGTTATTATCGTCGAGGAGTACGGCGCAGTAGGACTTTGCATCGCGCATGGTTATACGACTGACGTCGACCTGTTCTGCGAGCAGTGACCGAACGATGTTATAGGCGTCGATCTCCTCTTGGGTGGTTATGATGCCACCATCGTCAGCTTCGGGCGCTTGCGATGTGCTTTCAGAAGCAGCGGTGGGCTGGGGCGCATCAATATCGTTGTTAGCCAAGGCACCACGCAAACGCTGGGCGACGTGCTCCTTGATGTAAAGCTTACCGGCTTCCTTGATAATTGGCGTGAACTGTTCGATTATTTGCCTCGTCTGGCGGCCCTCATAGACTTTTCCCACTATGAGCTTGACGAATTCTTCTGGTGTTTCTCGGAAGATTTCGTCAATGGCCTGTTTGGCAAGGTTGGTGTACTTGAGTCGATTGGCCGTGCCGAGGATGGCATCAACATCGAAGTTGGGTTTGGTGAATTTCTGGAGCTCGACAATATCTTGCTCGTTAAAGTCTTCCAAGTCGAAAGTGAAAAAGGGACGAGTATCCAGCTTGTTTTCGGAGTCTAGGTCAGAGTAGAAACGGTATTCAAAGCCATTGGTCAGGATGGCAAACTTTGCATCCGTGCAGGCGAAGTATCGGTAAAGCTGATTGTATTGGACGTTAGCGAGGTTAGTGCCTAGTGGCTTGCATTCCATAAGGATCGAAATATTACCATCGGCACGAATGGCATAATCGACTTTCTCACCCTTCTTGGTACCTACATCCGCCGTGAATTCGGGGACCACCTCCCGGGTATCAAAGGGGTCGTATCCAAGCGAGCCAATAAACGGGAGAACAAGGGCCGTCTTGGTCGCTTCCTCGTTCTTGATATGATCAACCTGCTCTTCACCACGACGTGCGATGCCGTGCAGCTTCTCGTTAAGGTCCATGATGCCTCCCTGCGTTCCTGTTTTTGATGGTGCTTTATATCCTACATTACTCGATTTTTACGTTATGCACCAAAAGGCCAAAGTTAAATCGGAGCCCTGTCGAGGTCATGCTTTGGCATGAGATAGCTCTTGCCACTGCGTCGTCCTCCGTCGGTGCGGATGGTGGCCAATGGATGGAGCAGGCCGCGATATGGCGGTGCCGAGTGTTGATGGTAGATCTCGGAATCGCGTAGTGCGGTGCCTCCTGTCAAAAACTGTTTTCTTATACAAATTTAGAAAGCGGCACATATGTAGGCAAGCGCTAAGATGCACAAATGCCAAGGGTTTAGGTGGCGAGCCCAGCATGGCGTGGTTAATCCCCATTGCTTTCATTCTGGGGTGTTGTATAAGCAACTTATTGTCGAGTTCCGCCATACACCCCACACTTCACCTGTGTGGTAATTCCCGCACCGTCATGAAAGCGGCCAAAGCGCTAGGCTTCTCGCTACATGCCGACATACCTGCTTCTAGACTGGCCGGTGTCCTTTTCTTTTGAGCCATCATCCGGCCTAGCTTTTCTAACCTTGACTTAATCCACCCTGTTCACAATGGCGGCTCTGCTTTTCAGGCAGCGTATCAAACACGGATTTAGGCAAAGGAGCTTTCGTTGTTATCACTAACCCTGGGGCCGCTGGCCATTTCTGTGGGGCAGGCGTTAATCGTACTGGCCTTTCTTGTGGCTTTGGTGGCCGGCAAGCTGTCGGCGCGTCGTAGTGATGTGGCGATAGGCGATGCCATCATTAACCTGGCGTTGGTGGGCTTCGTGGTGGCGCGCCTCGTTTTCGTTGGGCGTTATTTTGCAAGCTATGGCTGGAGCCCGCTGGCCTGGATTGATATCCGTGATGGCGGGTTCGACATGATCACCGGCCTGTTGGCTATTGGCGTCTATGGTGGCTTTCTTTCCTGGCGGCCTACGGCGCTGCGCCCGCCGCTGTTCATCGCTGCTTTTGCCGGGCTGCTTACCCGGGGTCTTACCGACCGTGCCCTCAGCCTGTTTGAAAATCGGGCCAACCCGCCGCCCGAGGCCACCCGTTGCCCGTTCAATAACGAGGCGCTCGACCCAGCCCATTTGCAACCAACGCTCGGCACACGGCCGACGGTGGTCCATTCCC
>JABXHG010000439.1 GCA_013393545.1 Alteromonadaceae bacterium | reverse complement strand
GTGGTTGAGCAACTGAATAACCGGCCCAGAAAACGGCTGGGCTACCGAACACCGGCGGAGGTGTTCTGGGGTGAATATTCCGGAGCACTATAAATGAGCGGTGCTGCGGTTATTACTTGAATCCACGCTGAAAGTTTCCCGTGTTGTGCCATCCGGCAAGGGGTTGGTTACCCTCTCTTTCACCCTCTGAGGAGTAATTTCTCGAATAATCCTTCCATTCTCATCTGTTATAAACGCGCGTTTCCCACCTCCTTTCCTGGCGACATCGGCCCCCCTAACGATCGAATTAGGATCGCCACGGAAATTGAGTCGATCCTGGACATTTTTCAATCCTGGAGCCCTATTTGGAGAAACCTTCAGGCCCTTCGTAACATTCGCACCCCTCAGCCCCATTCGCATAGCGGAGCCGACAGCCTTTACGCCCGTCACTCCAAAGGTTCCAGCACCAGAACGATTGATCGAATCGGAGGTTTCCTCCATAGTCGCGACTTCAAGGCCTATACCCAGAGCCTCCAACGCCATAACCCCGAGTACCGGCACAATCGGAAACGCCAGTTCACCGTCCGGGTCGGCATAGCTATACGGATTATTATTCCCGTACGCATAGCGGTTAAAGGAGTGGATATTTGTTTCGTGCCATTTCACTGGGTCAATGCCCGTGAACCGACCGATAGATGAGGTGTACCAACGGGCTTTGTGGTCGGCCAGGCCCGTTTCTTCATCCAGCCAGTTACCGGTGTAGCCGCGCTCGTCGGTATTAACCGTGAGTTTCAATCCCCAGGGGTCGTAGGCCTGTTGCCATACCACGGCTCCGGCACTGTCAGTCGCCGCAATGGGCGAGCCCAGGTGATCGTTGTGATAGTAGGTCACCACCTCAGCGGCGCTGAGGGGCAAGGCGGTGAATATGAGCACGGCCAGGGTGGCCAGCGTGTTCCAGATAGTGCGTGTCATAGCGTTGTCCTCCCTAACCGTTACTGGCCAACCACAGTGGTGTCATCCACCGCCTTGGCGGCGGTTTTCGAATCCACGTAGATGTATTCCTTGAAGCCGCCCGATGGATCGTATTCTCCCAGCAGATCACCCATCACTTACTTCAGCAAGTGGGTAGTGTCTAGTCCTGTTTTGTTGTTTTGTTGTTTTGTTGTTTTGTATTGTCGCGCCTATCAGTCTGTGATCTTTCTATTGTCGACCACCATAGAGCGCATGCTTGGTTGAGATCTTCATGGACCCCAGCAGGGCGAGCTCCGTCTTAATCGATGTAATCTTCAAACTCCCATTTCCCTATTCGCGATACTTTTTCCGCAACCTCAATCCAGTTTTCACCAGTACATTCCCGTAAAAAATTTTGGATAGTGTCAACAATCTTTTGATAGTTGTATTCTCGAACGATTAGATGATGGCGACCGATTACTACCTCATTCATCCCATAGGTCTCCTCTAACCATTTTGGCGTACATACCTCGACATTGAAGGACTCCTCTCCGTCCACTCCTTCTGGCCCCACCATAACCTGTAAGAGAAACCCAAATTTTTCTGGAACTTCCGGCTGGTAGAGCTTGAGATCGTGAATATCAGGGCTGTGAAGCCGCTTTAATTCTGCGTTCATCGATTAATCCGTAATATCAAGATGGCCATTCGACTGCCAACGAGTTGACTGCTGACCTGGAACTCTCTGCTCAAAGTTTGCCTGGGTTCTATCCAGTCTCGGCTTGTAGCTGGGCGGCCTGTACTGCCTCAGACCATCTTTACTAACCAAGGTTTTGCCATCACTGGCCACTTTATAGCCGTCTCCAACCCAAGCTTTACCAAGTTTGTTGGCCTCGGTTTTAGTTGCCGAACCAAGACCAAAATTACCTTTTCCTCTAGCTGCATCGCGTAATATCCCAACCTCTTTACCAAGAGACTTGGCCAATCTCCCGCTTTTAATCAAGGCTCCTGCAACCGCGCCAATTGGAACAAATGTTTCGGCATCCTGATACAGAGAACGGGCGAAACCAGCCCCCTCACCGTTATACCCATCGGCCAAGGCGCCGAGGACTTTGTCTCCGTTGAATCCGTTCCCCTGCAGTGCATTGTAGGACTCAACAATCACGCCACCAAGAAAGTAACCGCATTACGCCCATCCCTATCCACATTGCCGTAGGGGTTGTTATTGGCATAGGCGTACCGATTGAAGCTGTGAATATTCGATTCCTGCCACTTCACAGGGTCTATCCCGGTAAACCGCCCGATTGAGGACCCGTACCAACGTGCCTTGTGGTCAGCCAGGCCGGTCTCTTCATCCAGCCAGTTGCCGGTGTAGCCACGCTCGTCGGTATTGACCGTGAGCTTGA
>JABXHG010000044.1 GCA_013393545.1 Alteromonadaceae bacterium | reverse complement strand
GGCGGAGGCCAGGGCGCTGCGGGTCTGTTTGAGGTCGTTTAAGTTAATGAAGGAAGCCGGCCAAAGCGAGGGCTTTATGCCGACTTTCTTTATCTTCCCCAAAATAATTAAAGTACTGAGATAAGAACAATGAACCTTAGCAATCAAATAAAAGTAACAAAGTGGCTGACATTAGCAGCGAGCCTGGCGTTTAGTCATGTTGTCAGTGCAGACAGCTACGATTTCCCCCGCCTCCTGGCTATTGGAACGCCGAGCACGATGACCGGTAGCTTTGCAGCAACGAATGGCTGGGCCCCGATTCTGCAAGAAGACAAGGGCATAAATGTTCGCGTTATTCCGGAGGACAGCGAACTTCAGCGGTACCGTCGGCTCAATTTCCGTCAGGATCTGGCGATGAGTGCTGTTGCCGTATCAGAGCTGGAGTCCCAGACTCAAGGTCTGGATGGCTATGCCGGCTATCCTGCGTCTAAACAGCGCGTCGTATGGCAAAACGTTGACACTCCCTGGGGAATTGTTACCCGGGGAGACTCGCCGCTTAACACAATGGAAGATCTGAAAAAGGGAGGCGTCAAGATCTCTGTGCCGAGCTTCTCTCCCTCACTGGGTCTCAATGTTACCCACGCATTGCCCGCTTTTTTAGGTGTTTCCCCGGAAAACGCTGAAGAGCTCTTTGAGTTCGTCCCCACCAGCAGCTATGCAGATACTTGCAAAGCCGTTGTTGAGCGCAAAGTAGACATTGCCATTTGCTCGCCTATCAGTGGCGTTCTGTCTGAAATGGAAGGTGCTCCCAGTGGCATTAAATGGATCTCAATGGACAGCAGTAACGTCGAAGGGTGGAAGCGGTACCTGGACTACAGGACAGTGATTATTCCGACAACCATCGATATCGGAGTGAGTTCGGCGCGAGGGGTTGATGGTTTCATTTCTAACTTTGTTTACGCGATGCCTGCAGAAGCGACTGTGGAGAGCGCTTACAACATGGCCAAGTGGATGCATCAGTCGTTTGAATCGTACAAATCAACGCATCCTCTAAACTCCCGGATGTCACTGGATGTCTTCCGTAATTATCTGGATAAAAGCGCTATGCCCGTTCATGAAGGTACGGTTAAGTATCTTAAGGAAGTCGGAGCATGGACAGAAGAAGATGATGCCTGGAACCAGGCCGCTATCGAAAAAATGGATCGTTGGTATGGAGCGCGCCAGGCCGCACTCGCGGAAGCAAAGGATAAGCGTATCAGGCCGTCTCATGACAACCCGGAGTATATGGAAATCTTAAGCCAGCATACGGAATCCCTGGAAGTGTTTAAGTCGCGGCTATAAGGCATTCACCCAGGAAACCACTTGAATAAGTGATGAAACAACAATGAAAAATCCCAAAGAAATTGAAAACGCACCATCAGATGAGGCAGAAGTTACACGTCTTGGTGAGCTGAAGTCATGGCAAAGCCTGACATTTGTGGCTCTCACATGTCTGGGGCTGGTGCTGGGTTTATCGTATATATTCAGTATCGATATCCTTGGGGAGCGTTGGCTGGAAGGCCAGTACTATTGGATATTTATCGGTATCTTCAGTGCTGCCGGATTTCTGCTGTTACCCGCGCGCAGAAAGAGCCAGCGCATCCCCTGGTATGACTTGTTGCTCGCTTTATCAGTGGTTTTCCTCGGGTTTTACTTGTCCACAAAGGCCTGGGATATGGCCAATGCAGGCTGGTCGGATCTGTATATAGGTATTGCGATCTGGCTGCTGGTCATGGAACTGGCGCGTCGTAGTGGTGGCACGCCCTTCCTTTTGGTGGTGTTGGTGCTGGGTGTATACCCACTCTTTGCCGATTATCTGCCAGGCCTGTTTATGGGTATACCTTACAGCTTTGAGAACATGATCGACTCCCATGTTTTCCGCTCCGAAGGAATGATGGGGATCACCACCAAAATCGTCGCTGAAGTTATTCTTGGTTTCCTGGTTTTTGCCGGGGTTCTGTTAGCAACAGGGGCGGGCCACTTTTTCATCGATCTGGCAAATGCCAGTTTTGGAAAATATCGGGGTGGCCCCGCTAAAGTAGCCGTTGTTGCCAGTGGGTTTATGGGAAGTCTGTCCGGCTCGGTTTTTTCAAATATTGCGGGCACCGGCACTATAACGATTCCTGCAATGAAAAAAGCCGGGTACCCGGCGCATTATGCCGGCGCAATTGAAGCGTGTGCATCCACTGGCGGTGTGGTTATGCCGCCTGTCATGGGGGCGATTGCTTTTGTGATGGCCATCACGATTGGCGTTGATTATGCAACGATTTTGCTCGCAGCCATCATTCCGTCACTGCTCTTTTATTTCAGTCTGCTTCTGCAAATTGATGCGTTTGCAGCTAAAAATGACTTAAAACCCATAGACACCAGTAATCTGCCCTCAACGAAAGATGTGCTGCGCAGAGGCTGGCCTTATTTAGTTGTCCTGGTGTTTCTGATTTGGGGGTTGGTATATAAACGCTGGGAATACTATACCCCTTGGATCGCGGCTCTTCTGATGATTTTTCTATCCTTTTTCCAGGCGTCAACACGCCTGACGCCAAGTCGCGCTGTGGATGCAGTCAGGCAGATTGGTGTGTTGGTGACTCAGACCACGGCAATTATTTTGCCCATTGCGTTTGTGGTAAGTGCGCTGACGATTACAGGTGTAACCGGTTCTGTTACCTCCGGACTGGTCTCCCTGGGGGGCGGGAACCTGTATCTTGTTTTATTGTTTGGCGTATTGGCATGCTTTGTTATGGGTATGGCGGGGCTGGCGATTGTGGCCTACATCTTCCTGTCTGTAACCCTGGCCCCCGCCATTGTCGAGGTGGGTGGATTCAGCATCGTTGCTGTTCATTTTTTCATTGTGTACTACGCGATGCTGTCCGTTATAACTCCGCCTGTTGGGGCGGCTGCTTTCCTGGCGGGGACAATTGCCGGTGCAAATCCAATGAGGACCTCTTTTACAGCAATGCGATTGGGAGTGGTTGTCTATTTTGTTCCGTTGTTCTTCCTGTTTCAGCCGGCACTGGTTCTGCAGGGAGATCTGACACCACTGCTGTACGTCCTTCCTTCGATTTTAACCGGGATTGTTTTGATTAGTGGTTGCCTTGAAGGCTACTTGTTGGGCGTAGGGAAGGTCGAGCACTGGTTACGCTTACCCCTTGGCCTGGCGGGCTTTGTGTTCAGTTTTCCGGGCTTTGCGACCACTTTGGTTGGTGGGGGATTATCAGTCGTTATCGTGCTTTTAATCTATAAGCAGAACCAGAAGAGAGTCAGTCTGGCTTAGGGGAAGCGTGATATTGCCCGTAATCTGGCTATTTCGCATTTAAGAATTGACTAATAATAACGTTTCAGTGGCAGGCACAGTATGCAGCAAAAGATCATCAATCCGCAGGGTCTTGCCTTTCCGCTTTATCAGTTACACCGTCGAGAGCCGTTGCTCAGCTTTTAGCTGCACTCTGAGCCTAA
>JABXHG010000438.1 GCA_013393545.1 Alteromonadaceae bacterium | reverse complement strand
TTTGACTTCAATCCCAAGCGTCGCCGTGATTACCAGCGGAATTATGGGTATTTTGGGTGGTGTTCTATGGACTGTTGTTCTGCTATTCATCGCAGAAACGTTTGAAAAATCCCAGTTAGATACCGCGAATAAGTGGACTACCACTATTCGCAATCTGGGTTTTGTTGCCGGCCCGACTCTTGGTGGATTGCTCTATGTCGTCGGCACACATTACGTGTTTTGGGGCGCCACGATACTTCTTATACTCAGCATCGTCATCACCAAAATAGGCCTCAACCCAATCTATTCCAGCACAGAGGATGAGTCCTCTGCGGAATCTTCATCTCGGCGGTCGTTTGTTTCCACAGTCAGAGAATTATTCACGCTTCCCGGTGTGGCTGTTCGGATTCTGCCACCGATGCTGACAGCGTTCTTCGGTTCAATCGTGAACGTTGGGTTGGTAGTTTACATCCTAACCGTCCGCAACGAGCCTCCCGCCATATACGGTCTGGTTAGTGCTTCCATTAGTATTGGTCTAGTACTAGGACCGTTCGCTGTTGGTCTTTTGGCTAAAGACCGAATGCAACCTGGAATTGGGATCTCAGGGATTTTCTGTGGCATTGGTATTGCCCTACTGTTTCAGCCTGGACACATACTTTTTACCCTTCTCGCTGGATTACTCATGGGTATAGGAAACGGTGGACAAAACACATTTATGTCAATTTTGCTTATGAATGCACTGCCGAAAGAGCGACGTCCTGCGCTCATGCCCGCCTTTGTCTTCAGCATTCATTGCTTCGTATTTCTCTCTTACGTTGCTGGCTTCTTCGTTTCCGTCAACAACGTTGTCGTCATAATGATCCTCGGCGCCATCGTTACTATCACGCTAGGTATTTTCTCCTACACAAGGAAGCCCATACTTTCATCGTCAGACCAATAGAGGAAGTTAACCCTCGAGAATAATTTGCAATTTTACATGAATAGTGGACAACCAATTTGTACGGAACTCGTGTCCGTAGGAGAGGATGTTCATTGTGAGTTCGTCAAGGAAAAGTACATCCCAGAGTACCGGTAGGAGGCTGCCAGGCTAGTCATTGAGTAGGGGCGACCGATTACGCATGTGGCTAAGGAAATCGGTGTAGCCGAGGGGCTTTAGGCAAACGGGTCAAATTCGAATGAGAGCGCCAAGGTGCAGATGATGGCCACAGTGATGCAGATATACGAGCTGAAAACGCTCGTTTGCGTCGTAAGTCGACTGAGTCCAAGGTGGTGAATTGAGTCTAAGGCCGCTTTTTTTAAAAACTCGTTCTCCAGTTCCAGTTCACGAACTCGTTTAGATAACTCGGCCGCATCCTGCGAGTTGGGATCGGCTTTGCGTAGGTGCGAGCCGGAGCCAGTACCTTGCGTGCCTTGTGCAGCAGCTACCCAGCGTCCCAACGCTGATGCTGAGACCTCGTATTCCCGGGCCACTTCTTCCCGAGTCTTTCCTAGCACTAGCACTGCATCAACGCATTGCTGCTTGAACTGTGGTGGATAAGCCTTTGGCATACTCTCAATCCTTGTCGGTTACGGGTTTCCCCGTCAACAAGAATCATCACACCCCAGACACTGTAATCTTCAGCGTGGACCTCGCGGATGTGTTCAACTAAAGCGATATCGCGCAGTCGACGTGAGCTTAGCCCGCGAGCCTTAGACTGTCGATAGCCACGAGAAGTAATAAAACCACCCGCACGGTGGGGGTTTAACGTCCTACGTATATGAACTCGATGGAAAAACAATCGCGGTGTTTGTCAATGAACTGAATCATTTCTTAACGTTTTGGGTCGAGTTCCGATGCGAAAAAGCCGATGCAGCCTTGAGCAATTCGTTGGTATCTCTCAGCTCTTGATTCTCCCGGCGCAGCTTGACACAACTTCAGCGACTAAGTCTTCGGCAGGTGTTCGCGAGCATGTCCATCGCGACGAGACTGCTGCGTCCATTGCCTGGCTGTATGCCTCGAGACACCCAGTTTAGGTGCGACTGCCTGGCACGCTTGTTGCATCGAAAGGTCTTCGGCCAAGATGCGCTCCTCTACCAGGCGAACCACACGGACCTTGGCTTCCTGGTCAAACTTCTTTGGCATGCACTAGATTTCCCCATCTACTCAGACGGTACAAAATCTGGCACATTTCACTAGCGCATCACGATTTCCACTAAGTCGTTTCAAAGGCTTGTTCTACCCGATATTCCTACTCATGATCATCGCGGGCATTATCGGCCTACGCGTGGTGAATTAAGTCCAGTGCTGAGTTAAGGAACCACCAGGCGCAGGTCCGGAATGTCGGAGCCCGGGAATTTCAGTACAGGGCCTTGCTTGGCTGGCCTTTGCGGTGCTGGTTTCGGGGTCTGCTTCGGGACAGGTTGCGGTGCCGGCTGTGGGGCAGG
>JABXHG010000437.1 GCA_013393545.1 Alteromonadaceae bacterium | reverse complement strand
TAAACGTTTTCAGGCCGAGGAACGACGGAAGCGTTCCCGTTCATCTGGAAACACCGACGAGAATACGGCGTAAAAGCGCTGTGCAGACACCTGAAGGTGTCGCGGTCTGGATACTATGCCTGGGCCAACCGGGAGCTGAGTAAGAGAGCCGCGGACAAGGCAAACTTGTTGCTGAAGATCAGGACGATCTACGACAACAGTAGAGGCCGTTACGGGAGCCCTCGGGTTTATCAGACGCTGCGTCGAGAAGGCCTCGTGGTCGGAGAAAATCGGGTGGCGAAGATTATGAGGGAGTAGGGCATGAAGGCCCGCTCTGCTCGTGTATACCGCCGATTGAGGAAGCTCAGGGATGATTTGAAGGCCCTGCCAAATTATCGACTTGAAGCGGCGAAGCCGACTGCGGAAAACCAGCAGTGGAGCAGTGACGTGACGTACATCAAGCTTGGCAAGAAGTACGTGTTCCTGGCGGTCGTTTTGGACCTGTACTCACGCCGCATCATCAGTTGGCGCTTGGGGGAGAGTCTGAGCGCAAACTTTGCCAAAGCGACGTTGCGTGAGGCCTTCACAAGCCGCAAGCCGGATTCTGGCCTGTTGTTTCATACGGATCGCGGCATCGAATACCGAGCTCATAAGACACAAGCGCTGCTGAGGCAGTACCAGGTAAAGCACAGTATGAATCGGCCCGGCCAATGCACCGACAACGCCGAGGTCGAATCGTTCTTCAAAACGCTCAAGGGAGAATTGCTGCACGCCACGAGTTTCGTGACGATGCGCCAATTACGGAAACATATAAAAGCCTATATTGAAGGCTTTTATAATACCCAACGGCTGCACAGTGGCCTTGGTTACCGGACTCCGCTAGAGTTCGAAGGAATCAACTGATGGGGCGTATCCATTTTATTGGGGGAAGTCCACCGCTTTGTTCCGCTGCACTCCACAAATCGGCCCGTTACGCCGGCGTTGAGGCTG
The DNA here is from genome assembly GCA_013393545.1 of Alteromonadaceae bacterium. Next base: position 1,448 of record JABXHG010000437.1, on the reverse strand, counting down.
TAGGAAAAGGTCGAGGGCCCATCACGATCTGAGATCGGTCAATAAATGAGCTAAAAATAGGGCCTATTCTTAAAATCTGGAGCACTCACGATCGAAACAACGACCAGATTTTACGTAGGAGCGCGATCAGACAAAGGGGCGGGAGTTTTTCTACAGCCTCGTTAGAGGTCATATGAACTCATTCATTTATCACGCTATTATGATGCTCGAAGATATCGGAATGTCTGTTGGATATCCCGATTTCCATCATGCCACAGTTAATAATGATGGATCGAAAAAAGTATACATGAAAATTTGTGACAGAATTGGTAATAGAGTAAGCATCGAACAGAATCAAAAAATGAAATTCATGATGATTTTTGCGATCTTCGATGTTTACATTGATTCTTGTTATCCAGAACTAGAAGGTCTTTCATTTTCACAGAAATATAAGAATATCCCGTCTGACAATGATATGGATTTAATGCTCGGTCAGTTATTTAGAATTGCAAAAGTCATAAGAAATTCAATTATTCATAGTCCCTCATCTTTTGAATTTTCTAATAGCAATCTTAACGTTGAATATGAGTTCAGGGGTACTAATTTTTTCGTTGAACTATCATTTGATGCATTGAATACATTCTATACAGCAATAGTGATGTATACCAAAGGGGATTTGGGAACGGGAAACTACTTTCTTGGAATAATGAGGTATGTTTTCAGCAACATCATCTCTGGAGTTAGTCGATTTTCGGACGAGTTCGGGACTGAGTTGAAACATCCTGATTGCGGTATAAAAATAAAGCCGTATTTAAGGGAGGTTGTGATGAATACTGAATACGAACTTAAAGATGGGGAAGTGAAAATAAACGTTGATGAAAGCAAGCTCTCTGAATGGCAAGGGGCAGACTTTTATATTGAGAGAAATGGTGAGGACTTTTTGGTGCCAATAGAGGCATTAAGATCCGATCTTACAATAGAAGAAGCTAGTTTAATGAGTAAATGGAGGTACGAAGGCTCTTTTCCTCCACTCAATAAAAACCTCTAACAAGTTGCAGCACTTCAGCCGCTACGCGGCTCGGACCTCAATAAGCTACGCTTATTTCGTCCGGTGTGCAAAGCGTTGAGGCTGTAGAAAAACTCCGAAACCGCAGGCCAGTTTGGTAGGATCAGGCAAACGGACAAGGAGCTGTCAGATGCCTCGCTTCAAGCACTACAACTACGATCAGGATGCCATGGTCGTAATCAACTACCAGGAACAGCTGCAGCCCGGCACCTTTTAGCACGCGGTGCATTACCTGAACGATCACAAGCTGGACCTGTCGGTGTTTCACCCGAAGTACCGCAACCAACACACTGGCCGCCTGGCTTACGATCCCGCCCCCCTCCTTAAACCTTCCTTCCACGACCTAGTGTACCCTCTTCCCCTCCCGGCGAGGCCTTAATTACCCCGGCCCACACTTTTACTT
>JABXHG010000436.1 GCA_013393545.1 Alteromonadaceae bacterium | reverse complement strand
GCGCCCAGGTCGTGCCACTGTGATAATCAGACCGGATACTGGCTTCATCACCGAAGTAGATGGTGGCACCGACTTTTTTGGCTTCCTTGCGGATTTCCGGGTAGGTCTCTTCTTTCCACTGCTTCACGGCCTCTGGCTTTTGCTGGTAAGCCCGATGCAGTGGTTTCTGAGGCGTCAGCCCCAGGTTTCGAAGCAGCCGACCCACCGAGACATCGCTTAACCGGACGTTGAACTTTTGCTGGATGAGCTCACGCACACGACCCCGGGTCCACAGGGCAAAATCAAACTTCAGCTGGTCCGGTGTAAAGGTCGTTATCCAGGTATACAGCTCCCGGATCTGAGCGCCGCTCAGCTTTTTGGGGCGACCAGAAATTTGCTTGGCCTTGAGTGCGTCAAAGCCACCCTCGCGGTGGGCTGCCAGCCATTCGTAAATTCGTGCGCGGCTCATGCCAAGCGCTTTGATGACGACTTCCGGGCTCTCGCCATCCATGACTCGTTGAACGGCTCGAACGCGAATGGCTTCTAAGGTTTTGTGATCAAGTTTACGACCGTCATCGTGGCGCATGAGTGTAGATATCCGATAAGCTTTTGCGAACGACCGCTACATTATAAATGATGTTCGCTTACTTTTGTACCCATTAGTAAGCTGAAAGCAAGTCAGAATCAGCCGGAGCGGAACAAGGCCGGCGTCAAAGCAGGACTTGAAGCTGGAGAAGGAGCGCACAACCGTGCCATGTCTAAATTCATCAGCTAACCAAGGGCTGTTGTCGGACGGTTTTTCCGTCGCTTCGCTCCTCCAAAACCGCCGCAAAGCCCGGCGTTATACACAAATAGCATGAAGAAGCTTATCATTTTCACAGCTACATTATTTCTTGGCGTATTTGTCGGGTGGTATACAAAATTCTATCAATTTTATTCTTATGTGGATTATGACCAAGAGTTAGTTCAACAATTAAAAATATTTTCAGACTATTCTAGTGAGGATATAAGTAGTGAAAATTTTAGTTGTGAAAATGAATCAGAACGAAATGTAGGTAAAGTTTTTGCGGGTATGGTGGGTAACAGTATGGCTCACAAATCAAATACTCTTTCTGCAGGTTGTGAAGAGCTAATATGTACTATTAGTTACAACTATTGTAAGCCATGGCAAACAAGTGAATGTGGTTCTAGAATATTGTACTATGAAAAAACAAAAAACGACAAAATAATAAGCGGATCATTCAAATGTATAGATGTGCCGTAATAATGTATAATCAGGCGCTCAAACGGACTCCGTAAAGTTGTCGCCTTTTTTGCAAAGGGCGCAAAAAAGTCGCCAACTTTACTCCACCGTTTAGCGCAGCGTTAGCAGGAAGGAAATGGCTCATGGAAATAGCGAAAGCTACAAGCAGCAGTGACTGGACCAGCGCTTCAGAAATTCTGTGTCGAGTCGTCGATCGTCTAACACGGTTAGGTCGACCGTTGTGGACAATGGATCAAGTATCAACGCAGGGTCTGAAGGAATCCTACAGCCTGGAGGACCTTCACTTTTTGATCCTAAATGATAGGCGCATCGGAGTGGTCTTCCTTCAGGGGGCTGATCCGATGTTTTGGCCTGAAATCAAGGAGAATGATAGCTTGTTCGTACACAAGCTCGCTCTCGATCCGACTTTGCAGGGCAAAGGAAAGGGGATATTAGCTGTCTCAACGGTTCTGCGAGATGCCGATGCTAGAGGCCTTAGCTGGCTTCGCTTGGACTGTGACGACCGGCCGGAACTCCATCGCTTCTACCAGCAGTGCGGCTTCGACTTTGTAGATTTTAAGGAGATGCCGGCCTTTAAGGTGGCTAGATATCAACTGCTAACAAATACAGGCAAGCGACGCCAAAAAGCGGCGCGCCTGCTGTAGACGTTAATGGCAAAGGCTTCGGTCTTTTGGGTGGCCGTGTGCCAGTGGCCTTGGTGCCGGGCTTGGTAGCTAAACCCGCTTAATCTGGTGAGCACCAAGGCCGTCAGAGTCCGCGTCTGATTTGGTTGCGTCACTCAGCAACAGAGTTGGTAGTAAATTCGGTGTTCGCCGTTTGGGGCAGTCCGCCGACAATTTATTCCGGATCTGGTACCTTTGAGTACAGGTTCATCCACCGCTGGCTTGGCGGTGGTTTTAAACAAACGTCATCGGCGTGAGCTGGTGCAAGGAAACGGAGTAGGCCGTCGTGGTCGTTGCCAGGGAGCAGGCAGTGTCAGTACCTGCCTTTAACCAGTCAATCAAGTTCGCTCCCGGCCTGAGGGCCGTCCGCCGGACGCCCCTGACGGGCCGCCGCTTATCTCCGCGTTAATGGCAAAGGCTTCGGTCTTTTGGGTGGCTGTGTGCCAATGGCCTTGGTGCCGAGCTTGGTAGCCAAGCCCGCTGAATCTGGTGAGCACCAAGGCCGGCAGAGTCCGCGTCTGATTTGGCTG
>JABXHG010000435.1 GCA_013393545.1 Alteromonadaceae bacterium | reverse complement strand
GAGAAAAATCCAAATTCATGCCTTACACCTCATTTCTTTCCTTATATTTTTACTGTTCGTCGTTTAACCATTTATCTTTTAATTCTTGAATCTTGCCACTTTCTTCTGCTTTAGCTATTACTTTATTTACATCATCTACTAGATCACCACCCTTTGGAAAAGCAATAGCCATTCCTGGAGAGCTTGTCGTTGGGTCGTCAAATCCTGCTAAGCCTTGTTCTTCAATATAACCTACTGCCACTGATTTATCCATGTATGCTACATCGATACGATTAGAAATCAACTCTTGAATAAGTGTCGTTCCATCATCCACTGTTTTTAATTCGAAGTCATAATCTTCTTGAAGTGTTTGAGCACCTTCTTGTTGGATGGTTACTAATTGAACACACATCTTCGCTCCTTCGATATCCTCAAGTTTGTTTATGTTCGAGTCCTTTAATGTCACAAACATTTCCCCAGAGTGATTGTATGCAGTTGAAAAATCAACATTTTTACTACGATTTTCTGTAGCTGACATACCAGCTAGAACCATATCTACACGACCACTTTGTAATGCACCTACAAGGCCATCAAATTTCATATCTTTAATTTCAAGTTCATATCCAAGTTCTTTCGCAATATAATTTGCTAAATCAATGTCAAATCCAACAATTTCTCCAGATGTATCACGTGATTCGAATGGTGCAAAATCTGCTGAAGTTGCCATTTCTAATACTTTTTTATCTTCTCCGTCTGAAGTGCTCGTATTATCCTCACTAGCTGTTCCACATCCAACTAATAGAACAGAAAGTATACTAATAAATGCTACAAGTAAAAAAATTTGTTTTTTCATTTTTTTCTTCCCTTTCCTTGTCTTTTTTCTTTTTTTAAAATTTCCCCCCTTCCCCTTCTTCTCCCTTCCCTTCCTCTTCTTCGTCCTCTTGCCCCTCCCCTCCTTGTTCCTCCTCTCTTACTTGCCCCCCTTCCTCCCCCCCTTTTTCTCCTCCCCCTTCTCTTCCTCCATTTCCTCCTCTCCCCCCTCCTCCTCACCCCCTTCGTCTACCACTTCTCCTCCATCTTCGTCTACCGCAAAGACTAGTTAGCTCCGCTAAGAGCCAACCACGCAGCAAGCCCCGGGCCACAGGATTTCCTGTAGCTCGGGGCTCGCATAGTCTTATACGAAAGTGCGCGGCTGAGTTGGTCTAACCTTCAAGGATGCGCTTAGCCGCAGCACGTGCATCGGCGACAACGGCAGGAACGCCAACGCCCCCGGCCCAGGCGCCGGTGACGTCCAGGCCCGGTTGTGCGGTGAGTTTCTCACGAACCGTTGCTACGGTGGCGAGGTGGTTTTCGTCAAAGCGTGGCAGGCCGCCAAACCAGCGCTGGGTGTAGATTTCACTCACGCCTGCTTCCCGGGCATCAAAGCCGGTTATTGCCAGCAGGTCATCAAGGGCATAATCCACAAGAGTGTCTTCGTCCTCACGCGCCAGGGAATCATCACCGAAGCGGCCGAAGCTTGCGCGAATGACAGCGCCATCACCGATACGGTTCTTGATGTGCGGCCACTTCTTGGAGCTAAACGTAAACGCCTTCGCGTGCACGCCCGGCTGGTCCGCTGCGATGAGCAACCCGGAAGAATCCGGCAAGCCAGCATCAGAATCAAACTTGAATCCAACAATCGCAGAGCTTGCCAGCTTCACTGGCTTGAGCGCTTCCGCTGCTTCCGGCGCTACCTTGGACAACAAGCGCGCGGTAGTTGGCGCTGGGGTTGCCACAATCACGCGGTCATAAGGTTCCGCATCACCCGGAACGCCTTGGCCGACGATGGTGTACGTGGAGGTCTTTGCATCAAAGGTAATGCCTGAAACGAAAGTATCCAGGTGGATATCCGCGCCAGATTTCTCCGCCAGCATTTCATACAGCTCCGCATAGCCACCAGCAAAAGCATTAAACACTGGCTTGCTCGGGCCATCACTCGGTGCCGGACGGGACTGTTCAATCCTGGAGACGGCACCAGACAAGGTGACCTTCTCCCCTGCTTCGGTCAAAGCATCGAGTGCTTCTGCCAACTGCGGGACAGTCGCGCGGATACCCAAATCATCAGCCAAGCAGGAGTAAACACCACCGAGCAGTGAAGAGACGACGCGGTCGACTACTTCGTCGCCGTAGCGCTCACGCACCAGTTTGCCGATACTGCGGTCCTCACCCACCGTCCAATTGATCGCCGCGGCATCTGCCTCAGCATCAATCTTGCGCGCGGTCTCTTCGCTGACCAAGTGCGCAATCGGTGCAGAAGTAGATGGAATACCCATCACGCCACCGCGCGGCAGATTCTGTAATTCACCACCGGAGTACACCAGCGAGGACTTGCCGGATGGTTCAACGAGAGAATCAGCCAGGCCGAGTTCAGTAAAGAATTCCACGGCGTCCTCACGACGAGCCAGGAATGCTTCCGCGCCAAGGTCGACGGGGCCATCATTAAACGGCACTGTGAACAGCTTGCCGCCGATCCGGTCAGAAGCTTCAAAGACATCCACCTGAGAATCCTCAGATGCCGCTGCCTCACGAAGCTCATAAGCAGCGGTAAGTCCCGCTAGACCTGCG
>JABXHG010000434.1 GCA_013393545.1 Alteromonadaceae bacterium | reverse complement strand
GTGTACCTCAAAGTCGCACTTTTCGAATCCTAATCTCTTTTACAAGAACGATCTTCGAATAACGTGGGATAGGAAATAAAAATTTCTGACGCGGTATCAATCTGTTGTCGGCTTATTTTTTATTTTTTCAACCGCCTCAGCGGGCCAGAACAGTGGTAGTAAAAGAATCGGAACGAGATCCCAAATGGCCGTCACAAGCTTGCGAGCCATGTCGAGGTCGGGAACATAAGTGCCTCCAACTATAGCCTGGCGGGTCCGCCATAACTCCTCGTAAGCCTTGACTGGTTTTCCATTTAAGCGATCAGAAGCAATTTTTTTGAGTAAATCCGGCGGCAGTGAGTAGTGAACGGTAATCGTCGAACCCGTTTTTCGGCCATTACCAAACCAGAACGACAGTTCCGTAGCGATACGCTGCTCCATCGCATCAAAAGCACTCACGACAGATGCCTCAGGGCTTAATTTTAAAAGTTCTGTGTCAACAAGGGACGTTCCGGTGGAAACAGAAGAAGATGATTCTGGCAATTTTCTTTCGAACATAGAAATCACGGCCTCATTAGGACTGAACCCTTGTTGGTGATCCGTTTTGTTGTCTGCTGCTTCTGATACGAGGTCAATCGCTTCTTGAGCAGAACGTTCTGCAGCAAATTGTGCAGGCCCTAACTTGAAATCTACTTTCTTGAAACTCTGAAATAAGAGAGGTAGATCTTTTAAATCAACCTTAACGAATAGGACTATTGCTATAAATAATGCGACAAGAGGCCAGGCTAGCGATTCAATCGAAGTAGTTACTATCGAGTTCCAGTCCATATGATGATTTTACTCCTCGTTCCTGCTGACTATGGACCTGTTCCCTATTTGGGGAACACCTTGAAATCATCATAAATCTAGGTCTCTACCCTGGGAAGCGACTACAACGTCTAACATTTTTATTAGGGCGGTCTGGTGGGTGCTGTTGCAAAGTTGAGAGTAGAGCCGTGAATACCCCCCTTTCATACTCTGATGGTCGCTGAAAGCCCACGCTCTCAGGCCCTCTCGAATACACGGTTGACGATCACCGCATCCCGGTTCGGTTGCTTATGAGGTGAACATTGTGCCCTGGCCTTTCCGCCATGAGTGCATCGCCCACATCCCTTTCAGAGTCAGGTAGGCGGAAATCGGGTTTTTGAACATCCCCTTCGGCCCCAGGATCCGATTCAACCGCCCATGATCGTCTTTGAGCACATTGTTGGGGTTATGTCACCTGCCGGTTTTTCTCTGTCGGTGGGAGGAAAAAGTCCAAGGTCTGCCCTCCAGCGGTGATCGTCAGCTGGGTGTTTGAGACTGCCTAAGCAGGCTGGGCCATAATGCTGGCCAGGCGACGAAGAAAGGAATGTTCTCGGCTCTCCACCCAACTTGGCAACAGCACCGTTTTATCTTAGTCCCTCTTATCATGATCTACATCGATATAATCCATGATGTCCAAACCTCGATTTTTAAACCGCACAGCCTGCTCAAAAATATCCCGCTTATCGAATAACGGGGGAATATATCCGAGACGTTTGCGGTCGTATAATTTCGCATTCCTTCGCATCTCAATAGAGTTCTTCCGCTTAATTGTGGCTCTATATTCCTGGGCGTACCACACGACTAAAACACCAAAGAATCCCTCATGAAATGCGACATAGTAGGTTCCAGGATGCGGCGATTGGTCGGGGTAAAAGGAGAGTGCCGCCTGAATATAAGGGCTCGTGTGTGGCTCAGATTCGCCTGATTCCGCGAAAGCATCAAATAACCCGAAATCCTTAAAGATCACTGATGTGATCACCGGCGAATGATCGATGTTATCGAGAAAGGCAATGAGCTCATCAGGTACTTCATTGAATCCGGTATCGACAATGCGACAGCATATGTTCTTGACGTAGTAGCGGATGAGGTGGCGCTGGTCGAAGGGTTTATCAGCGAATACCTTCTTCCATGATAACGATGAGCGATTACGGATCTGGCTGATATGAGCCAATGACCAGTCGAAGAAATGCTGGTAAGCGTGGTCAAAGGACTGGGACCTCGCACCATTGCACTCTGCGCACATCGTTTTACCGAATTTTGCCGCTTTCGCGTCTGAGCTCCTCAGAAATGCGGGATGAGGATACTTTGGGTCTGCACTGTAAAGAAATGAACCGCCACCCCTTGCATTCTCCTGCTCCACGCGGGAGCGCTTCACCCTGTGTTCTCGGGTAGTTGCCGGATTTTTGCCACACCACCAACAGAACGGTATATCCCTACCACTCATTACGCCTCCACATGTCTCGCTATTGCTGACTCAATCTACCTCCTGGAGCAAATTCGAGGTTGTGGTGCTCTATTAGCGTGGCATATCTATAATTGCCGGTAAAGGACCCTCTAGGAAAGATAGGCGAGCACCGGGAGCCTCTAGAATCAACTCGGATCTGACTTCCGTGGTGCTGTTGCAAACTTCAGGCGGAGAGCCGTGACGACCCAGTCTTCATCCTCTGATGCTCGCTGCGGGTCGGCGTTCTCAGGCAGCCTCGAACACCCGGCTGACGATCACCGCATCCGGGT
>JABXHG010000433.1 GCA_013393545.1 Alteromonadaceae bacterium | reverse complement strand
TGAAACTGCTTCGTCTGAGTCTCTTTTCGACCATGGTGCCTATATGGAAGGACAACGCCTCAAGACGAGAACGAACATCTGTGCCAAGTCTACTTTCTAGTAGCGGGTACAGCTTCGACCGGCACTCCTCATTGTCCTTTCTTTAGTTCTTCTTGCTTCTCGATATAGGCCTGACTAGAAGAATGGAAAACATTCAGAACGAATTCCTCAAGCTTTGTTTCGGAAAGCATTTCGAAAGCCGTGAATGGCAAATAACGGCGAAGATTGACAGCGCCAGCTCTTAGCAACTCAGATCGCGCAGTTTTGGGAAATTCCTTTTCCACAGAGAGTAGTGCCTTAACCATCGCTCTTGCAATTGGTGCTTGGCCACTCAACATCGGCCTTTCCATGATGCCGACAGCTTCGTCTTCGCCAATCTGGCTATTGAGATCATGCCCTAGGACAGCTTCCCTCCACCACAGTTTTCTAATGACGTTTCTATTGCTTCCCAACCATCGGTCATAGTCTGGGGTTTGCTTTTCATTCGGGTACCGCCATTTTGCGATATCAGGAAGCACCACGAGAGTAAGGAAATTCCAAACTTCTTTGTTCGCGGCCTCAGCGGGGACAAGCTCCAGATCTTGGAACAAGATATTCGAAATACGCTGGTCTAATTCGCGTGCTCGATTACTGTTTAGTTTCGCGGGAAAGCCCAAATCATAAGCTACGTCCATAACTTTCGCTCGGAACTGTTTGAGTTGAGCTTCAGGCACCGTAATGGCTGCAGTCGCGTAGTAATAGGCAGCTGGGTGATTCGTCGCCGACAACTCCGATGCCTGATTGACTGGCTTAGCATTGAGTTCTTTAATGACTTCGATCTCACGAAGGTCATCTATGCGAGGAAAATACTGAATTGCCATCAGGCATCCTTTCCGTGGAAAATATATGCCCGAGCTGTCGCGACGATTCGTGGTAGCTCGTTAATGAGATCAGACGGAGTTTCGTTGGGGAAGTAGGAGTTCAACAGCCCTTGAATACCTTCACCTAGGGATCCGACTTCCATTGTGTCGTCGAATTCTTCTTGCTGGAAAGCCGCTACTGCATGATGGATTAGGAGAGTGATAACTTCTGTCTCGAGACCCTGGCGCCAAAGTTTAGCCTCGGCGGTGTTCGGATTTTCGAGCATAGTTTGCGTAAGTCTATTTGCGGTATTGAGCAGCACTCGGACACCAGATGCAATTGGGGCGTCTAGATTATCGGAGATTTGTACCAGCCACATAGCGTCTAAGGGCTCTACTCCTGCGTCTTTAAACGACACAGGTGTTGTCGTGAAGCGAGATCCTCCGCCTTCGAGAGGAAGTTGGAGCTCTTCGCTTGTCCATAGAATCGTCCCGGCAGAATAAGGGGCGATTCTATTGTCATTGAATGAAACATCCTCAGCCAGGATAATCACAGCCGCGACTGTCAATATTCCGCCAAGCTCTGGTCCATCCAAAACAATCTCGAGTTGGTTTTGGCCGTCGACAACAGTTCGCTGAGCACCAGCGCCGCGGATCTTCGTTGCGCTCGATGCCCAGGACAGAGCGACAGACAGTTCGATGCTGCTTAAGTCCCAAGGATCGTCTGCCTTACGAAGGCCGGACTCCTTGAGAACTCGGTCGAGATCGACATTCAAATTAACGGCACACGTAATTGGGGTTTCGTAGTCCCACGCGATACCGTCATCGGCATTTTCCCCAAGGACAATATCTCCAACTGTAAATGTGAAACCATCGATTTCAGCTGTGTCTTCTGAAGGCAGGGGATAGCCGTAACTGAGCTTTCGTTTCATACTAGCTAGTCTCCATTCCTGGGAAATCGATGTTAATTCCAGCTGCAGTATCAATCGGCTGTCGAACGATGAGGAATACTTTTTGCTCACTCTTTTCGATAGCCAATTCGCTATTGGAGTTGCTGATTTCAATCAAAGAAGATGGAGAAGTTTCACTGATACTCCAGCCTGCGATAGCGGGAAACTCGATGCCGATCTCCTCGGCATCGGTTTGCTTAATTGTTCCACGGTCGGTGGCGATGAACGGAGTAGCCTTCGCTGTGATCGGCAGCAGTTCAGACGGGATTGCAAAATTTACCTCGAACACCGCGTAGGTGTCGTGTTGATTGCGGAACATGGAGGCAAGACGGTATCCCGCGCGAGGCTTTCGACCTACGGAAGGTTTTGAAGACGTAGAAGGTTTGGACTTCCTTGTCGGAACTTTGGCGTCTGTGCCGCCAACAGCGTTGGCAACAATAGACCCTAATCGACTGGAAAGCTGCGTTAGAGATTGATAGTGCTTCTCGCTACCAGACACACGACCCGACGGATTAGCGTCTTTTAGAAGGTCACGCATCTTATTCTTGAGAATTCGGACAGGATTTGCTTTTGCCTTAGATTCCCAGAAACTTTCCAAGAGGGTGGAGTCGTTCTGAATAGATTCATGGTTCCATTCGTGGTGGGCAGCAGGTTCACTTCGAGCAAATACAGCATCGGCTTTCTCAGCCGCAATAAACACTCCGCAATAGGGTGTTCCGGTCATGTTTCTGGAACCACGCCAGTATTCAACCACCATTCTAGGATTCCTGAGAAGTGCGATCTCCTGCTCGATTTCTTTTTCAAGCGCAGTGCGGTCTTCTCTGATGACTTCATGAAGGTTGACAACAGCTAATCGCCCGAGCTCTTTCTTGGGGCGTTCCGACCATACACTGGTAGTGCGATGGCGATAGTCGGATTTCCACGAGTTGTGGCTTTTTTCGTCGATGTCTAGAGCAGCCCTGT
>JABXHG010000432.1 GCA_013393545.1 Alteromonadaceae bacterium | reverse complement strand
CAGGGCAAAGGCTGACATGGGCAGAATCAGGGAAAGGCTCATGGATGGTGTTCTCCGTTCAGGTTGCAGACAGAGTTTGCCCTGAACGTCGGTCTTGGTATTGAACAAAATTGAGGTTGCGGCAGGAGTGCTGACTGGGTGTTATTAAGGGTTTGGCTGAAGGTTTGCCAATCCGGGATGAAGTGTACCGATGACCACTGCCTGCCCTGCAATGCGGGTCAGCCTAGCAGCACTGCCGGTGCGCTCTGCCTCGGCGAAGATTTGGCTGGGCCGGCCCATCTCTATGCCTTGATGGACTACCTTACCTCATTTCGTCGCCCTGAATGCTGGGCTGATCTGCGTTACTTCTGATATAGGCGTCGATCAGCCAATCTACCTGGTCATCCAGTCTGATCTGGCGCAGTCGCGCCGCACACGTGCGGTGGCCGACTTTCTTATCGATCTGGTGAACCGCAACTGCACTCACCTAAGTGGTTGAAACACTGATTGCCGTATGTCTTAGAAAAAGGGCCCCAATGGGCTCTCAGCTGAGTGATTAATCGAACAAGCTGCTCAGAGAGCGGTTTGTCGCTCAAGCAGCAACTGCGGGTCAGCTATGAGCAGTTGGTCTTCCATCTGGCGGATCAGCGCAAGTCGGCGAAGTCCCTAGCGTCCCGGATATTCCATGCTAAGAAGGCCCAGATCTACCTTTTTACACTCCAAGATTGAAGAACATCACCTCATCCGAGAAACAGCTCTAGCCATCTGATATCATGCGCCGCACAATCCGAGTTTTGCGTTTACTGAATGGATTCTTCGTTTAATGGGAAAAGAAGATCTCGAAATCGTGGAAAGAAGCTGTGGTCCTGACGCTTGCAACTATTTAAAGAAGAAGCACCGTGGAGGAAAGGCAGGCGGAGACGGTATTCTTTACGAGACCTGGTATGCCATTTATCATCTGGCTACGCTGGTCAAAGAATTTATTCTCGAAAAGAAGGAAAGCTCGCTTCCCATACTCTCAACTCAAACTTATGATTTTGTCGATGATTTCGCGATTAACTGGGGTGATGGAGCGGTACGACTGCATTTCCAACTCAAAAATAGCTCTGGCATTTCCTGGAACTCTGGGGACCACCCGATTGCAGAGGACTTCCGGCTCCAAAAGGTTCTTAACGAAGCTCGTAACGTAGGCGAAACCTCCACCACGTTGGTGACGTCTGACTACAAAAAGGCAGACAGCCTTAGCGATTCCATTCCTAAAGATATATCTTCCTTTTCCAGTGTTGATTCATTCGCATTCGGAGAAACCCTCAACCATGTCTTGCAGGTTGAAACACGCCTTCATGACGCAATAGCCTCCCTTTGTGTAAAAAACGATCTAGATAAAGTAGAGAAACTCGGATCTTTGCTGGTAGGTGCATGGGTAAGCAACGCAGGAAATCCTTGTAGCCTAAGCAAGTTGTGGGAGGCAGTCGAAAAGCATGAGCCAAATTATGTCAGGTTTACACCCAAAGTTGACATTTTAGAAAATTTCGACCACATTCTAATGCAAATTGAAGGCTTCAGTTATACTATCGGAGAAGGATTCTTTGAGTGGAGCTTTCAAGAATTGGATTCGGGCATCCTCGAATATTCGGTGGATTCGGATAAATTCTCTGAATTTCAAGATCTTATCATCAAGGAAGAACCTTCTACATTTGAAGAGCTGAGAGGCATCTGATATGAGCCGGACGCTAACCGAATTTGCAAGCCGCTCAGTTGTCACATCGCTGAACCTTCTGGCCTCTCCAGACACCTCGCCCAACGAGTACAAACGAGCCATGTACCAACTGGGCGTTGAGCATGGCAGAGTGCTTAGGATCAAGCTTCTGAATAAAGCGGTGGGAATAGCATGCACCGTTGAAGATGCTGATTTCCTTGCGAAGGGTATTATCGATGGACTTGAGGGTAGCCCATCTTCAATCTCTATCGCTTGTTTCTGGAATAAACGCTTTCAAGGCGATGAAAGCAAAAATATCCCCGACACCGCACCAATTCAAAAGCGTTATGCTGAGCCAAGTATAAAGTCTGTAGATAGTCTTATCGTTGCAAAATCGATTATTTCGGGTGCTTGCGTCGTAAAAACGAACCTGACGAACCTTATTCGAGAATCGAATCCATCGGAAATTTTTGTTGTTGCTCCAGTAATGTTTGCTCACGCTAAGGCTAATTTGGAAAAAGAGTTTCCAGCGGACGTTTCTCAGCGATTTGAGTATGCCTTTTTTGCTGAGGACGATGATAAGGCTTCCGATGGTAACGTTTTGCCTGGTATTGGCGGCAACGTCTATCAACGATTGGGTTTTGATGACCAAGATGGCAAAAACCGTTATACACCGGAATTAGTGATAACTCGTCGCCGTCAAATGATATCGGGCCAATCCGGATCCCACGCTTAGGCCAAGATTACCTAATGCCCTGCACCTTCGCCTCATCGCCAAAGGATCACCTGTTCCTGCAAACGACTTTGGGCTAAGCATGATGCTTCCTGAGTACTCACGCTAGTCAGCCATTCTTTCGCGGTTCCAGACGGTCACCGTCGGCGCATCGCCTATGCCTTACCGGCTTTTAAAGATGGCGGACTCTTATGCGTAATCAGGAAGGCTGAAGGTATGATTGTTCGGCGCTTGAGCGGCCAAGGAAGTGTTCAACTGTTTGCAACATAGCCCAAGCTTACCAAAGCATGATCGCAGCTGGTTAAATCGAAAAAAATATCGCAAGAATGTGCAAAATCTGACAGGAGAAAGAGCTTAACGTAGTGTCATCAATGGAGAGTTGAAGGC
>JABXHG010000431.1 GCA_013393545.1 Alteromonadaceae bacterium | reverse complement strand
TTGCCGGATGGAAAGGAAGCCGAGCTTCTTTCGAATGAAAGCCCGGGATTTCAGGCAGCACTCTACAGTGATGGCAGGGGTGCTCGTGTGCTCGCCTTCGCAGGAACCGAATTCAAAGCTTGGCATGGTGACTGGTGGCAGGGCAATATTCCACAAACACTGGGGTTCGAGTCCGCTCAGTATTCACAGGCCATGACTTTAGCCACTCAAGCGAATGAAGCCTATGGTCAGAACCTCGCCATCACTGGCCACTCCCTCGGCGGCGGACTGGCATCGGTTGCAGCTATTGAAACCGGAGCACCTGCGGTAACTTTCAATCCGGCCGGGATTCATGATGAAACCTTAGAGCGGTTGCGGCCAAATGTGAATCCAAAGAACGTCAAACTCAATGCCCTTGACGGAATGATTCGGCGTTACGACATTTCAGGTGAGATACTTACTTGGGAGCAGGAGGAAGCCTTGCCGGATAAATGGGTCCTGCCTGACGCTCTAGGCAAAAGGATTACGCTGCCTAACCCATCACCACTAGGCCCCCTTGAAAGCCTCAATCCTTACTTGAAATTGAAAGACAGGGTGAACGATCACTTCATGAATACGATGCTGGAAGCTTTTTCCAAAACACCGCCTTGGGAGCATTAATCATGCGCCGATATTTATTGCTCACTTTAAATATAGCCATGCTATTAATGATTACGGCATGCGACCATTCCAACGCTTTAGAGGCCGAAAAAATGTTTCAAGGTCAATTAGTCAGTGAACTTGCTGAAGCAACTAGAAAAGGCGATACCGATAAGATAGAGGAACTCATCAATAGAGGCGCAAAGGTCCAGGCAACTGACACGAAAAACAGAACACTGCTATGGTGGGCAATGATCAACAACCAACCACAAGCCTTTGAACTGCTACTCGAAAAGGGAGCCGATCCGACTACCCGGACGACGAGCGGAGAGACAATCGTTCATACAGCAGCAATGATCAACACGCCTGAATTCATCGAAACATTGCTCCAACATGGCGCTCCAGTTGACATTGAGAGCACGGGTGGTAGAACGCCTCTCTTCGATTCCTTTGGTGGAGGGCAAGCTAAAATATTGCTTGATCACGGAGCCGACATCAATCATCGAGCGCGGGTTAACGATACGCCCTTGTATGCTGCCGCAACGCTTGATGATTATGACAATGTACTAAAGCTTTTGAAAATGGGGGCAGATCCCACTGTCGTCACAAAGCGAGGATCCACCTTCCAGAGCCCACTGGCGAGCGGACCTGAAGAGAGCGCTTATACCGAGCAGGCTCGGCAAAAGCGCGAGCAGATACGGCAGTGGCTAAGACAGCACGATGTCCCTGTCGAGTTCTAACCTACAGACCTTCCAGCCTGTGAGGGCCAGGTATTCCGATAGGTACTATTACGTGGGCATGCTGCCTCGACGATGTGTCACCACAGGTGGACTAGCTCAAACCTCTTTATTCGGCTAGCGATGCCCATCCCAGCTATGGCTCCGACACACTGATGAGCGCAAGAATGATGGATCAATATGGCGAACGCCGGATGATTACCGAGCGCGATTCGCGTGGCCGCCCGCGCTTTTACCAATACACCATCAGTGACGCGGATGAGCCTGGCGATGGGACCGTTCCCGTGCGCTCCGGTAGTAGGGGGATGTCCCAGGCAAGGGAAAGCCTGGCCATCGCCACCGAGTACGAGCAAGCCTACAACCAGGAGGCCGCACGCTGGTTCACGCTGGCCTCGCTTCTCGAGATTGCCGAGCAATGGAAATGAAGGCATACAGGACGTCACAGATGATCACACAATTGCAAGCACCGCTCATTAGCGGACTATTACTGCTGGCCACGGCGTGTGGCGCACCGGAACAGGGAGTGCCCGAGATGAATGAACAGGAACGCCAAACGGTCGAGGCCTATACCGACACACTTGCACCGGTCTGTATGGGACGTTTTCAAGCCGAGATGCCCGAACAACTGGCGCTCCGCTTCAGCAGCCTGACGGTCAACAACGCCGAGATCAGTGCGCGACGGATGAGCCGGACGATGTTCAATCAGTTCATTGATAAGCGCCAGGATGAGTTGTCGTCGATTGATCCGATTCACAAGCAGGATAGCCCCTATTTAAAAAATGTGATCGAACGAAATGACGGCATAGTCATTATCGATCACAACGAAAGTCGACACATGCCGGATGCGGCTAGAATGCTGGAAGGCTATAAGTTTGATGGGCTGACGATGTTGAGCGTTAAATTAAAAGCGATAGATGTTGATGATGATCGCTATAAAGAGCAATGGAAATTTCGTACAAGTAATAAGGCGGATCGCCTGAAACAGGTCGAATATCTGCTGCGCCACCTGCATCCGCGCAAGGCAGGTGAAATGCCCGAAGGTCCTGGGCTCTGCTTTGAAAATGGCTTTCTGGCCGGCAGTGCCGAGGAACGCATACCCGGCGCGGCGCTATCGTATCGGGAGGAAGAAGTGGCGATGACATTTGTCGATCGCGCTCATCGTGATGTGTATATCCACTTCAATGTCGACTCTACTATCCATACTGAAGATACCTTGTTGGATCGCATGGGGCAGGCGGAATCTGTCATGCAAGCGCAAGGGGATGAAAACTTCTCGGTAATGCGCCGGAGTGCGGTTGACCTTGAGGGCATCGAGCAGGCGGAAGAATGGCTGGGTACGTTTACCACCGATGACGATGTGCGGGGCAATTATTTTACCTTGGAGGGCAACAGCGAACGTGGCTCTGCCCGGGAGCCACTCATTTCTATGACATTCAAGAATGGGGAGTACAGCCTGGTCGAGGAAGAACCCC
>JABXHG010000430.1 GCA_013393545.1 Alteromonadaceae bacterium | reverse complement strand
CCAGGGTCCGGCCTGGTTTTCCCCTCCACGGTGACAGGGAATCGATTAGCTGATACCGCCATGGTGAAGCCATGGAAGAAGATTAAGGAGCTTGGTGGGCTTCCTGAGAAGCTTGTCATTTATAGCTTGCGACATAACTTTGCTTCTCAGCTGGTCATGTCTGGTATTGACCTGTTAACTGTGGCAAAGCTGCTGGGACACTCTGACGTTACTATGGTGGTAAGACACTACGGACACCTAAAGCCGGATCATATCGCCAGTGCTTTGAACGGGGTGTTCTGACTTCAACCATTGGGGGTCGTGAGATGGAGGGTTGTTTCTATTTCCTCATGGTGAGGTTATTACATGTCAGACATGTAAAAGGGCTTTGATGAGAGGATGGACAGGGACTTTTCCACAATTGGTGCAAACCCTCAGAACTTCTGAGCTTTATCCTGAGAACACCCTTAATCCGATTAAGACAGCTCCATATCGCCTTGTGCGGGCCTTTGAGCGATTTCTAGAGCTTACTGGTAGGGTTCAGGGTGCCAGCTTAAAGGCTGTGAGAGGCACTGTGAGGAATATTTAGAAGGGGCGTGGTAGAATAAGCGGTCATTTCTGCTCTTTCTGACCGACTATGAATAGTGGTCGCTATCCCGGAGAGAGAATGGAGTTCCTAGACTTACGATGCTTTCAGCCAGTTTGTGATAGTTCTTGGGGTCACACCAAGGAACTCGGCAATCTCTTTTTTCTGCTTACCCTCTGCAAGTAATGCCTTGGCTTGAGACTTCTTGGCTTCACGGTTCGCTTTGGCTTCTGTGACACGCTTAGGCGGATCAATCATTATTGAACGGTCAATCTCACAATCAATTTTCAGGGCTTCTGCAATCTGTTCGGCCATGGACTCATTGGGCACATAATGCACAGTCGGCACTGTCTGAGCCTCAAACGTCCTGATCGAAGTCCGGCAGATATGCTGAATCATCATTTCAAGGCAGCGACTATAGTGGATTGCTGCTTTCCCCCGCTTTTCGTCGATACCCATACGCCCAAGCATCATTGAATTAAGCCCGTCTTCAATACCGCTGCTGTTTCCGTGAATCAAATTAAGCGTCCGATTGACACCTGTAAACGTGTTCAAGCCCCTGGCGTCAAAGCCTGTTTGGATCATGTGTTCATCGGAGAAGTCGTATTCACACCAAGAGTGAACCTGAGTGAGAATAGATGCAGTCCCATTGTGCCCCATGGCGTTATCAATCACCTTCTCGCCTGATACATCACTTTCCCAAGTTGTCTTGGCTTCGCCCTTATCGTTGGTCAACAACACCGTCTTTGAGAACCTGTCCCCCTTGTAGAGCGGCACCAATGTCGGGCTCATCTTGTAGGACTGAAACTCAGGCTGATATCGACTCTCTTTGAACTCAAATCCGCTGGCCTCAAGGTGCAGATACAACAGCGACCGCTCTACAGCGTGCCCCAGCAAATGAGACTCATCAGCACAACGGAAACACTCGACATAGTCATGGAACCCCACACACCCCATCCGGTAGTTACCCTTTGCCTTCTGGTATTTCACATAAACATCGACGTCACTGTCTACCAAGGCATTGAATACTGACGCTGCCACAATGAATTTATCCTTGCTGTGTTCCTCCGACACCTTCTCAAACAGTGCCTTATTGCCCGCTTTCAGCGTTGTCAGCCCACCCTCGTCAATGTCGATATACGGCTCGCAAAAGGTCTCGAATGTAGCCTTCCAGATAGTCAGGCTCCCTGTGTTCGAGATATCAGGGACCTCATCTATTACAAGGTTCCACCCCACCAAACACATCGGATCAATCAGCCTCAAGCACGCATGAGTGACCACCAGCACAAGGGGATCATCCTCCCTCCGGTCATCCAATACCATCTCAACAGCGTGAGAAGTCCCAGAACCAGTCTCAGAAGTGATCTTGATGGTATCCACACCAGCACCCCATAGCCGTTCATGCACGTCATTAACTAGCTTGAGTGTGGGCAGCGCAAGAACGATGCCCCGTTCGAGTTCTCCATCTGCTACATGGTCGATAAACGCTTGAGTCTTACCAGCCCCCGGTAGGGCCTGTGAAATGTGCGCTACGTTATTCATCATCGGCTTTTCTCCTTCTCAATTTCAGTGGTGACCGGAAAAAAACCCTTAGAGTCTTCTAAGGGAAAATTTCCAGTATCGAGTATCCAGACACGAACGATCCCACCAGCCTTGGGGCAGTGTGAAAGCGCGAGGTCTGAACGGATCAGCTAGACACAAGAAAAGGCCGGGAAACGAACCCTATGGAGGGTTGCCCGGTTCAAGAAATGCTTATGCCTAGTCAACACACTATAACGCGAATGATTCCCATTTGTCAACCCCATTGAGATGAATGAGGAGAGCTAGGAATGTCACAACTGCACTCTTTCAGAGATCACTCTGGACGCATGGAAAACACTTATTCCTGCAAGCACTCTCCAACATCTCAACTTCCTGGAAAATTGAGAATTTCAAGGCACCCCTCGCAATATACCGATGGACTCTCACTCAGAACAGACGAGGAAAAACGTATTCTGCATAGGGCCAAAGAGAGTCTCTTGCATAGGGGGCAGCTATCCGCGCACATAGTCTTTACATAATGTTTTGTTTATAAAGCTCTTTCAGTCCACATCAGGGTAGCCAATCAATGGCCAGACCTACACACAAACGCTTTCATGAGAAATTGGAGATTCAGCGTTCTTCAATGCACGCTGCACTGTAGAGACACCACAACCTGCAAGCTCAGCCGTTTTGCGTATACTGAAACCCTTTCCACGCAGCTCCTGGATTTTTCTGTGCAACGCCCTATTGACGGGCCGCCCCTGAT
>JABXHG010000429.1 GCA_013393545.1 Alteromonadaceae bacterium | reverse complement strand
CGCCTGAAGACTCTGTTGCAGTCTCAGCTGGATGAGCTCGAGTCCCGTGGTTCTGCAGCACCTAATGGTGATGTTCCTAAGGGTACTAGCTAATAAACGCCATGACGCCCCCGCGCTGCAGTTTCAATCTGTAGCACGGGGGTGTTTGCATTGATAGGAGATTAATGTGCTGGTCGGAGCATTAGTTCTTGCTCTTGTAGCGTTTATCGCGTTTGTTAACTACATCCTCTCCGCCGCCACATGGTCACTCATCGTGGTCTTCATCGCGGCCGGCCTAGGACTCATCTTGTTCTGCATTGACTGGTACCGAAAGGCCAAGTCCCATTCGGGGCAAGAAGAACAGGCGTAGTGGCGCTCGCTGTTGCTTTTGGGTGCCCACCTTTGGGGGAGACTAGATAATTAAAGTTTCGCCCAACAAGATCGCTTGGCGTTTTACAAAAGTCGCTGGCCTGGTCTTATAGGTCATTTCATTTGTATTGGGCCGATGAGCGGCAATTACAGTGCGCTTGCCTTTTGTTTATGGCCGAAATATGACGCTATATTAGGTGAGTGACTAAGCTTGATCCTTATGCCGTAAAACAAATTAGAGGCCCCTATTTGGTGCTGCCTCCGCATGATGATCATTGTTCGACGGAAGAAGAGCTAAAAGAGTACTGCGATTCTCGTCGTAAACAGGGGAAACTGTTGGCTGCCGACCTTTTTGCCGGCGCGGGTGGTCTGAGCCTTGGGCTAACAGATGCTGGCATTGAAGTTGTCTTTGGTGTCGACCACTACGACTATGCAGTGGAAACACATTCTCATCAATTCCCAGGTATGTCTGTGTCGTGGGATCTAGCCAGTGCCGAACACGTAGAGCGTGTTGCCAATCTCATGGTCAATTGCGGGATTGAAGTGTTGGCCGGTGGACCTCCTTGCCAGCCGTTCTCTAAGGCCGGTAGGTCCGGTATTCGATATCTCGTGGAGAATGGTGAGCGTGACCCCCATGACGCCCGCAGAGACCTATGGAGAGCGTATTTAGAGGTTGTCCAGTTGGCTCGCCCTAAAGCCGTCATCATGGAAAACGTTCCAGATATGGCACTGGACAATGAAATGTTCATTCTTCGCAACATGATCGAAGAATTAGAGCAGATCGGCTACAGCGTTTCTTTCCGCGTTGTCGACGCATGGCGCTACGGTGTGCCTCAGTTCCGTCAACGTCTAATTCTTGTCGCTCTAAAGGGAAATTTACACTTCGAATGGCCGGAAGAAGCGACTTCGAAGGTAACCGTTTGGAACGCCATTGGCGACATGCCAGAGGTTGTTCCCGGATGGCGTCCTGAGGGTGGGGCTCATGGCTGGACAAAGTATGACGGCCCGAAAAGTGAGTTCCAGAAGTCTATTCGTCGCTGCATCTCCGAATCGGAAAAGAATCGTCTCTATGATCACATCACGCGTCCGGTGCGCGAAGATGATCGAATCGCATTTGAAATGATGACCTCGGAGACCAAGTATTCAGATTTGCCGGATCACTTGCGTCGATACCGGAGCGATATTTTCAATGACAAGTACAAGCGTTTAGACGAAAATGACTTGTCTCGGACAATCACCGCGCACATCGCAAAGGACGGTTACGGGTTTATTCATCCTCGCGAGTCTCGTACTCTCACCGTTCGTGAGGCTGCCCGATTGCAGACATTCCCGGACTATTTCCGTTTTGCTGGACCTCCGAGCGCTGCATTTAAACAAATTGGAAACGCCGTTCCTCCCCGACTGGGGAGTGCAGTTGGCGGTGCGGTGCTCAAAGCATTAACTGCCAAGGTGGAAAACCAAACTACGTCACGCGAGGCTTCTAAGTCCCTGGCTAATTGGTTTAACGCCATACCTTCTCGGGAACTGATGAGCCCTTGGGCTCGCGTTGATTCGCGTTGGAAAGCAGTGGTGTCTGAAATTCTTTTGGAGCGTGCTTCTCCTTCCTTAGTTCGCATGCTTTGGCCGCTCATTGATTCTCTTCCAGAAGTAGAACCTAATAGAGCGATTCCAGAGGAAACTTTGGAGATGGTCTTTTCGGTGTTCTCAGGGCCCGAATTCGCCAATCGTGTACAGCGGCTGAAAGACCTTGTACGAGAAATGGTTATCGAGCCTGCGGCCTTGTGGGAGCCACGTATTGACCGCAGTAAATTGCCGACTCTAACTCCTGCGATCATTAACTACCTGGAATTGGCAGTTCCCACGCAAGGCTCGAACGGTACTCGAAGCGAGGAACCCGTGATTGCTGTAAAGGGCGTTCTCCGAGTTACCTCGCGCTACCAAGGGGTCGATAATGAGACTCGCAACCGACAAAGTGAGGGGCGGCTGAGCATTGCCCGAATGCTCAGCATGAACCCAGACTCCAGGTCTGCCCATTTAGGGCTATTCGAGCTGGCCCGTACTGTTTGTACTCCAGAAGCACCACGTTGCTCTGAATGCCCTCTGAGGGAGAACTGCCAGCGCTTTGGCGTTAGCACTGCACAGCCTGTACTGGAGGTTTAGAGTCCGAGGTGGTCAGCGACCTCGGGCATTTCCTCGCGCAGGAGCGTGGTGATTGCTTTAAGCGCTTCAAAGTTGCCGGTTCTCGCTGCTGCGGTTTTGA
The DNA here is from genome assembly GCA_013393545.1 of Alteromonadaceae bacterium. The sequence continues at coordinate 290 of JABXHG010000429.1, read as the reverse complement.
TCGCCAGGCCAATCGTCGCGCCTGATTCACTGCTACCCATCGTGGAAGTCTCGGCATTCGGCTCCGCTTCTTCAGCTTCGATAGCCTTTCGAATGCTGCGGCGATACGCAGCATTGGCCTCCAAGCAAAGCTCCTCGATCGGACGGGTCAGCATCTTCTTCAATTGTGCGGGAAGTGAGACACGCATCTTTGCGACGTTGATATTGAATGCTTCGTCCAGGTCAGTACCGAACTCTAGAGCACAACGCGCTTGCTTTACATGTTCATCGATGGTCCGGATACCAGCCCAG
>JABXHG010000043.1 GCA_013393545.1 Alteromonadaceae bacterium | reverse complement strand
CATGAAAGAATTTCGGCAGGGGGCAGTTTGTTTGCTACGTCCTCTAAGTTTCAGATCGTGAAGGTTCAAAAAACGGATCATCTATTTGCCCAGCATGGAGCGGGCAATCACCTCTTTCATTATCTCAGATGTGCCGGCATAAATTGTCTGCACCCATGCATCCGCCCAGTTTAAACCATGTGCTCTGGAAATCTGCGATTCGCTGGCCGATCGTCTGGCGCTGCGGCACATAGTCCAGAGTCAGTGCCAACACTTCTTCCCTTGCGCTCACCGCCTGCCCCACATCAAGAAGGGTTTCATGAGGCACCACAAGATCGGAAAAACAGCTCCACAGCATCTCCCTGGTGTCCGGACATGGGTAACCCCGCTATTAATCTGATTGTTCAGGCAACCAGTCATTTAAAGGGTTATCCTGTTCACCGGGAATGGCCGTACAAGCCGAAAAAATTGACACAACATGCACCTGAACGACTGTAGATATGCCCAAATCGCAATCTGTAGCCCACATTGCAAATCATTACCTCCAAGCCTCAATTCGCGGCGCCGAAAGACAGGGGTTCAGCAAAAACACTCTGCTTGAAGGTGCCGCAATCCCTGTTGAGTGGCTGAATAACCCCGGACAACTGATTACAGAGCAGCAGCTCACCCTGTTGATTAAAAATGTGTGGCGGACAACCCGTGATGAGTTCATGGGGTTATCTACCAGCCCCTGCAAAAATGGCACCTTTGCGCTGATGGCAGACTACTGCCTGGGGTCAGCCTCCCTCGGAGCGGTATTACGCAAGAGTACCCGGGTTTATAGCGTAGCCTGCAACAACGTCGACATAGGCCTGGAAGAAAGTGACAGCAGTAAGCTGGTATTTTTCCGCCTCAGCCTGGAAGATGACAGCCAGGATACAGACCACCTGCTGCAGGAGTTCCTGCTTCTGATGTGGCAAAGATTCGCCTGCTGGCTGGTAGACCAGCAGATCCCTTTCGCCACAACCCGATTCAGCTACCCCGCGCCCCGGCACGTGAATGAGTACCGTGCCATGTTCCCGACTGAATTACGATTTGGCGAACCTGTATGTGGTTTCAACCTGCACGAAAAATATCTGCAGTTGCCCATAACCCGGAGTGAAGCAGAGCTGGACGTATTTCTTAAGGAAGCACCGGCCTATATTCTGCACAGACCGGTAAACGACGACAGTCTGCGCAACCATGTCCGTGCCCTGCTGGCAAGCCGGGGCCTTAGCAATATGCCCAGCCTGGATGAACTCGCCCGGTTATTGCATATGACGCCCAGAAGCATCGGCCGCAGGCTACAACAGGAAGGTACGTCTCTGCGTGCCATTAAAACGTCATTACGACGGGAGTACGCCATAAAGCTTATGAGTACGGAAAACCTCAGTGTGGCAGACGTCAGCGAGCGTGTGGGCTTTTCCGAAACCGCTTCATTTTGCCGGGCCTTTAAACGCTGGACTGGCAAAAGCCCTTCGCAGTGGTCAGTATAATATTCAGGCTCTGAACAGCTGATTGACCGATCAGGTCAATTTTTTCGACCTGACAGATCATTCCCGACACACCCTTTTCTTTGAGTTAATGCCACCAGCCCAATATAAAAACAGTAAAAGAGGTACTTGCATGACAGACTCTCAAACCACAGCCACTGGCCAGCTACCCGCGGGCATTCACCGGGCCCTGCGCAACACCATAGGCGATGCGCTTGCTCGCTCTGCAAGCACCCACGGCACCCGAACCGCGCTGGCATTTGATAAGCGCGCCTGGACATATTCAGAGCTTCACCTGGCCTCAAACCGCCTGGCTCACCAACTGATCGGGCTTGGACTGGCAAAGGGAGACCGTGTTGGTGCTTATGGTAAAAACTCAGATGCCTATCTACTGCTCTGGCTTGCCTGCACAAAAGCAGGATTGATTCATGTGCCGGTTAATTATGCGCTGATAGGTCAGGAGCTTACCTATATACTTGAACAATCCGGTTGCAAAGCTCTGTTTTTTGACACAGATCTGCAGCCGCAAATCGATGTGGTGCAGACAACCGTCGAAGTGAGCATTTACGGCACTCTTCACCGGGGACATGACAGCTCAGACAAGCGTGACGAAAGCCCCTGTGATGCCTTGCAGCTTGCCCTCACGGCCGGAAACGACACGCCACCTGATGTGGAGCTTTCCGACACAGACGTAGTGCAGATTCTCTATACATCCGGCACCACCTCAGACCCCAAAGGGGCCATGCATACCCACCGCTCGCTGATGACACACTATGGTGCCTGCCAGTACCATCTGAACATCCGCGCTGGCGACCGCTCACTGGCAGCACTGCCTTTATACCACTCTGCACAGATGCACGTATTTACCATGCCTATGCTGCTCAGCGGCAGCTACAGCCGTATTATCAACACGCCCACACCGGATGCGATACTGGGGTTACTGGAAAGTGAACAGCTGAATGCGTTTTTTGCCCCGCCAACCGTCTGGATTGCCCTGCTACACCATCCGCAGTTCAACCCGGACAAACTGCAGCATATGGACAAGCTGTACTATGGTGCCTCTATCATGCCCGAACAGGTGGTCAAGGAGCTTGGCAGAAAACTGCCTGGGGCGGGGCTGTACAACTGCTATGGCCAAAGTGAAATGGCGCCTCTGGCAACTGTCCTGCTACCGGAAGAACATTCTGAGCGCCCCTCCTCCGCCGGCCGCCCCATGCAAACCGTTATGACCCGTATTGTCGACCCGGTTACCGGAAAAGAGTGCCAGCCCGGGGACCAGGGCGAACTGGTTCATCGCTCACCACAACTGATGGTCGGATACTGGGCCAAACCTGAAGCTACCGACGAGGCCTTCAAAAACGGCTGGTTTCACTCCGGTGACCTGGGCTACCAGGATGAAGCAGGCTACATTTACATAGTTGACCGCATCAAAGACGTTGTGAATACCGGCGGCGTGCTGGTTGCCAGCCGAGACGTGGAAGAAGCTCTCTATCAGCACGAATCTGTAGCAGAAGTCGCGGTTATCGGCGTGCCCGATGAGAAATGGATTGAAGCCATCTGCGCTGTTGTCGTTCTCAAAGACGGCTATACTGAAGACTCCGCCGCTCTGATGGACCATGCGCGTGAAAAACTGGCGAACTTCAAGCTGCCAAAACACATTCACTTTGCTGAAGAATTACCCAAAAACACCGCCGGCAAACTACTGAAACGACAACTCAGAGAAGATCTGTCCTGAGTATCCAGAAGAACCGGCTCACGCTTTGCACCGATGTAAGGTGAGCCGGCATCCCCAGATTTAATCCGCTCCCTTCCTTATTCTCCGCCCGGCCATTACATCGCGTTTGTTACAATTCATGGCACCTCTGGCACGCAACCACTTTCATTTTGCATACCCCACCCCAAATAAACCGTCCTAAAAACACCCTTTACTTTTACGTAAACTTCACCAACCAAAAAAAAAAAAAAAAAAAAAAAAAAAAGAGAAAAAAAAATCAGGCCCGGGCGGGCTCTCAAACGAGTTGGACGTAACAACCAGAACCACCCCCTTCTAGGAAGATCAGGACCTGCTAAAGCCAAAAAGCCGCGGACAGCCCGGGATCTTCAGCACAAAAGACAGAGTA
>JABXHG010000428.1 GCA_013393545.1 Alteromonadaceae bacterium | reverse complement strand
AACCGGGGTAGACATGCGCATACCCTGTTCGCTATTTCAATAGAAGCTTTCTGCCGGTTGATTACACGAGGGGCTCACTCAGATCAGCGAAGCTCGGGGTAGTCGCGGCCTAAGAAGAAAGCGAGAAGCACAGTACAAATTACTGAGGCAACAATGCCGAATACTAGATCATTCATGGTCAAAGCGAGTGAGAGCATGAGCAACGCAGCCAGAATTTAGATCCTCAGAATTGCTACAAGATTCTTCTTCATTGGTTGCTCCTTCGCATCCATTTCACCATAGCTGGAAACATGCGGCAGCGGCACCCATCCCGCAGACACTCAGTGCGGTATACGCGCCGATGCAATCCGCTACGAAACATCTGCACTGCTTCAAGTTTGACCCTCCACGGATATGATCGCAGCATCTTGGCTTGCTTGCGGGGTTTGCAACCGTGTAAGTGATTTCCGCAGGTATTTATACATTGTTCAAATACCGGGATAGCCCAAATGACGAACAATTTCACCTACCGACTCAGTCCGGCGGTACTCAGCAACAGCTTTCTTGCGCTCTCTAACGGTGTAGGAACGATTCCTCTAGAAAACCTTTAAGATTCTGTCTGCATCCCCTTACGTTCCTTACCCTTGGATTAAGGGGTACTTTCGTTCCTGAAAATACAGTCAGCGTGCCCGTAGGGAATCTTATATTGAATCGACCTGGTGGTTTGTCGGAAAACATTAGCTGCGCGCGCGTAGATTGTTGCTGTTTTGTTATTTTGATGTAACGAGAATGTATCTTTCTGAAAATGGCATGTACGAATCTACGCTGAATGAATAGAGTTCCTGTTGCGTAGCCAAGGGGGTATTTCGGTTGGCTTTTCCGTTTTCTATCGAAAGAAGTTCCTATGCAAGACTTTTCAATGAGGGCCGCAATTGCGGCAGTTTCTATGGCTGTAATTTGCGCAGCATCTCCAGCAGTCACGGCTGCGGCTGCCGATCCAATTCTGCAGACGGAGTTCGAGGATGCGCGTCTCGAGCAGGAGAATCCTCGATATGTAGTGAATCGAGGATCTGCCAAATCAGCTTCAACTAATGAAGGGGCATCTGTGGAGGGTGCTTTCTCGAATGCGTCTGAGATTCCTTTGTCCGTCCAACAAGCTGTTATCCAAAATACACAGAATCCTAGTCCGGTTACAGGAACCGGCACGATCCTGGAAGACGGTGCCGTAATCTCAAGCGAAGAACTTGATATTTCAGTATCTATGGGTGGGCATAATGAGGGTGAACTTCAAGAATCAGTCGATATTATTGAACGTTCTGACGGAATGCAGCTAGTAACTACGCTAACAGCCGAAAGCTCGGGCGAGATAAGATTCTATTCACCTGGGAAAAAATTTGAGTTGCTTGAAACGGGATATGTGCTGGTTTTTAACGAATATGACACGGATCCTGAATACATTGTTGACCCGGCCTGGGCAGAAGATGGGCAAGGAAACTCGGTAGACACAGGTTATCGAATTGAGGGAGATACCCTAATCCAAGACGTCGCGATTCCAGAAAACGATCCCGACGTGCGCGTTTTTGCAGATCCCTACTATCGGAATTCAATGGTTTGGGGAAACTACCCTACATCTGATCTAATTTTCACCAGATCTGAGACATTGAAAATTGGCGGTGTCGGAGGGTTGTGTGCAACTGTGATAAGTGGACTTCCAGTTAGGGCTGCATGCGGAGCATTGGCCGCCGCTGCAACTTTTGCAACAGCGGATAACAAGTGTCTAGGTGAGCGCAAGGTGTTCCTGCCGGGTACGCATCCGGCCCTTTTGACTCACCGCAGTGGAGCAGAGATCGCATACTGGCCCATGTCTTTTCCTTGTTAATAGATTGTAGTGGTATCGGATGATTGATTTATCTTCTACCCGAGTATTTATTTCAACGATCAGAGAATTCAATTGCAGAAATGGGGAAAGGTGGATTTGAGACAGCGCTTGAGAATATTCGTATGGGGGTTGAGGATTCTTGCAGCGATCTGGCTTGGGGCAACCCTAGTTTTCGCACGCGATACAGAATTCTTCACGAGCGGCTACTTCCTCATTATTTTTGTTTCTATCTGTTTCAGTGGCTCAGCAATTGAAACAGCCATGCGGCTAAAAATTGATGGTGCTTTGAAAATGTGGAGTCGATTGCTTCTCATCGTTTGCGTAGGATCCTTTGCGGTAGCTATTGGTGCAGTATCATTGCAGCATGATGTGCGGTTAAGTTCGTATGCATTACTAGTCGGCACTGTGTTTTACTTGCTGTTGAGTGCTTCGAAAAGCTTTTCCGTCAAGCCTCCTACGGGCGGTGCCTAGGAAATCATCAAAAACAACTCCCGGGAGCTATGGGTGAATTGCTCCCCGAAAGTTGGACTGAGAAATCAGATATCAACGCTCGGGGATCTTTTCCGTTCGTGACTGAGGGGGCCTTACTGATCCCTGGGGTTAAGTAAAGAAAAGCGTGTCCGCAGTGGTTGTTCTTATTCGATTGCTTGCAGGAGCAGGCATTGCAGCCTCGGCGGGTGTTTGCTCTTTTGATGACAAGCTGCCGAGCTTCTGGGGTCGCGTAGCTAGAATTGTTTGTCAAGCTATGCCCTTTGCCACGTTTTCAACATTTACGGACGTGATTATAGCGCCACCAATTTTCAACCGGAATGATTGTCTGCAGACTCGATTGGGGTCAGGGGAATGGGTCAAGGTAAAAGAAGCTGGAAACTGTAAGCCGTAACCTAACGGCTACCCTTGGGTCTATATAAGTTGGATAGCAGAAAAGAAGGATACACGGTGCGCAAAAAACTTTACGATGCCCTAATCTTCGGCGGAATTTCGGTACTGATTGTGCTCATTTATGCCGCGATTAAAGGCGATCTTGACTGGGGTATTCAATTAAGCGCGTACATAGTATTCTTTTGGTCCCTTGTTGTCCTTATCCGATGGATTGTCGAGAAAAACAAGTCTGACAAGTGAGCATCCTGG
>JABXHG010000427.1 GCA_013393545.1 Alteromonadaceae bacterium | reverse complement strand
TCCTTTACTTCTGTTGGTAATCATCGGCACGGTTATGGCGAGGAGCGGATTGGGTTGAAGTACAGTGGTGAGATTGACACTCCCAGCTCGCCGGTAAATACTCCTTGTTAGCCTGACGATGCTGATCGGTTACGAAGGGAACAGTGGTACGTAAAGGCCTAACCAACGCAGGCACGGCGACGCCCACTACACTGCGCCTTCGGCTCCATTCCGCAGGCGCGCATGCTGCAAGCGTATGAGTGTTTCACCCACATGCCATGGAAAGGATTCTGATGACTGATCATTGCGGTTCTTGTCTGTGTGGCACCGTGAGCTTTGAGGTAAAAGGTGACTTTGATGGCTTTTACCTATGCCATTGTCAGCATTGCCAAAAAGATACAGGCTCGGCTCATGCGGCAAACCTATTCTCACTGTCAGCGCAATTGGTCTGGCGGTCGGGTGCAGATGCTGTGACGTCCTTTACGCTTCCAGGCACTCGTCATAATAAAAGCTTTTGTAAGTTGTGTGGCTCAGCATTGCCAAACACTCAGATCCCAGGCTTACTCGTCGTTCCAGCAGGGTGCTTGGACACTGAAATCGCGATGGTGCCAACAGCGCACATCTTTTCATCCAGCAAAGCTGTGTGGGATGAGGGGTTAGGGGACCTGCCAAAGTTCGAGGTACTGCCAGATTGAGCTGCCATCACGATCCGAGATCGGTCAATAAATGAGCTAAAAATGGCGCCTATTCTTAATATCTGGAGCACTCACGTTCGAAAACCACGACCAGATTTTACGTAGGAGTGCGATCAGACAAAGGGGCGGGAGTTTTTCTACAGCCTCGTTATGAATACAAGGCCGGAGACAGGAGAAGGGATTCATGGCCACAGATTGGAAGCTGGTTCGCCGGCTCGTAAATTCCGCACTTGATGCCTGTGAAGCTTTAGATCAGCTAGAGATCACAGACGAAGAGCGGAGCGCCACAATCCGAACAGTCGGTGGACAGGAGGCGGGTACGGTATGGGATGCTTTGCAGAGTGCCCACACGGCCCCGGAGAATGTCCGTTACATGGTTATTCGCGGTCGCGGCCAGTTGGGCGATCCAGCCCCGTTTGTTCAGCCAGTCATAGAGGTTCCTTGTGAAAACAATAGGTCTCATTGGTGGAATGAGCTGGGAATCAACTCAGACTTATTACCGACTGATCAACCAGAGAGTAAGAGACGAACTCGGCGGGCTCCATTCAGCAAAGCTCGTTCTCTATAGTGTCGATTTTGGTGAAATTGAGACGTTGCAGCACCAAGGAGATTGGCGTGCAACAGGTGACATACTGGGGTCAGTCGGCCAATCAGTTGAATCGGCAGGTGCAGAATTTCTGGTTCTTTGTACCAACACGATGCATAAAGTCGCTTCCCAAATTGAGCGTGCAGTAAGTATCCCCCTTCTTCACATCGCAGATGCTACGGCCAGCGTCCTCAAAAAGGATGGCGTAACCTGTGTGGGGCTGCTTGGGACACGGTTTACTATGGAGCAGGAGTTTTACCTTGGTCGTCTGCGTGATCATGGTATCCGAGTTGTTGTGCCGGATGAGTCCCAACGAGAGAGTATTCATGCCGTGATTTACAATGAACTGTGTCAAGGTGTGATCAAGTCCGATTCGAAAACTGAGTATTTGGGTGTTGTAGTATCATTGGCAGAGCGCGGAGCACAAGGCGTAATTTTGGGGTGTACGGAGATAGGTTTGTTGATCCAGGGCTCGGATACAGATATCAAACTGTACGACACTACAGAAATACATGCAGAGCAGGCAGTTCAGCATGCCTTGGGCAGGATTTAACAATCGCCTGCACAGCGACCTGGACTTCCCCCCAGTTTAGTGGATACGCATCGATACCCCATGGACTTCGCCCATTTGGATGGCGGTAGATGGAGAGACCAACGGTGGATGTCACAAAGAAGAAATTGAAAGATGCCGCTGCTAACCAGGTGATTTCGTTTCAGCAAGCAGAGGATCTCTACGAGTTTTTGGTTTCTCAATCTCAGGATGTGCCGAGATTTACGTTTACTCATGTGCTTTATTACCTTGGTGGGCTGATAGCGATTGGGGCTATGACCCTGTTCATGAATCTTGGCTGGGAGTCCTTCGGAGGTGCTGGCATATTTTTTATCTCGCTTCTTTATGCCGGGGTTGGTTTAAAACTCAGCCATTCATTTTCGGCAAAGAATTTGGCGATTCCTGCGGGCATCTGCGCAACGTTTGTAGTTTGTTTGACGCCGCTGGCGATATATGGCGTGCAGCAATGGCTCGGCATCTGGCCTGATGACGCGGTATACAGGGATTACCACCGGTACATAAAGTGGCACTGGTTGTATATGGAGTTGGGCACGCTAGCCATTGGAACGCTTGTTGCCTGGAAGTACAAATACCCGTTTCTGATCATGCCCATTGCGGTAACGCTTTGGTACATGACGATGGACATTACCGCGATGATTTCCGGCGGAGACCATACCTGGGAGTTGCGAAAACTGGTTTCCCTGTATGCAGGTTTGCTAATGATAGCCTTAGCATTCTGGATTGATATTCGCTCACAGAAAGAAGCGGATTATGCTTTTTGGGTTTATTTGTTTGGTGTGATTGCATTCTGGGGCGGCTTGTCGTCCCAGCATTCAGACAGCGAGCTCTCAAAATTCTTATACTTCTGCATCAATCTTTTCATGATAGGGGTTGGTGTGTCGTTGGTTCGCAGGGTTTTCGTTGTCTTTGGTGCTCTTGGCGGTTGTGGTTATCTGGGGTATCTGGCGTTCGATGTTTTTAAAGACAGCTGGTTGTTCCCGGCCGCGCTAACCGCGATTGGGCTTGGTATCATCTATCTTGGGGTGCTTTGGCAAAAACATGAAAGGGCCATTACCCGGAAGGCACGTTCATTTCTTCCACTGCCATTGAAAGAGCTTTTGGACAGGGAGCGTGTTCACTAGCCCGGATTTCTCATAGCCACTTAGCCAGTCTCGCAGACCGGGCGATTTACCGCCATGACCGCTCAGGTGCGGCCATTATTGGCTAATTGGTGATCAATTTCTGTTGCCTGGACACACTACCCC
>JABXHG010000426.1 GCA_013393545.1 Alteromonadaceae bacterium | reverse complement strand
CCCATGCAATACCAAGGATGATCTTGATTCGGTCGAGCCGTTGCCGAACCGTAGTTTCATGCACGTACAATTCGCGTGCTGTATCTGCCACATTGCGATTCTTTTCCAAGTACGCCAGTGCAGTTCGCGCGAGCTCAGTGCTATGAGACTCATCATAAAAGAGTAGCTCTCCAATAGTGGCTTCCACGATGTCCGCTACAGACTCCGAGCTGGCTCCAAGCAACAATCCGAGGCTGCCAAAACTGTCTGGCATTGCCACTCGACCCGTCAGGCTGAGTTGCCTCAGGCTTCGGGTGAGCGCGCAGGATTTTTCATGCTGTCGGGAAATAGATTCCAAGTCCCTCGCTAATGGCACTGCTCCAATAAACAAATCGCCTTGACGCGCGTTTGCCCAATCCAGCAACGGCTCCATTGCGTTTTCGACACTCTTCTGGGAAATGTTCACGGCGCAATGCACCAGCGCACAAATGTGGCTTTCATGGGCAAACGCGATGCCTGTTCCCGCGAGTACGGAATTCACGGTACTGGCTCTTAGGTCCAAGTCCACGGTTTCAATTGAAACAATGCAGCTTTTTTCGAAATCATTCACATCAAAGCCGGTCAATTTGCGCAACCGATTCACGTCTTCACGGCTAGCCGTGCCGGCCACAACTTTTCGCAGCACATCATCGACTTGTCGGGCTTCGGCCGCGGCCAAAGTTTCCCGGAAAACTAATGCAGTAGCCAAAGTTGCGGAAGCTCGATGAATAATTCGTGAGCCGGCTTCATCCACTGTCGTGCCTACGGACAACACACCAAGCGACCGCTCATGAACGCTAAGAGCAATGGCCGAATAGCCGCCTTCTGTAACGAGGGATTCTTCATTCTGGGCACGAGAAACCACATTCTCCAGTTCCGAAGAAACACTCTGATTAGGGAAGGCGACTAGGAGCTCTCCAGCCTCATTGAATATCCACGTAGAAGTATTGAGCCGCTCAGACACGAAGTGAGCAATGGATTCAGGTCGAGCTCCCTGATTTAGCAAACGCGTAAGAATTGCATCTACGTCGGTAAGTGACTGGAGTTCGTTCACCTGTTCTTCGCTCTTTTGATGGGCAGAGCGCAATGCCTCGACAGACTGTTCTAGAGATGCAATGAGTTCAGCCTTTTCTAATGCAATAGAAGCTAGAGAAGCCAGGGATTCCAATACTAAGATTTCGTTGGGAGAATAAGCGCGTTTCCGCCTCTCTCCAACCATCAATGCACCGATTATTTCCCCGTTATGGGTGAGTGGAGCTCCTAGGATGGCGCGAATGCCTTCGGCCTGAACCGCGGCGTCCACCTCCGGTAAGTGAGTTACATTAGGGTCTGAAGCGTGATCAGTGGTCCAGGCGCTACCTTGACGAGACGCCACCATGCCCAATACACCCATTCCAAGTGGAATCTTGATGTCCTTGAATTGTTGAGTGACGACGCCTGAAGTCACCAGCACGGAAGTATCGTGGTATTCACCGTTGTTTAGGCTGATGTAGCCAACATCAGCGTGAAGGATTGATCGCGCTGACTTTACTAAGTCGCCTAGGACATCTTCTTTATCTTTGCTGCGAGACAAGTTGGCAGCCGCAGCAAGTATTCCTTGGGTGATCTCTTTCCAGTGTTGCGACGAACGGAATCCCAGTTCAAACTCTCGAAGTGCCTGTTGCTCGTCGGGCGACAGCCGTTGGAAAAGGGAGTCTGGCACACCTGATTCATCGTTAATGAAGTTTAAGACTTGAGATAGAAAACTCACTATGCGGTTTTTCTCCTGCCATTTGCTCGTTATTTGCTGAAATCCACCTCATTGTCGCGATTCGGAAATCTGCTCCAAGAGAGCCTGCATGGCTGTCCCGCCTAAATAGGTCGACGACGGCGTTGAACCATCAGGAGTACCTAAATAGAGCATTCTACATGTTCCACTTAATTAAGTAGAGGTTTGCATATGTCTAACCTATGGTGAAGATTACTGTTCTGCAGTAACTTAATGCACGTAACCAATAGTTCCGTCGTTATAAAAGAAAGGGAGAATTTGGTGTCTACTTCAGAAACCATTACCATTCGTGGCGCCGTACTTGAGCGCTCTGGGGAATCCGCTCCTTACGCAGAATCCAAGCCTCTCGTCATCTCCGAAATGCAGTTGACAGGACCCGGCGAAGGTGAAGTTCTTGTCAAAATAACTGCATCTGGCCTTTGTCATTCCGATCTATCAGTGGTTAATAACAATCGACCACGGCCACTACCTATGCTGCTGGGTCATGAATCCGCCGGCGTTATTGAGTCCGTTGGTACAGGAGTCAACGGCTTTGAGGTTGGCGATAATGTTGTTATGACCTTTCTTCCTCGCTGCGGAAAATGCGCTGGATGTAAGTCAGACGGAAAGATTCCCTGTGAAGTTGGTTCCAAGACCAACACTGACGGAACTCTGATTAACGGAACCCGGCACATTACGCGTGACGGTGAAATCATCCAGCATCACCTGGGGGTTTCTGGATTTGCAACCTATGCCGTCGTCTCAGAAAAGTCTATCGTCAAAATCGGCAAGGATGTTCCGTCTGACATTGCGGCGATTTTCGGGTGCGCGATTTTAACGGGTGGCGGGGCAGTCCTCAATGAGATTAACCCAAAACCGGAAGACACCATTGCAGTTGTTGGTCTTGGCGGAGTAGGTATGTCCGCGATTATTACCGCAGCGGCGCTCGGCGTAAGAGAAATCGTGGGTATTGATATGCAGGCCGAAAAATGCGCGAAGGCAATCGAACTAGGTGCTAATACTGCAATGACCCCCGAGGAAGCAGAAACATCCGGGAAGAGGTTTTCAGCCGTGGTCGAAGCGGCGGGCCACCCCAAGGCACTCGAGACCGCATATAAGTTGACCGCTCCAGGAGGATTGACTGTCACTGTCGGTCTGCCAGCACCGGGCTCATCCATCACCCTTGACCCGCTGATCATGACCTCTGAGGCTCGCCGAATTCATGGTAGCTACCTCGGCTCATCCGTTCCGTCCAAAGATATCCCTGTCTACGAGCAGCTGTGGCGCGAAGGCAAGCTCAACGTCAATGGCCTTATCCCCTCCCACCTACATTTGGAGGACATA
>JABXHG010000425.1 GCA_013393545.1 Alteromonadaceae bacterium | reverse complement strand
GTACCGCCTCAGTTGATGGGGATCATCCCGAACAACACCGGCGGCTTCGGGGATATCGAGAAAGCGGCCAGGGTGTTCGTCACCAACGAACTCGAGCCGCTGCAAGCCGTCTTCGAAGAGATCAACGACCTGGTGGGGGAGAAGGTGATCCGGTTCCGGGAGTATGACCTCAGTGGTGCCGGGGGCGATCCAGGCCCCGGGATGTGATCGACATGCCACGTTGACCAGCCGCCTCCGGGCGGCTTTTTTGTGCGCGCTTTAGGCGCCCGTGTAGGGCGCGCAGGAATCCACCTACCCATCTGGCCGGATTTTCGCGATGCGCTTCGCACGCGGCCGCGTTGGCCCTCTGACGGGCCGACTTCTCACCCTGCGGCGCGCCGTCGACTCCCCGCCCCGCCTGCGCGCCAAATGGGGCAGAAATGATGCAACGTTGCATCTCGACTCGAGCCCCGCCGCTGCGCGATTCTGCGGCGGGTTTATAACGGAAGATTTTGATGCGGAATGATGCATTTTTCTGCCACCCGACATAAGAAGCGAGGGTCTGTATAAAGCAACGAAATGGGGTGCGGCAATGCGATGCAGAAGTGATTTCCGGCAAGCTTTGAAAAGCCGACCGCTTCCGACCCAAAGCGGACGTTAGAAGGGAGCTAGTCAGACGCGCTATCGGTCAGAAACGGTGACCTGACGGTCACTGGTATCAGCGATATGTACGGTCCAGTATGGAACCTTGTATTTAATAGTAAGCCCAAATCAAAAAGGAATATAAATAAAAAGATTCTTAGTCAAGAGCAGATGGTTCAAGGCAATCTTTCATGCTTTTTTATTTAAGTTTAATTTATTTTAGTATATTATGAAAAAAAATATCACCGCCCTAAGGCAATGGCTTGCAAAAAGGCTCAATAGCATAGCGTCTTTACTGAAAAGCGAAGGTCGCTCCGCCGACATGCAATCGAAGTTTGTGGACCTCGCGCCAACAGATGATGCTGACAAGGATGGCGTATATTCCGAGGCTATTCTTTATGCGACGAGCAATGAAAACGTTTACAATATTGCCTTAACGGGTCCCTATGGGTCGGGGAAGAGCAGTATTATCCAATCTTTTTTGAAGAAGTATCGGCGGCCTGCGCTTCATATCTCTCTCGCTGCATTCGTTCCCGAGGCCGATACGGGGGGCGAGAAGGTAAGCCGTCAAGAGATTGAGAGAAGTATTTTGCAGCAGATGCTATATGGTACTGACGCAAATAAACTTCCTTTGTCGCGGTTCAAAAGAATTCAGTCGCCTGGCGTTGGGTCGATTTTTAAATCTCTTTACATAGTGCTTGGGGTTCTGGCGATTTGGTACATACTTAATCATCGAGAAGGTATTATTAGCGGTAACTTTTTCATTCCGTTCGCGTTTAGCAATGGAGTCAACCTGGGAATCTTCGCGCTCTCAGTAACATTCCTCTGGGTGACATTTCATCACTTTTATGTTGCGAGCTTCGGTCTGTCACTCAAGAGCATCTCATTGAAGGACGTTGAGATAAAGCCCGCACATGATGATCAGGCTTCTATACTGAATCGTCATCTAGACGAAATAGTATACTTTTTCCAATCAACCCGTTACGATCTTGTGATTATTGAAGATATAGATCGATTTAACGACGCCGAGATTTTCGTCACACTGCGCGAAATTAATAGTCTCGTGAACAAGAACGCAGGCATGGAACGTACCATAAGGTTCCTCTATGCCCTGCGCGACGACATGTTTGTCAACACCGATCGAACCAAGTTCTTCGAGTTCATTATACCTGTCATACCGATCATCAATACATCGAACTCGATAGACATGGTATTAAAGCAGGGTAGGAGGCTTGAGCTCGACGAGCGCCTTGATCGGCAGTTTTTGAGAGAGGTCTCACGATACCTGAACGATCTGAGGTTGATTCAGAATATCTTTAATGAATACGCCATTTATTCGGCTAATTTGGAAGCTGATGGAGAGAATCTGCTCGACGCCAATAAGCTGCTTGCGATCCTGATCTATAAAAATGTCTATCCAAGGGACTTTGAGGAGCTGCATCGCGGCGCAGGTGCTCTTGCCGAAATATTGAACCTGCAAGAGGAGCTCATTAGGCATGGTGAAAACCGGTATGGGGCCGAGATTGAGGAAATCGAAAAGCGACTTGAAGTCGCCGAGAGACAAACGCCTTCGGACTTGAGAGAGTTGCGACTAACCTATGCTATGGCTCTGATTGAGAAGCTCCCAGCGAATTCTTTTAGCGTTAGTCTTGATGGCCAAGCATGGATCCCCCTGCAACAGCTGGCCGCGCACGATGCATTTGAAAACCTTATCGAAGCTTCTCGTTTGGTCTATCGAAACAATAATCACAGACAGTCAATCAATGTTACCGAATTGCAAGGCGAGGTGGATTCTCAGAAATCCTATCAACAACGCAAGGAAGAGATCGAAAGTAAGGCAGCTGATAATAAGAAAAAAAGCTCACGCCGAATACGGGACCTAAGATCAAAGATTGCAGCGCTGCGCACGACTAAGCTTAACGAGCTATTGCGTTTGGACGCTGACCGCATGCAGGGGCTTTTCGAAAACTTCGGAGAAAACGGAGAGCTTGCCCGTTTTCTGATTCTGGAAGGCCATCTAGACGATACCTACTACCAATACACTTCACTCTTTCACTCAGGACGTTTGTCGCCCAATGATAATAAGTTTCTGATCCAGATACGGGCATTCATCACTCCTGATCCAGGTTTTCCGATCGACAATCCAAAAGAGGTCATCGCAGCGATGCGAAATGAAGACTTCCGGCAAAGCTATATCTTGAACGTCAAACTTGTCGATAGTCTCATGAATGATCGGGGCAGCTATCTCGACCAAACGCGGAAGTTTTTCGAGTTCCTCTCGTCCGAATTCGAGAGCTGCGAGGATTTTTTCGTTGCCTATTACGCCAGCGGTCTCAATGTTGTAGGGCTTATTTCGGGACTAGTCAAAACTTGGGAAGGTTTTGTCCCAGCTGTCATAGCCAGCCCGAATAATATCTCCCACGTCAACCAGCTGGTCTTGAATACACCGGAAAGTTTGCTCGAAGGACTCGCAAGAGGTTTCGAGGAGCTGCCGTATTTTGTTTCTGAGAATCTTTCAGAGATTCTGATGAATGCACCCGAGCTAGCACCGGAACGCCTTGTATGCCTCAGCTTTGAAGTCAAAGATCTGGCTGAAATAAAAGAACACCCTGAAGTTGTA
>JABXHG010000424.1 GCA_013393545.1 Alteromonadaceae bacterium | reverse complement strand
GTCTTGCTCTTTCAACCTGGCGAGCGTGGACTTTTCTTGCGCAAGTTTCGGCGCTATCTCTTCTCGCTGTTGTTGCGCTTGCGCACGCTCATCCAAAAACTGCGCATGGCGGCGCGCAACACGCTCGTCACTTGTTCCACCTTTAATATCATCAGACTTATCCAGGACAAGTTCTGGCGACCTATCAAAGTGCGCATGGAAACGATTACTTCGACGCTGCTCAAAACCTTTCATATACGCAGCAATCGCAGTGCCTTTAAACGGATCTTTTACTACTCCAGTCAGCAAACGATTTAACGCCCAATCTCGGCGTGCCTGGCCATACAACGTATGCGGGGTAACGTCTCCACGGTCACGCTGTGCTGCATTAGCCAGCAGGTCACGGGCATATCCTTTGGATTCCCGCCGGTGTTTAAGCCGCGTCTTGCCATGGCCAGTATCAGAATCCCCGGGTTGATCTTCGGTGATATACAGGAAGTTTCCGTCCCGTCCTCGTGTCATCGGAACATACACGCTGGCTTTATCTAACTGGCCAACGCCAGAGACCACACGGGCAATATCTACAGTGGCACCTTGTGCTGAATGACCAGTCGAGGCATAGCCTAATTGCGCGCTATCTCGTAGATAGTCGCTACTTAACGTCACAGTGGCGGAAGTATCATCAAGGCGACGTACCTGCGCAGACCCATCAGCAGTAAAAGATTCCACCATCCAGCGCTGACCGTTACGCACTACGTCTCCGGCACTGGTCACCAGCTCGTAGTCGTTGCTGCGGGTCAAAATCGTATCGCCGATATACGCTTCCAGCCCATCTGATAGGCGAATACGCGACTGTTGAAGGTCTAGTTCGCCACGGTCGGCACGTGTTTTCTGCGCCGCTGCATTAAGCGCACCCACTTGTTCACGGGTAGAGGCAATAAGCAGTGACTGTTTCCCATGTTCAGTATCTTTCGCCCAGCCCGCCAAAGCATCATCAAGCATCGCAGTCACAGAACCCGCGTGAACACGATTATTATCGGCATACCATTGCGCAGCACGCTCAATAAGTCCTTCGTCTCCACTGCGCAGCCAGGTAGAAGCCTCGCGTTCTTTCTCGCTGCGCTGGCGGAATACTTCTGTCAGTTCAACAGCATCAGGTAGTGCCTCGGCCAACGTCGCGAGCAGACCAGAACGAGCTTTCACTGCCGAGTACTGCTGAGGGTCGCCAACTAAGACAGTGCGAGCACCTGCTGCTTTCACCGTGCTCAGAATCTCGACGAGTTCAGGACTAGCCACCATGCCTGCTTCGTCAACAACAACGACAGTATTTCTATCCCAGCCCAACGCCCTGGCACGTTGTCCAGGCGTTGACGCATTCCCGGCCCGCAATGCGCGAGCAATAGTCATCGATTCATCCGCGACAGCTTCACCGACCATGACATCGGCAGCTTTACCCGTTGGTGCAAGACCAACAACTGTTTTTCCGGCCTGCTCCCATGCACTGCGGGCAGCTTTAAGCGATGAGGTTTTACCAGCGCCCGCTGGAGCGACAATAACGCTGGCACGATATGGCGACTTTACGACCTGACGCATCGCCGATGCCTGATTTTCAGACAGTGCACCAGGGATAGGTTTAATGCTTTCCGCGCTTACTCCAGCGTCAACAACAGCCGTTGCCAGTCGAACTGCTTGTTCTACTTCATCGATAACTGCAGTCGTTGTAAACCGCTGTGCGCCCTCGCGCTGGGTGTTATCAACCGCTGGATCTTTATCCGGAGTCACCGATAAAGAATCACTAGATGCTAGTGCCGCATCTGTTAAAGATTCAATAGTACGCAGCATCAGGTGAGGCTCGACTGCTCCTACAGGCAGAAGTTCTGCGACTTTTTCCGCAACATCGGCACGCGTAAACGTGGAACGTTCGGCAATAACTTCAGCCAAAATGTCAGCCGAATCAGGAAGAGATTCGATGCCAAAACGGTAGATCTGCGCACCATCATTACCCGGATTCTTATCCAAAGAAGCGATAAACCCGCGCACTGTTTCACTATGCTCACGCTGCGCCCACTGCGTCTCTAATTCGTCCAAACTAACGTCTAGATCTTTTGTTTGGCGCGTAATTTTCTGCGCGATGCGCTGATAGTTACTACGTGTTTCTAGCCCATTATTTTCTTGCCACTGGTCAATTTCTCGTGCCCGAGTAGAGAAATCTTCCAACAATTTTCGATCATCAAGGCCAGAAATTTCCGCGCAACCGTTAACAATTTCGCCCCATTCAAGGCCAAGTTTTCTACTTAAAATCTCGCGCAAGGTTGCTTGGTACACCATGCCGGCAGCGCGTGCTTCGTGATAGATTCCCTTCGAATCCAATGTGCGAATCTTGCCGTCTTGGCACAGTTGTTTATTCGCCAACAACACGTGAGAATGCACATGAGGATCACCCGCACGTGATGTCCGATGCTCATATTTCACGCCAGAAATACCGCGAAGTTTTTCAATCATCAACCGCTTTTCAGATACTGTCGGGTCTTGCCGACGGGTATACCCAGCGTGCTCGCTCACATAATCCAACGCCTCGGACACAGCCTCCTGGTGGGCGTGATCAATGAGCGTTCGCAGCTCCGGATCATCTCCTAATCCCCATAGCAACGACACTGATTTCGGTGCGCAAAAAGTCAGATCGAAACCAGGAACACCATCTGCTCCTGGTGCCCGACCAAGCTTTACGCCACTTGGAGCAACGGCGTTATCGAACCAATCATGAACCGTTTTACCGTCGACAGCCTCGGCGTTTTCAACGCCTAAATGCGTTGAAACAAACGTCGAATTTGTCGCATGCGCCGCCTTAATCCAAACCTCGGCAGGCTTCGTTCCGTCCTCAGAATAGTAGGAATCAGGCCCCTGATTTTCCTCCACAGTGGACTGATAATAGGCAACGGAATGCACGTTCATTCTCGCGATAGTTAACACGCCGTTGCCCTCCTTCATCTCGCCTTAGCACCACGCTGAGCGCAGCAAAGCACTTTAGTGCCAATGTACCAATAGATTTAGGCGCCAGCTATTAATTATTCAGATGTACGAGTAGTGAAGGCTGAGGAGCAGCATCACGGGTGGCAAGGAAGTCGTTTAGACGACTTCCGCGTCAGTAGCAAAAGGTTCACACAGACATACTCAGATCCTCTTGCTACCTACTCTGCTTCGAGGTGTTCAAAAAGATCCGCGACGGCTCCAAGCCTGCGGACAAGCTAAGAATCATTAAAAGGAAACCTATTGCCAAGACTCGCCAGAAAATCTTACTCAACTGTCAATGACGAAATAGCGTTCACTCCAGTGGGCATGC
>JABXHG010000423.1 GCA_013393545.1 Alteromonadaceae bacterium | reverse complement strand
CCGCCAGGGGGGACAAGGGCGGCAGTTCACTCACAATATGCATTAGTCGAATTATTCCTATCCTTAGCATCCGGCAATCGCCGAAATCCGGCAGGCTGAAAACGGATCTGAACGAACAGGGCCTACCAGATTGGCGGTTGTACCCTTCAACACTCGTTCATAAAGGTTATAGTGGCTCATGTTTTTTCCGATGAAATTGAATACATGCCGTACGTTTTTATCAAAATCGGCCTTTTGCGATTCGTTCTCCGGATTGATGCGGACCATAGTTTCCTCAAAGTCTCTCCAGCTCTGAATGGACTGCAGAATCAGTCCAACGGCTTTTACCTTTGTAAAGGTTCCGTCCAGCAATTTAGGCGTCAGCCAGAAGTCATCGATCAAAACGTGTAATAGTTTTGCCTTTACTTCTGGCGGCGAGTGGCGCAAAACGCTTTCCGCACCGCGAGCAGCATCGGCAATAAGATTGTCGGCGATCTCTCGGCCAATCCTTTCCCGCTCCAGATTAGACTGCAGAGCATCGCCAAGATTATCCATAAAATCTAATACCCGTGTGGCACCGCGTTCGGCCATTTGAGCCGCAGCAACCGAAAAGTTGGTGCCTGTTCCAATTGCGTAGATCGCAATTTTGGTGTACCAATCGAAAGCCTCGGTTTCATCATCGAAGAGTTCCAAATATCGAAAATCAACATCGGCCACCGCTTTATAAACGTAATGAACCATTGTAAGTATGTTTTTGGGATCGACTTCGAGTACAAAACTACCAGAGGCGCCAACACCGAGCACAACACCCGCGTGAAAATTGAAGTAAAACTTGCCGGTTTTTTCATTAAACTCCAGTCGCAGCTGAAGCTCCGCACCAAGCCCAGCCGAAACCTCTACTTTCTTTCCAATTTCGCACAGTACTTTTTCACCAGATGGTTCAGAGAGCACATCAGTCCAAAGCAACGCTCCTGTCAGCTCACAGCCAGCACGAACACCAACAAAAACGCCACCATCAACCGTCGCACCTTGCCCATGCTTTCTCGCGGCAACGCCTTTTAAATTTGGAATACCATTGCTCGAGTCTATCTCGACATTTGCAGCCAACATGGCAGAAGCGCCTGCAAATCCGGATAAAGAAGCCTGAATTCTCGCTTGAAAGTGCCCAAGAGAAACCTCTTTTCGTTCGCCATCCCAACCACCAACACGATAGAAAACTTTTACCTCAGACCGATTATTAACAGGAAAAACCTGTTCTAGCCCGACCCTACCTTGCGCAAGAGCAAACTGCCCTTCCAGCCTGCCTTGAACATGAACCTTACCTTTTCCTGGATCAAATTCCGCGGACCCACTGCAACCTGTGGCAAAGCGCATGAACTGAGCCTCAGCTGATGCATCAAAACCGGTTTCTTCAATCGCTTTTTGTCGCGCGGCGTCCCCCCAAACAGACCAGGAGGCTTCATCGTAGAGTTTGTTCAGGGTCGTCATGAGTGCGCCATTTTTGTCTGGCTTCCACAAGGTAGTGTTAAATTTTACGTTTAACTCACTTCGAATAGCATCTTGAAGCTTGGCTGGATTCAGTCCCTTATCCGTTAACCATCCTTCACTGCGTGCCCGATCTCTCGCAGCGATGGAGTAACGCCTCCAATGCTTCTTAATTTTGTCAGAGCGCACAAAAGTGACATGCGTGTTGCCCGCAAGCCGCTTTGTCTCAGTAATGGGCGGTATGTTTTGCATGTCAGGCGTCAGAACGGAGCGAGCTTGCAACTCCTCAATCAGACGCTGTTTCTCTTTCTGCACTTCTGACAGCACCTGCCCCTCGCCTTCAGCAGGGCTCAATTTCGAATTCTGTTCACCATCATTCAGGTCTTCCAGTTTGGAGTAGAATTCGTTCATCGGGCCACAAACAAATTCCTCTTCGGTCAGCCACTCGGAGAGCTCAGACTCAGTCAACAGAATTAATTCGTCAGAGCCTGTTACATGCACAACGTCCACAACTTCTTCTGTACATGAAGGCTGTTGGGCAACTTGCCCCACCTCACAACCAGAGAAATCCGCGTCGTTCGCAGCGGGAAGTTTGAGTTTCTGCCCTGAAAAGATTTGATCCGGGTTCTCTAGATCCGGATTCAGTCTCAAGAGGCTGCTTATCGTAGTTTGGTGCCGTTGCGCGATGGCGCTCAGGGTATCGCCAGATTTTACGGTGTATTCAGAATTCATCAGGCAACTCCATATGCCAGGCGTTTATCCACTTCACCCAATCGCACACTTGTTGGCATGTCAGACTTCGACAAAATAGCCTGTAGTTCTGGGTGCTCAATACGCGTCCCATGCACGACTGCCAGCTCTGCATATTGGCTTACATCTTTCTCAGTGCTGAATCCAAATGAACTGGCTTGCTGAATCAGAGCGTTGAGCCGGGAGGAATTATTGATCGAGAGGTATTTGGCTAACCGGGCTACGAACTCTTCTCTGGCCTTGTCCGCCACGCCTTGAAGATGATGGTCCGTGAGCATAAACCAGCCCTCATCAGAAGCCTTCCTGGGGGAGGCTTTCCCAGCAGAGCTGAATCGAAGCCACTCTCCACTGTTTTGAATCGTAAGCCAATCTGTGATCGGGCCACTGAACTTATCTCGCTCCAGTTCACTGAAGACTCCCATCAATCTGCCAAGCTGTATCGGGGAATAGAATCGGAGATAAGAGTAGGCACCGTCGGGTAGTTTGACACTCAACAGACTGCGCAAGTGATTCGCTAATGTGGGCATGCTCTCGTCCGAGATCAAAATCACACCATGCTTTTGCCACCTTTCCTGCTCAGACCAGATTCGTGACGACAGTGAGGGCTTTACAAGGCAGGGACTTACCTCCATGGCCGACTCATGAGGCGTGCCAAGGTAAAGATATTCCAGCTCCGGTTGATCATCATGCTCATAAATAAATCTGGGAGCATCAAATATGGCGCCATCAAGCAGTATCCAGGCTTGCTCAAAGGTTTTATCGTCAAGCTCTATCATGCGGGGTCACCGTCACATGCACAGGTTTCCATCGAGCAAGAACCGTCTGGCTGACGGCCACATTGCTTTAGAAGAGCAACATCTTTCCCGGCTGCTGACTTTAGCGCAGGCACGGAAGCAACAGTAGGGCCGGCTTCCACTCTCGTATTCGTCGCCGCGATCTGGGCCGCGTCACCGGAAACCGTTAGTTCAGTCAAAAGCTCAGGCAGCAATGGCTCCTTAGCCCCAGCCGAACTCCCAC
>JABXHG010000422.1 GCA_013393545.1 Alteromonadaceae bacterium | reverse complement strand
GCCGTCAGGAGGTATTTCGCTGGTGCATCAGATACAACACCCGACGCCGGCATTCATGGTGCGGACAGATGTCACCGGATGCCTTCGAAGCACGATCCGCTACACTATCTAAGGCAGCATAACTGCCCCCAACCTGTCTACTTTTCAGGGGTCACGCCCCCGCCCCGGAACAATTTAATTAGACTATTAATCGTGACAATAAATTTTTCTAACTCTATTAGGGTTTTAATAGTCGATGACGACCCTATGGTCTTGCACTTTTTAGGGGTATATTTCGCAACAACCGAAGACATTCGAGTAGTTGCAGAAGCAAGGGACGGTGCCGAGGCATTATCACTGCTCGACAATATTACTGTCGATATAATTCTGGCAGATATTTGCATGCCAAATATGGATGGGTTGGAACTATTTCACGAAATACAAAAGCGACCTAGCCCACCACTTTTCGTTGCAATGACAGCCTTAGACACTGACAACACAATGTTAAAAGTGCTTGCGGGCGGAGGAGCCGGCTACATCGTAAAGACCGCTCGCCCATGTGCTATCATCACTGCTTTGCGCGATGCTGTAGAAGGCGGAATTACGGTATCACCTAGAGCACTTAAGCGCCTAGCTAAGTATCTATCTGATGTTCCTCAAATTCCTTACTCTTTCAACGCAGATGAGTATTTCCCGCGTCTCGCTTCTCTAAAAAGTACTGAGAAAACGGTTTTACGTCACTTATGCGATGGGAAATCAGATGCAGAGATTTCCGAGCTAATGAATTACGCAGAGTCAACAGTAAGGAAACATGTATCTCACTTGATTTCACTATTTGGAGTGAAATCTCGGCTCAGTCTCGTCGTAAAAGTGCTAGGTACTAAATATATAGATCATTAGAACCCTATAACTATTAATCCAGTTCTATCAGGCTCAGAAAAAAATCATGTAAGTTGCGAGAGCAAAAGCCAGTGCAGAAACTGCACTAGTTAGAATCCAGAAACTCATTTGAACGTTAGAGTTAGCCCTACCCATCGTCAGAGCAAACAAGCCACCCAAAGTCAGCCCTGCAAGAATGGGAACGCCAGCCGCAGTTGAGAATACGATGTCCTGGCCACTGGTACTAAAAACCAGAAGGAGTACAGCATTCGCCACTGCCATTACCGCAAACACCGTCGTTGCAGCTTTAATTCTTTGATTCAGTGTGAATCGTGTCTTAGTATCCATGGCTTGCAGTGTACTTCCTAGGCTACTCGAGTGAAAGAGAACCAAAGAACAAAGGAACAAAAGTTCCAACTGTTTCTACAAACCATCCTAAAGTGCGATTTCTTATTGCTGTTATCCCTGACTAAAAGCAATATCAACAGTGTTCAACCTGTTTCCTAACCTTGTAAAGGTGTTCCAATGAGAAAAACTACCCAGGTTGCCACCGCACTTTTGGCAACCTTAACTATCAGCTTAGGATCAAATGCAGTTGCGTCTGCAAATCCTTCCCAACAATCACCGATATCTACAGTCTCAGAATCCACTGCTACCAGCGCTGAATCGTTGAAAGCATCTGTAGAAGGGGTTACTCCTGCTGCTGTCGTCGACCGCACGATTGAAGAGGACGAAGATGCGCTCACGGAGACCACAACCTTGGATACGGGTGATGTTTTCACTAGCGTTTTAGATAAGTCGACTAATGAACTGACTGCTTATTACAACGGTGAGTATGTAAACAAGGTCAACCTTGATTCTGTCTATGACGAAATGATGATCGCTAATACTTTACCAGGCCAGATTCAGACTATGAACTGGAGGTGCAACACTATCGAGTGGCTTGCCTATGGAAATACAGCTGTATGGGGAATCGCAGCGGCACTGTTCCCTCCTTCAGTTCTTGCAGCAGCCGTTGGAGGAACCCTCACAGGCGCTGCTTTGCTAGCTGCAAAACAAGCTTGTAAAGCGAAGCATGGATAACGTGCTTTTCACGTAGCGCCCATCACCATTAACGAAAAGCCCCGGAGCGCAGCACGCGCCCAGATCAAAGCGCTTGGACCACCCACTAAACGAGTGGGTGGTGAAGCAAGAACCAAGGCGTGCAGGAGGGATGTAAGGGGAGCCGTCTCCCCTTCAGCAACGAAGAGGTGAATTACACAGAGGCTCCACATGTCCAGGAGAATTGACTGGTGTGTGGAGCAAGGCTCCTTGGCGACCAGCCAATTATGTATGTCCAACGTATGGCTTTTCTAGACTGCGACCTACGAAAACCCGCTCTGAGAACCACCTGGCACGAGGACTGATCCCATCAGTGAATTAAGCTGATAGCCTGGTAAAGAAAGGCTGTGGAACTGCAGGGATAGGGGAATAATAGTGGGACAGGCCCCCGTCAATCGAGCTCTACTGCGATATGTCGGTGGCGGGAATATTGAAATGCTCCTTGGGCTTGTCATTATCGCGGTATCTGTGACACTGCCGGTCTTTACCGTCAACAATGCCCTCCTCCAGGTGGTTGCCTTGGCGGTTATCCCATTGCTTCGTTTTCACTACGCGGTGGCGTTGATACCGCTGTGTGCTGTCGCTGCGCTGTGGGTATGCGGATTAAGCGATCATGTGCTGTTATCCGGGTTTATTGTCTATCTCGCCATCG
The DNA here is from genome assembly GCA_013393545.1 of Alteromonadaceae bacterium. The sequence goes on along the minus strand of JABXHG010000422.1, from coordinate 690 downwards.
AATACGCAGTTGCTACTGGCCAACGGATCACCGCTGCTGTCCTTTCAGTCCAGTGGTTGGTCCTGGCCTATGGGATCACCGCTGCACACCTGCCCACAGCAGGTGATGTACCAGCCATCATGGTGGAGGTTCTATTTGTCTTTCTCGCCGTAACCGTGGGACAGATCCGGCTGAAAAGCACGCGTAACCGCCAACGCAACGACCTAGTCCGACAACATCTGGAACAAGAACTTCGATCCGGACTTGCCCGCTATCTCCATGACAGTGTGGCCAGATCCTTAACGATGATGTCGATGCAGGCAGAAGTCACCGAAATGACCACCATAGCACCAGAGACCCGTCAACAGCTACGCAGCATCGTGACAACTGGCCGAAGTGCTATTGCTGATCTCCATAAGCTCGTCGATCACCTCATCGATACTAACCCTCCAGATAGTGCCACCATGCTCGGGTTCTGGCACACCGCCTCTATCGGTGAGACCATCGAATCCGCAGCACAACTACTCAGCGAGGCCGGATACCAAGTCACAGCCACCGATATCGACGTTGAGCTCCGACTTCCCCGCACCACGGAAACGGCATTCGCCCTAGCATTTAACGAAGTCACCGCCAACCTGGTCAAACCCTCACCCTACGGCGGACCGGTTTCAATGACCGTGACTCAACGTGGCCAGCATATCGATATTGCCG
>JABXHG010000421.1 GCA_013393545.1 Alteromonadaceae bacterium | reverse complement strand
GTTTGATGTAACTATGGGGCAATCCCCTCCCGGAGACACCTATAACGAAGAAGAACATGGCGCACCATTTTTTCAGGGGCGCAGAGACTTTGGAGAAAGATTTCCCAAAAACCGAGTGTATTGCTCCGCACCCAAACGCATGGCGAACAAAGGCGACACACTTCTGAGCGTGCGCGCACCCGTTGGGGACACCAATATAGCATTAACGAATTGCTGTATTGGGCGAGGTTTGGCTGCGCTTCGGCATCGGTCAGGGTGCGCATCATTCACTTACTACTCGGTTATTCAATTAGGGCATGAGTTTTCCTCTTACGATTCGGAGGGTACCGTGTTTGGTTCTATAAACCAGAAAAATTTGAAAGCCCTTCCGGTAGTCGTCCCAACCCGTGAAGTTCTATCCGCCTTTACTCGAACTGTAGGCGCTATAGATGACCTCATCAGGGAGAAAAGTGAGGAAACTGTGTCTCTTTCTACTGTGCGTGACACTCTTCTACCAAAGTTGTTATCCGGCGAACTCTCCGTATCAGGCGCAGAGCCCCAGCTAACAGGAACTGAGGAACTGGCCAATGTTTAAAATCAACCCTGCCTCCAACCGCATCACCGCACTCGAATCCATGACCGCGGCCGGAGCGGCGTGTGGCAAAACTCAACTACCGAGGAATCCTTGGCAGTTCGTTTAGATGCCCGTACTTGTGAATACGACTGAACTAGGCCGTGCCGGCAAAAGAGGCGCTAAAGATTTAACAGACAGAACTGCTAAAGAATCCTTAGCAGTTCCGTTGTTGCAGGTTTTGCAAATACTGCCTGGATGAAACTTTTTCGAACCTTCCGGCATTTCCGGATAGTTCAGTAACGAGCCGCTGGAAAAGGTCAGGCACGCGCTTAAAAGCACCGATCTGAACAAAGAACCGGCCCCAGATGCTGAATAGCTAACAAGCCTCTGATAATGTTGAACCACATTGGCTGCGTGCAGCCTTTAAAGTTCCAAAAATGAGCATTATGCAAAAAATGCATTTTGCCGAAACAAACAAGCCATTTATATGAAAAAAACCCTCACTCCGGACACCATAACCGACTGGCTATCTGACCTTACAGAGTCTGCCGAGCTTGAATGCAAACTTGCAGGTGGTCGCGATGGAAAAGGCAACTTACCCAAAGATTTTTGGGCGACCTACAGTGCTTTTGCCAATACCAATGGTGGTCTGGTGTTATTGGGGCTCAGAGAAAAACCCAGGGGGCACTTCAATATTGAAGGCGTGCAGCAAACTGAAAAGGTGATAACGGATCTATTCAATACCCTGAACAACCCCAGCAAAGTCAGCGCGAACCTGCTTCAGGATTCGGACGTTGAGGTATTGGATGTAGCTGGGCAATCAATTATTAAGATTTCCGTACCGCAGGCTTCACGAAAGCAAAAACCTGTTTATCTGGGGAGCACACCATTCAATCGGAATACCTTCCGCCGGCTGCATGAAGGCGACCGGGCCTGCGACGATGAAACCGTAAAACGAATGCTGGCTGAGCAAGTCGAAGACGACCGCGACAGCAAGCTCCTCACAGGTTTTGGCTGGAGCGATATCGATAAGCAGAGCCTTAGCGTTTACCGACAGATGCTGAAAGACGCCAAACCAGGACATCCGTTTCTGGATCAAGATGATTTCGGGTTGTTAAAGAAGCTGCACGGATGGCGTAAAGATCGTCAGACTGGAGAAGAAGGTCTGACACTTGCTGGCTTGCTGATGTTTGGTACCTGGGATGCTATCCAGGAAGCCGCACCGCACTACTTTGTGGATTACCAGGAGCGCCCGGAAGCAAAAACAGAGTTGCGCTGGGTTGATCGCCTTGTGCCGGATGGCACCTGGTCCGGTAACCTTTTTGATTTCTACCGCATCGTTTACCGCAAACTAACCAACCCAGACACCCTGAAAGTCCCTTTCCGTTTGAAGTCTGGCCAAAGACGAGATGATACCCCTATTCACGAGGCCATTCGGGAAGCACTGGTTAATACGCTGGTACACGCAGACTTCTCAGGCCGGGTATCGGTACTGGTGGTAAAGCGCCCAGACATGCTGGGTTTCCGGAACCCAGGCGACATGCGAATTCCGTTGGACAGAGCAGTCAAGGGTGGCGAATCAGACTGCCGTAACCGGATTATGCACCAGATGTTCCTTATGATCGGGCTGGGTGAGCGCGCAGGCTCCGGTATACCCAAAATTTTCAGTGGCTGGAATTGGCGCCATTGGCGCCGTCCTGCTCTTTACGAGATCGACGAACCACCACAAACGCTACTAGAACTGAGAATGCTGGAGCTGATGCCGGAGGAAATTCAGCAGCAGCTCGCAGACCGGTTTGGCGAGTCTTACAGAACCCTCCCAAGACTGGAACGTCTGATTCTTGCCACGGCGGCCACCGAGCAAGTGGTATCCCACAGTCGTATTTCGGAAATCACCACCGATCACTCTCACGACATCACCTTGGCACTGCAATCGCTGGTCAAGCAGTCAATGTTCGAAACCAATGGCCGGGGTCGAGGTGCGGTTTACCATCTCCCGGGCGCGGGCATACCCACCCCGGAACAAGTATTCGGAGTGCCCATTGGTGCGGACCAAAATGAAATCGTGGATATATCAGCAAGCGACATCAGCTACTCCGGCGATAAGGCAGCTTACTCCGGCGACAAGCAAATCTACTCCGGTGATAAGCAGCCTTACTCCGGCGATAAGAGCTTTGCGGTGGATAACAGCGTTGCCTACTCCGGCGATAGCGAATTGGCTACAGATCACCGTGATGAATTCGGGCGATTGATTTCACCCGCACTGCAAGCGCCGGCCATTCATGATCTGGAGAACCTTTCACCAGACTTCTACGCAAGGCTCAAATCGGTCGCAGAGCCGTCCGCCACCAGTAAGCGCCTAGATCCAGAAACCATGCGCACAATCATTTTGCAGCTCTGCGATGGGCAGTACGTGACCCGGTCCTGCCTTGCTGAACTTCTAAAACGGACTGCAGATACGCTGCGACACCAGTATTTGAGTACGATGATAGATGACAAGTCACTGACGCTGGCGTTTCCACAAACGCCGAATGACAAGCGGCAGGCCTACATTACGACAAGCTCCTTGCAGGAAGTCCAAAGGTAAGAAACCGAGAAGGTAGTACGGTATGACTGAAGATCAGCTGGAACAACAAAGCCGTGAATGGTTCGCCGACGGCGACGTGGATGTTTTGCACGGGCCCGTTTATCGCCCAACTGTCCAAGTCCCTGAAACGGGCCGCCCCCGCACAGTTTTACTGTTGGCGGCCTT
>JABXHG010000420.1 GCA_013393545.1 Alteromonadaceae bacterium | reverse complement strand
ATCGGGCCGCCCCGCACGTAGCGGGCCAGGTATTCCACCACACCCTCGGCATTGTCATACCGCTCACGGAGGTTCACGTTCCACAGCTTGCGACCCAGCCGGTTAAACAGGTTGTGACTGCTCGTCGGTGTTTCACCCTCCGGTAGTGCCAACTCTCCGCGATCCACGGCGGCCTTCAGTTGTGCCAGGAAGTAGCCCCGATACTTGAACATCACTGCCCGGATCGGCAGAAAGCAGTTCTTGACGGGCAAACGCCATTGTCCACGGTCGTCCAGACCGCCCTCAGTGATGGCGCAATGGATATGGGGATGCAGCGTGAGAGACCGACCCCAGGTGTGCAAAACACTCAGAATGCCAGGTTGGGCACCCAGGTAAGCCGGGTCACTCAAAAAACACAAGAGCGTTTCCCGGACGGACTGGAACAACCAACGGGTCATCTGGTCCGTGTTGCGGCGCCAGTATGGATGCAATTCGTGAGGCAGAGTAAAGATCATATGGCGGTGGGGATGATCAATCAGGCGCGACTTCTGGCCTTCCAGCCAGCGCTCAAGCTGGATTCGGTTGCATTGCGGGCAACTGCGGTGGCGGCAGGAGTTATACCAGACTCTCTGAACATGCCCCTCGGGACAACCCTGAATATGACCGCCCAGTGCCGATGTGCGGCACATCACCATGGCCCTCGCCGCACGATGAACATGCGGTGGTAAGGCGGTCTTCTCTGCCAGGGCCGGGTATCCCCGGGCTATCACTTCTTGTAGTACCGTCTTCATCCTTGAAAACCCTGCTCAGTAACCTATGATCTACAAAACTCTCAGGCGCGTTCCCCGCGCTTGCGCGGCTAGTTCAACGCCGCCATCACCGGTGACAAAGCCGTAGCGCAGCGGAGGTTTTGGCATCCGATGCATGGCTTGGTTAGGGGGGGGGTTAAGGAGTACTTCGATAAGCCTGTTGCTGCACTGCTTGCGCGGTTTGCCTTCTTGGCTGATTGGTGAAAAAGTCATTCACACTATGTACTTCTTGGTCCAAGGGGATAACAGCTAGAATCTTGCCTTTTAACTCTGAGTCCTCACGAGTTTCCCACATATCAAGAAATTGGTATTTACTATAGGTATGATTACCCAGTGAAGGGTCCGCAAGCCACACGGTGTCACTATTAATTCCTCGTAACACAGAAAAGTGATCATCCTTGCGATGTTTTGTATAAACGATTACAGGAATTTTTAACTTGGTAAGTTGCTCAAATGACGCGGCATATCCTACACCTCGAAAACCCAGCTCTTTCAGTGCACTAGCCATATCATCAAAGGAAGCACGCATATCCTCCTTATCCATGATCTTTAAAATTTCTTCTTCGGTAACAGACAAACCATAATGCTCATTTAGAACAGTCGCTAACGAAGCAGCACCGCAGGAGTAGTCTAAGTCTTGCTTAACGATTCTGGAGTCACGTAGTGCTTTCCAACTGTTAACAGGAATAGATCCTCGCAAGTTGTTACTTGAGACGTAAGCATAATCTGCCGCACTGGCAGAACCAAAACCAAAAACAGCAATTATAAAAATATAAGTCTTATGATTTTCGACCACAGTACGGAGCATTAGTACACCTTAACCCAAAATAATTTCAATAACATATCGCCCCCCCAGCAATGAACCTAAAAATATCAGAAGAATAAGAACCACCATCGCCACCTGATAAAAAAAACCAGAGTCCTCAGTTGGGATCAGATCCAATCTCGGCATAATGAAATATCTAAATAACGCAGTTACAGCAAAGGCAAATACAATGCTAAAGGAGTTGGTATAAAAGTCCATAATTGTTCACCTCAGTTATTCGACGGTTTTTTTTGAAGGAACCCCGACCCCATAAAGGCAGGCCGGGGCATTTCTCCTATTAGGAGTGAACAGGCTTCAGCTTACTACCAACCCCAACGGTTGAGAGCTGCAGATGTGCCCGCCCCAATCGTTGCAGCAGATGCCGAATTCCAGCCTAAAAGCCCACCGACGCCTCCATATCCTATAGACCGACCAAGTCCACCCCAGCTCCAACTATTTGTGCCATAATTGGAGACTGTGTAACCTACTCCTCCAGAAACCGCGCCCCAACCAAATCGTGCAGCATGATACACCCAAGCGCCTTCCGTTTTCTTCATCTCTTCAGGCGACAACACAGCCAGCTCCATAGATTGGCTGTTGTCCATATTGAAGATCAGGTTAGCGTCAGCCAGCTCATCACCATTGGCAGCGAATGCAGGCGCAGAAATAGCGCCACTCAAAAGGGTTGCAATAATTGCTTTTTTCATTATGAACTCCATGTTTTATTTGAAAAAAAGGGCTAGCTTAAAAGGCATATAGCCAGTTAAGCCTCAGGTCTGCCCCACTTTGACCTGAGGCGTTTGCCTTGAAGGAAAAATTCAATGTATTTCCCTTCGAGACTCCGTAGCCCAAACCGAGCGTGACATCCGTGCTCGTCCGGCGAAATCCTTGTGGTTCATCGTCATAGCGGTCTGCCTGACGGTTCATCCATTGAAACCCTGTAGTAAGAGTGACTCGGTCATTGACCGCAAATGCCACCGAGGGCGTTAGTAAAAAATAATTACCTGGCTGGAAGTTAACACCACCATCATTGCGTCTCTGATTCCATTGAAACGATGAGGTTACAGAAAGTACGACTGGGTCAATCGCCCGGTAGGTCGTCATACCCAGCGTCCAGGATTTTCCAGAAGAATTACTCTTCTGATGCTTCTCATAAAGTGCGCCTTCGATAAATCCAAGCAGTGCGGGCGTCTCATTATCTTGTGAGAATTGGTAGTTCAAACCAAGCCAAGAGTCTACAAAACGATCTTCACTGTCATTATTCGTCCCTGACAGATCGCTGGAACGCATGCTTTTATATAAATAGCTGGCCCGCGTATATATTTCTGCATCACGGGTCAGACCATATCTCACGCCCAACGTTGCAACAAGCACATCGGTATTACCTTTAAACTCCCCGAATTTTGTTGGCAGCGTAATGAACGAAGTTTCGCCCGTTTGAATAACAACAGGTTCATCTGTCAGAAAATTTTGACGATCACTATTGGCGTATGACAGAGAGGTATCGAGCTTGATGCTTCCTTTGTCGGTAATAATATCTTCAACAGTGAGCGGAAGATCGGCAGTAGCGATAGGTGTTATAATTAATAGCAAATTTGCGATGCAAATATAACGAAGACTTTCCATGCTTCAATAGAATCCATTGGTTTTTAATTCACTTTCGAGGCGAGATATTACTGCGGCCGAAAAACCACTGTCAATCCCCCTAACGCTGAGCGCACCGGTGACTTTGACGTATATTCAGCTTCGAGGCCAGCTTCACCGCTTTCACCCGGCATATCTGGTCAAATGAATAGCGGTTTCGCTCGTTCACCTGGGAAAGCACCGACATGGCGCCTTGCCCTTCGGTACCCCGAACCAGAG
>JABXHG010000419.1 GCA_013393545.1 Alteromonadaceae bacterium | reverse complement strand
GGTTTGGACAGCTCCTGACAGTGATAAAAGCTTAGAGTATGCCTGCAACATCCCAGGTCATTATGAGTCAGGCATGTATGGTAATGTTACAGTAAAATGATGTGAATATATGAGACTGTTGCTTCTCGAAGATGATGATCTGCTTTCCGAAAGCCTGGCGGAAAGCTTGAAGGACAACGGTTACCTCGTTGACGTGGCCGACTCTATAAAGGCGGCCACGTCGCTTGCGGCAACCGAATGTTATGAACTGGCTGTTGTCGATATTGGGCTGCCTGATGGTTCTGGGCTTGAATTGGTTGCACATTGGCATAAGCAAAATCGTGACATGCCTATTTTGGTTCTTACGGCAAGGGATACTTGGGAAGATAAAGTGTCTGGATTAGAAACTGGCGCAGATGATTATTTGACAAAGCCGTTTCATGAGGCCGAGTTATTGGCGAGACTTAAAGCATTGCTTAGGCGTCGCTCTGGTAGTGTATCTCAAATATTGACAGTTAACGGGGTTTCCTTAGATGAGGCTGGGCAGTCGGTTTGTACAGAAAGTCTTCCTTGGCGTTCGCTAACGGCAACTGAATTTCGACTGTTGCGTTATCTAATGCACCATCCCGATCGTGTGCATTCTAAAGATCATTTGCTCGATCAACTTTATGCGCTTGAACAAGATGCAGCTGAGTCTAATCTGGTGGAAGTGTATGTTGCCCGGCTGCGCCGGTATTTAGGTAAGGCGTTGATACAAACACGCCGCGGCCAGGGGTACTTATTTGTATCGCATTGATTGGCATAGCTTGCGGTTTCGCCTGCTAGCTTGGCTAGGAAGCGTGGCGCTTATAGTCGTGGTCGTGACATGGTTGATGCACGGCTTTTTTTTGGAAAGTATCGCCAAGGACTTTCTTGGTGAGCGCCTGCGTAGAGAGGCCGATCATGCTGTTTCTCAGTTGGGTGAAGAACGTTCCCTGGTCCCTGAGTCATTACAGTCTGTGAGCAAAAGTTATCAGGTTTTTCACCACCTGTATGTGCTGTCTATTGGCGATAGTGTTAGTGCCTCGGATCCGAAGTGGCAGACAAGACTTTCTCCACTGCTCGCAAGTGACCGTGATTCCTTGGTAGAAGTAGAAGAAGGGGGGCGCCACTTACTGGTCTATCGTCGCCATTTTAGCTGGGAAGATAGTAACGGTGTTTTGCTTATTGGGGAAGACTTTTCACAAGTGGAGGCTGGGCTTGCAACCTTGCATTGGTGGGTGGGGGCGGTCGCAGGAGCCTTGTTAATAGTATTGATAGTGCTTAACATGTTGGCAGTCAATCGTGGCTTGAAGCCATTGAGGGAACTACGCGAACAACTTGATGCACTACAAGCGGGGCAGCGTCGGCGGTTCTCAGTATTGGTACCTTCCGAATTGAATGTCCTCGTCGAGCAGCTCAACCGTTTCATGGATGATATAGATTCACGCTTACAGCACTCGCGTGAGTCGGCGGCGAATCTTTCTCACGCGTTGAAGACGCCATTGGCTGCCGTGACACAGGTGCTTCGTGGGAATCGGCCAATTGATGATGATCGACGCCTCAAGTTGCTCGTAAGGATAGAAAGTATTAATGCTCAGCTTGATGCTGAGCTGCGCCGCTCTCGAATCGCGGGTCCCAATATGGGGAGGGTGACTCATTTAATGAACGATAGTCCTCGCCTTATAGATATGTTTCGTGGTCTTTACCCGGAAAAAGAGTTCCAAATAACGTATTCTAATGTTGACCGGGATCAGATACCCATAGAGCCCCACGACTTTTCGGAAATGCTCGGTATATTATTAGATAATGGAGGTAAATGGGCGAAATACTATATTTGCTGTGATATAAGGTTATTAACAGAAATGCTAGTGATAACCGTCGATGATGATGGCCCTGGTGTGGTGGAAAGCGATTTGCCTAGGTTGGGCGAGCGGGGCAAGCGTTTGGACGAGCGCCATCCGGGGTATGGCTTGGGGTTGTCCATCTTGACTCAGCTAGCTGCGCGCTATGCTGGATACGCACAATTTTCCCATAGCTCACTTGGTGGGTTGCGCGCTAAGGTGACGCTGACCTTGGCAGAGGGGGCGAGGTAACAGTTCGTTCAGTTTTGATTCAGCTTGTTCTGGCAGGATAGGGCCATGTAAAACCTAACGGGAGTTGTACATGGCACGCTCACCTGTTGTATCGCGCCCCTTCTCGCGCCGCCAGATATTGAAAGGGGGGGCTGCGCTTGGGCTGGGCTCCGCAGCCGCTATGGGCATGAGTCCTGCCTGGGCCAATCCCTGGGGGCGCACAAACGTCTATTCCAAAGGCGTTGAAGAAGGGCCAGAGGTGGCATTAGCCATTCGCCGTGAGTCCATTCCGATTGACGGCAAAGAGGCTCGCCCCTTTAGTATTAACGGCAGCAGCCCCGGCCCGCTGATCCGCCTTAAGGAAGGCCAGGACGCCGTATTACGCGTCACCAACCTGCTCGACGAACCCACCTCAATCCACTGGCACGGTTTGATTCTTCCTTCCGGCATGGACGGCGTGCCGGGCGTCAGTTTTGCCGGTATTGAGCCAGGCGAGACCTTTACCTACCGCTTTCCCGTACGCCAGAACGGCACCTATTGGTATCACAGCCACTCGGGCCTTCAGGAACAGGTGGGGCATGTGGGGCCGCTGATTGTTGATGCCGCCGAGCGTGAACCCTTCCGCTATGACCGCGAGCATGTGCTGCTTTTGACTGACTGGACTTTCGAAAATCCTGCGTCGGTATTTCGTAATTTGAAAACCATGGAAGGCTATTACAACTTCCAAGAGCGCACGATGGCTGATTTCTTTGCCGATGTTCGACGTGAAGGCTTTTCAGACACGGTGGAAATGCGCCGAATGTGGTCAAAAATGCGCATGAGTTCGCGGGATATCGCCGATGTGACTGGCAGCACTTACACTTACCTGCTAAATGGCCGCGCCCCCGAGGAGAACTGGACGGCGTTGTTCAAGGCGGGTGAGCGCGTGCGCCTTCGAGTGATTAACGGTTCGGCGATGTCGTATTTCGATGTGCGCATTCCCGGCCTGAAAATGACCGTGGTAGCCGCCGATGGCCAGCCAGTGCAACCCGTGCCTGTGGACGAATTCCGCATTGGTGTGGCCGAGACCTACGACGTGCTGGTCTCCCCCGAAGACGATCAAGCTTATACGATCTTTGCTGAATCAATGGATCGCAGCGGCTACGCCCGTGCCACCCTGGCCCCACGTGATGGCATGCAGGCTGAAATCCCCAAGCGCCGCCAAATTGCCGACCGCGGGATGGAAGGGATGGCAGCTGGCGCAATGGTGGGCATGAAAGGAATGGATCATTCCGGCATGTCCAGAGATGACATGGAGGGCATGGACCACTCCAATATGTCCGGCGGAGACATGGAG
>JABXHG010000042.1 GCA_013393545.1 Alteromonadaceae bacterium | reverse complement strand
GGAAGTAATTTACGCAGGATCGCTTCGCGGCGCTCTGGAGAATACTTCATGAAAACCTCTGTCTCGCCCCACTTTATTTAGAGAGTCTAACATCGGGTGAGGTTCCAACTACCTTGACAGAGGGGGGACCGCAAAAGCCCTCAAATGCGACGAGCCTTGACTCCCTTACTCAAAGACGGATTGTTCGTTAGCGATGGTGAGCTGTGGCGCCAGCGCCGCCGCCAGTGCGCGCCTTCTTTGAGCAATTCACTGCTGCCGTCTTTTTGTTCCGTAATGACCGCCTCTGCGGAGGAGACTGCGGAACGCTGGTCCGCTCATCCACGGGACAAACCGATTGATGTACTGGCCGAGATGGCTCATTTAACGGCCCGTATCATTGGTCGGACAATCTTCGGCGATGACACGACCGATGAAGAGGCGGAACAGGTTGTTGCCGGGTTTACAGAGTATCAGCGCCATGCCGAACAATTGGACATGGCCGATACACTGGGGCTGCCTTTCCTGAGGCTAATGGGTAATCCTTTGAGACGCGGCCGCACTCGCTATTCGGCAGAGCAGGTGCATGAGGTTATTGATCGCATTATTGAACGCCGTTCCGGCCAGCATGATCGCAGCCAGCACAGTTTGATCGATAGTTTTATGGTCGAATCGGACGAAGGTGGCGGTTGTCCAATGGGGCGTGAGGCCGTGCGGAATGAAGCTATCGTGATGTTTATGGCGGGGCACGAAACCACGGCCAACGCTTTGGCCTGGTGCTGGTACTTGCTCGATTACGATCCGCGGGCCATGGCCCGCCTTCAATCCGAGCTTGATGAAGTGCTGGGCGGCAGAACGCCGCGTTACGAAGATGTTGAGAAGCTTCACTACACCATGGCGGTTTTCGAAGAGGCCATGCGCCTGTACCCACCCGTTCCAATGCTGACTCGTCAGGCGCGGGGAGACGACCAGATACGTAATCGGAAGGTTCGTGAGGGCACTATTTTGATCGCTTGTCCCTGGGTGATACATCGCCACCGCAGGCTTTGGCTAGCACCTGATCATTTCATCCCGGAGCGTTTTTTGCCCGGTAATCCTCGCCCCGATAAGTTTACTTATTTCCCATTCAGCGTTGGCCATCGTGTGTGTCTGGGCAAACGATTTGGGCTTTACGAAGGTGTTTTGTGCCTGGCAACGCTGGCTCAGCGTTTTACTCCAAAATTGACACGAGACCATACGATGGAGATTGAGTGTCGGTTAACGTTGCGCCCCAAGGGAGGGCTGCCCATGACGCTTCAACCACGAGAATCCCGTGGTAAGTCCGTTGATTGATCGTGATGCGGTGTTGGCCGCTGTGATGAAAGGCATGCCTGTTTCGGCGGTGTCTGAATTAGGTGCTCTTCTGGGCAAGCGTTATGCCAAGCGCGCCTGGGGGCGGGAGGCACGCTGGGTTGAACGTTTGGTGTATAACCTCGAATTTTTAAAAGGGCGATCTCTCACCCAGAGCGAGCGCTGGGACCAGCTGATGGCTTATGGTGAACAGGTTGGCCGTGTTTACGCGGAAATTCCTGTTTTGCCGAGGTTAGTGCATGGCCCGAAGTTTCGTGTCATAAACGAGCAGATTGCCCACTCGTTATCAGACCCTTTTTTGGTGGTCATGCCGCATTTGGCCAACTGGGAGACAGCTGCTGGCTTTCTTGGGCGAGTGGAAAAACCGTTGGCATTGCTTTACGAGCCTCGCGAAAGTGAGTCGCGCATGGCTGTAGCCATGCGCTCGAGGCAATCGTTACTGCCTCATGCCAGTTTCATATCAACCGCGCAACCTCAGCCAATGCGAAATTTGAAAATCGCCCTGGCACAAGGCGCCAATGCGTTGATGCTCCCGGACGCACCGGCATCAAAAGGGCTGATTCCGTCGTTTGGGAATGGGGCATTGACGCGGGGGAACCGCTGGTTGGCAGCGCGGCTGGCCGCGAGCGAGGGCGTGCGAGTATTGCCAGCTTGTGTTACCCGGCACGGCGGAGCAGAGCTTAGGTTGACTGTCCACCCACCGTTGCCCCAAGAGCCCCGGTTAACCCGGCAGGAACAGGCCCTGCGCTATGCGGAGCAAATGGATGCCTTGTTTGAATCCTGGGTACGTCGGGCGCCAACGGACTGGTACTGGTTGAAGGATGTGCGTCTTTATTAGGTTGGTTTGCCGTTACCGCATGAATTATAAATGAAAGCAGGGAACACAATGCAGGATGAGTCACCGACAATTGAATTTGTTAACCATGCATCAGTGCTGATTAGTGACGAGCACTGCGGCCTGTTAACGGACCCTTGGCTGTTTGGTGATGCCTTTCACCGTGGTTGGGCGCTTCTGACAGAAACCCCGGATGCAGACATTACTCAGGTGCTCAACAGAACCACTCATATCTGGCTCAGCCACGAGCACCCCGATCATTTTTCGCCTCCTTTTTTTCAACGTTTTCGGGATCAGATAATCGAGCGGGGTATCAGAATACTGTTCCAGAAGACCCGTGATCGCCGGGTGGCGGAGTACCTACGTTCTCTGGATCTTCCAGTCATCGAATTGCGGGCAGGGCGAAAGTACGATCTGCACGAGCGGTTTTCCGTTCAGGTGGAACCATCTGACCTCTACGATTCCGCTCTCATCGCTCAGGTTGCAGACGTGCGCATCTTCAACATTAATGACTGCCCGATAAATAACTCTACGGAACTGGATGCTTTCTCCGGAAAATACGGCACCTGCGATGTGTTATTGACTCAGTTTAGCTATGCCGCCTGGAAAGGGGGCAGGGACGACGTGAAATGGCGGGAAAGGGCAGCCCGCAATAAAATTGCCACTGTGCGCCGGCAGATTGAGGCCTTCAAACCCGGCAGCTGTATTTTGTTCGCCAGCTTTGTCCGCTTCGCCAATGAGCAAAATTGTTATTTGAACGATGCGGTTAACACCCCGGATAGAGTCATGGAAGAGCAGGCATCCACGCCCGCACGTTTGATTTTTATGGCACCAGGCGAGGAGCAGCCGCTGGATTCGTTAAAGCAGCAGCCGGCCAGCCTCGATTTCTGGCGGAAGCAATATAACAATATTGCCCAGGCACCGCTGATGACTTACTCCACAAGCGAGAACGTTAGTTCTTTGGTGGGCCTCTTTAAGGAGTACCAGGCAGTGCTTTTCCGTAAAAACAATCGCCTGCTGATGAGGTTAGCGCGGGATTTATTGCCCTCCCATCCGCTAAAACCGACAGTAGTGCGCTTAACGGATCTTGAATCCGAGGTGCGCATTGATCCCTTCAGCGAGCTTACAGTGATCAGGGATTCAGGTACTCCTGCCGATATTGCCCTACATTCCAGCTCACTGGCGTTCTGCTTCCGCCATCCATTCGGGCTTGACACCTTGTTCGTCAATGGGTGTTTCGAAGAGATCTCGCCTGGAGGCTTTGGCCGCTTTGCCAAGTGTTTCGGGATAGGAAATCTGAACGCGGCAGGGGTTACGGTTGGGTTCTCCTCGCTGTTAAGCCTGGATGTTGTTCGCGTGCTTTATCGCAAATTGCGTTCGATTCAGAAGCAGCAGGGTAAAAACAAAAAAGCCAGTTATCACGGGCTACCGTAAGTAACTGGCTTTCTAAAGAATTCTGGTAGGACCAGGCAGATTCGAACTGCCGACCTCTGCCATGTCACGGCGTCCCCCTACCGAACTAACCTATGGTCCTGTGTTTCCACGGCGTGGCTCTCAACTGATTTCCCCCGCCTGGGTCCACCTT
>JABXHG010000418.1 GCA_013393545.1 Alteromonadaceae bacterium | reverse complement strand
AGTGCGTGAGTTTTCCAAATCAGATGGAAATGGCGCGCACTTAGTCGGCATCCCCGAACGTCTTGCGCCAGTCTCGCGGACTAACATGATGCCGCTGTTTGAAGTGCTGTCGGAAAGAAGTAGCTGTATGAAAGCCAATTCTTTCCGCTATGGCTTCAACAGACAGCGATGTGGTTTCCAGTAGCTCACGCCCTTGCCGTAACCGCTCACTCACCAACCACTCCAACACCGTCATGCCGGTAGCTTTTTGAAAATGACGTGTGAAGGTGCGTCGGCTCATAGCGGTACGGGCGGCAAGCTCATCAATGGTTTGGGTGTCGGACAGGTTTTCCCGCAGGTAATCTAGAAGCCGGTTGATGTGGGCATCCTGGGTGGAGATCGCGACGGGTTGTTCAATAAACTGAGCCTGACCGCCTTCCCGATGAGGCGGGACCACCATGAGTCGGGCAATCGTATTGGCCGTTTTGGCGCCATAGTATTCACGCACGAGGAATAGGCAGCAATCCAGCCCCGCAGCCGTTCCTGCCGAAGTGACCAGCCGATCATCCTCAACATAAAGGGCATTGGTATCGAGTTTTACCTTCGGGAAGCGCTCGAGAAAGTCCTGCTCAGCCAGCCAGTGGGTTGAAGCTCGTTTATTGTCCAGCAATCCCCCGTAGGCTAGAGCATAGGTTCCATAACAAAGGCCGACCACATGCGCGCCGCGCTCATGGCAACGAGCAAGCGCCTCTGTTAATTCTGACGGTGGCGCCTCATTCAAGTCATGCCAGCCGGGCACCACAGCAATATCAACGTTATCCAGTAGCTCCAGGCCTCCATCAGGCTCAATAGTCATTGCCCGCTCGGAATTCAGAGGCTGTCCTCCCGGAGCCACAATCACCAATTCGAACAATGGGCCATCAGGCAGGGTAATACTGAACACCATGTAGGGCACCGAGAAATGGAAAGGACTGAATTGCGGGTGAAGGATAAGCCCAACTCTGGGTCGCCTCATGGTCATACTCCTTTGGTTCATCTGACCCGATGATAACCATTTGGCCCGATCTTTTCGATGATTGTCTTTCAGGTCAATATTTGTGGCGACCAAAACTCCCTACACTTTACCCATCAACGAACACCCATTTGGAGGACAAACACCATGTTGATTAAAACCATCGCTAGCACACTGTTGCTGGCATCCGCTGCTTTTGTAGGCAGTGCTTTCGCGGAGTCTGGCTCAGGCACGTTGACCCAGGAAATGCAGCACATTCGGAACGCCACAATAAAGGTTACCTACGGTGAAACCACGTTTCTGATAGATCCCATGTTGGCAGATAAAGGAACCTATCCTGGCTTTGAAAACACTTACCGCAGTGAGCTGCGCAATCCTTTGGTGGAGCTGCCCATAGCGGCAGAGGATGTGATTGAGGGCACTGATGCTGTGATCGTGACCCATACCCATCTGGACCACTGGGACGACGCGGCGCAAAAACTGTTGCCCAAGGATATTCCTCTGTTCGTCCAAAACGCCGCTGATGCTGAAACGCTTGGTTCGCAAGGCTTCAAGAACGTGCGCATTCTGGATGACAGTGCGGAATTTGGTGGCGTGACACTCCACAAAACCGGCGGGCAGCACGGTTCCGATAATCTTTATGCCGTTCCCGAGCTGGCCAAGTCTTTAGGCGAGGTGATGGGCGTTGTTTTCGAGGCAGAGGGGCAGAGAACAACCTATGTTGTGGGCGATACCGTATGGCGCGATGAAGTTATGCAGTCACTGGACCGTTACCGCCCCGACGTAATTGTGCTGAACACTGGTGCTGCCGAAGTGAACGGTTTTGAGGGCGATCCGATCATTATGGGCAAAGAGGACACCTTGCGGGTTCACCGTGCCGCACCGGAAGCGACTATCGTTGCCGTGCACATGGATGCGGTTAACCACATGACTCTCAGTCGCGAGGGACTGGCGGATTTTGTGCAAAACGCGGGAATTGAAGAGCATGTTTTGATTCCGGCGGATGGCGAAATTATTTCTTTTTAATTCAAACACATCCGGAAAATATTACCGAGAAAGGAGCAATCAAATGAGCAAAAGAGCCGTTATTGTTGTTGATATCCAAAATGAATATTTTTCATCTGGCAAACTGCCATTGGTGAACATAGAGCAGGCTGCGGCCAATGCTGCACGAGTCATACAGATGGCTCGTCAAAACAAGGACCTTCTGATTCATGTCCACCATGAGTTTCCCGATCCGAATGCGCCGCTATTCACACCGGGCAGCGACGGCGTTGAGATTCACGAATCCGTCGCCCCTGATGGCGATGAGCCGGTAATTCTGAAAAATTACCCCAACTCGTTCCTGAATACCAACCTGAAAGAGCTGCTGGATACCAACAGCATTGAGGAAGTGGTGGTGATTGGTGCCATGAGCCACATGTGCATCGAAGCGACTAGCCGCGCCGCTTCAGACTTTGGATATAAGGTTACAGTTGTCGAGGATGCCTGCGCCACATTGGATTTGGAATTCAATGGTGTGAAAGTGCCTGCGGCGCAAGTTCATGCCACTGCTATGGCAGCTCTTGAGTTCGCCTATGCGAGTATAAAATCCACAGCAGGTTTCATTAACAGCTATTGATCATTTCAACCTATTGGAGCTGACTAACCAGCTAGGAATAGTTCCTGGCTGGCCGCTTCATGTCTCCGATGTGATGATTGCCGATAAACTTTGGTGATTAATTACCTATGTTAGCGGGCAGGGTTCTTCAGCATTTTTTCTAAGAGCTTCAAAAAGGACCTTTTGCACATTTGTTTGATGTTTTAGAGCCTGACTTCTTACTGGTGCGAAGCGAAGGGGCCTCAGAACAGACTATTAGGAGGCTATTTTCGATTAACGGCTTGACTGTGCTGTCCAATCTGGCTTGAAACGCCCTCAAAAAGCCTTTTTTAAATAATTCGCCCATCGGTTCGGTCGTTATGAAGGACGTGACTATAAATCCATCCATCATCATTGAATCAAAAAATGGTACGGAGATCAGACAATGACTTTCACATGTGAAAGTCACAAGGCTATTTGGTTAAAAAACACACTTAATTCCTTGGGATATGTCCTGTTTTTCCGATAATGACTTCTTTTTTCTAGTTTATTTTTATTTTTATCTATTAATTATCAATGGCTTATTAGCCATCCTCGCCTTTGTGCCCTTTAAGGGCAATTCCACGGTTCTCCCTCCAGACCAATATTTTCGATGATAGCTCCCGTCAAATCATAAGCAACTGGGAGTAGTCATGAGGAAACAATCAAGTAACACGACAGAGCTTCTGCTGACGTACGAAGAAGTTTGCACTGTTCTGAAGACATCGCAGGCAACGTTACGCCGCTATGTAAAACACGGTCGGTTCCCGGCACCTGTGCAGCCGAACCCTAATGGCATGGCTGTTAGCTTTCGCTACCAGGCCGTTAAAGCGTTGCTGGACAAGTTGTGCGAGGTTGCATCTCTTGCGCTATACAGTTCAAGCAGCTGGGGTAC
>JABXHG010000417.1 GCA_013393545.1 Alteromonadaceae bacterium | reverse complement strand
TCGTGGTTAGCTGCTTGAGATGTGTCCAGGTGCAGGTGGTATGCGCTGAGGGTGAGCGCTTCTGCACGAAACTGGGCTTCAATATGGGTGAGATTGGCTTGAGACATGCCTGCCATTGTAGAACCAGGATGAAAATAAATATGACCCCGGGCACAATTTAGGGGTGTTCGGGTCACAATCATGGCTGTACGCTTAAAAGGGAACGGCTCAAACAGAGCCGCGACACGCCCATCCATTGGAGGATGCCCATGTCCGTAAAGTCCTATACCTACATCAGCTTCCCCGGTACCGCGAAGGAAGCTTTCGAGTACTACCACTCCATTTTCGGCGGCGACTTGCAAGTTCTGACCTACGGCCAGTTCCCAGAACAAGATGCCGAGCAGTTCCCATTTGAGATCAATCCTGATGCCGTCGCGAACGCCACACTTGATTCCGATGTTGTGTCCATCGCCGGTGGTGACGCCATGGAAGGGGACGCGCCTGGGCTAGATGGCACACCGTATTCCCTGCTGCTTATCTGCGACGATGAGGCTGAAGCGCGCGGCTACTGGGACAAGTTCACCTCCAATGGCGGCGAAGTCGTGCTGCCATTGGAAGTCGCACCATGGGGTGAGCTTTACGGCCACGTCCGCGACCGTTTCGGCGTGAGCTGGGCCGTCAACGGCTCCGTGAATCCTTCCTAAGCTTCCGTACAACAGCCACAACGCAAAGGGGCATCGCTTGCCGATGCCCACCTCGCCGCCCTCACTTCTCTTCGCCACGTGGGACGTGCGCGCCGGTTGGTCACCAACCCCGAGGCACAAAAGCGCCGTGCAATGGCGATTAATCTGGCTGAGGATGTCTTCCACGGCTCGCAGGCCTTCCAGTCCACCCAGGCGCTGATCAAGTTAGTCAATGAAGAAGCAAAAACTGATGGCGCGCAGCGAGAAGAAAAAGAAATCTCCGACCTGGAAGTCGCCTACGGCGCCGGCGGTAAAGGCAAAGGTACTGGACGTGAAAACCGCGACTTGAAATCCGCGGTCAAGCGTCTGGAAGAACAGCACAAGCTGCGCCAAACGCGTCGCCAACGCGACTACCTGGACTTGGTTCTGGTGGACTTGGCCGGCATTTACCGCGACGCCCTGATGCGCAAAGTCGGCGCCGAGGTGGAATTAACCCACCCGGACTTTGAAGGTCTTGCCGATGAACTGGCCAACCGCGTTAGCGAAGAAGGCCTTTTGGCCTGCCAGAACGCCATCCGGAAATGCCGTGAACAAATGAATCACAACGTCACGCAGCAAATTGCTTTCGATGGCCTTGTCGGCCGCCTGCGTTTAGCCTGCAAAACCAGGTGATTTACCCGCTAATAACCAGCTGATTTCACGCCCGCATATCGGCTGGGCTATTCTTTATGAGCGCTGATTTCTTATCTCGGCGCAGGCCGCTTTAGCTCAGTCGGTAGAGCGTTTCACTCGTAATGAAAAGGTCGCGAGTTCGATTCTCGCAAGCGGCTCAAATTAAAATAGCCCCTAACCTGCACTTATAGGCTAGGGGCTGTTTTGTTGCTTGCTGGTTGTGGTGCCAGTGGCTACATTTTGGCTACATTCGCTTTTCAATTTAGGTGATTGTGAAGCTCATTTAGTGCTTCACCAACCTGGTTTAAATCGTCGGGAAATAGGTCTGCATAGATGTTCAATGTGACCGCTGCCGATTCGTGCCCTAAGAGTCCCTGGACTGCTTTCACGTTTGCCCCAACACTGATTGCAAGACTTGCGCACGTGTGTCTAAGGCTATGCGGAACTATGTTGGGGAAGTCTCCAGGCTCGTTGACTGCTTTCCATTGTGCTTTTGCTCGTTCTAACGCGGGCTTGAATACTCGTGCCCGGTAGTTGTCAGAAGCTAGTCTCATTCCTTCCCTGGAAGTAAATAGCGGCTCATTTCCGGCGCGCCCCTGGGTGAGCTGAGTTAGGCGCTCTACTAGGAAGCTAGGACCTGGCACTCGTCTATTCTCATAGGTTTTCGTAGCACCGATAACGCCATAATCTTTCACTGACTTAGTGACGTGAAGGCGCTTAGTTTGAGGATTGAAGTCCGCTACGTCTAATGCAGCAAGCTCATTAATCCTGAGGCCGCAGTAGCTCAATGTGTAGATGACAAGTTTCTCGTTTTCGGAGTCTTGCACCTGGACTAGCGTCTCAATCTGACGTGGCGTTAAATAGGGTCGCCGCTTTTGAGCTTCACGCTTCACGTTGATTTTATGAACCGGGTTTACCGCAATGAGTTTGGACTCAACCGCTGTTTCACAGATTGCGCGTAGAACATGCACGGCACGTAAAAGAGTGTCGCGGCCTTTTCCAGCTGCCTGCATATCTGCTACCCACTGCCTGACATCGGGCGCCGTAATCTTGTTGACAGGCCACGTTCCCCAACGCGGTTCAACATGAACTTTGTAGGCACTAATGTTCGTTCGGCTGGTTCTCGGCATGAGTGCATCTTGAGAAGGCAACCACAGTTTATAAATCTCGCTGATTGTGGCTCTGCCTGCCTGGGGGTGAATGAATGTGCCTAGATCTTTGTTGCGCTCGATGTCATCTGCAAACTTTTGGGCGTCACCTTTTCTTTTGAAGCCCCGCTTCTTAGTGAGTTTCCTATCCGGGGTGCGGTATTGAACCATCCACCGCAACGCCTTCTTTTTACTGGACTCGTTGCCTTCTTCGTATTTGAGATAGTACGGCTCAACGCTTGCCATGTTGTTTCATTGCTTCTTGAATTTGGCTAACTAGATTGCGGGTGATGCGCCCTTTTTTCTGTGGTGTTGCGCCGTCGCCTGCTTCTTCGTCGCGCTTATGCTCAAACTTGGTTCCCCAAAGGTATTCAGTCCAGACGATGAGTTCATAGACATGTATTCCCGCCGATTTAGCGGCGCGTTCTTCCCCTGTTGTGGTGGGCATGGTGAGGGATTGGGATTGAGATATATCAAAATCTTTTGGAAGATTTAACCCTTTGAATGGGGATGAGTCGGGGGTTGGGTCTGTTAGCCCGAAAAGTTTTCTCATGAGTGAGTTCCCGGCATTTATTTCCAAGGGTTCGCCCTGGAGCCACGCCAGTAGTGCAGGTTCAGTTGTTTTTGTGTCTTCCACTGGCTCAATTGGGGAACTGGTTTTTAGTAGTTCATGAAGGCTTATTCGTTGCTTGACGTTCCAAGAACGCCCCGCACCTTCTATAAATTCATCTTCATTTTGAAGTACTGAAGTTAGGGCAATGAGTGTTTCTAGTGTGACCTTGAAATTGCCTTTTTCGATTGCGCTAATACTTCCTGCTGACCAGTTAAGGCCGTAAATTCGGCCTGCTGTAGCAACTGTTTCCATGCTTTTGTTGCCGCGTAGTCTCTTGACGTTTTCGCCTACTACCTGGGCTATTGTCTTTGCCTCTTGTTCCATACCTAACAGTCTACAAGTTCTCGTGATTGACAGTGGGTCAAAGGTGTGGTTAGCTAATTTCTAGACAGTCTACAAAGACTGGTTGCTGTAGATTGATAGAGAAAGGAAGGCATCGTGAGTGAGATTATTCTTTCCCAGGAAGAGCTGGG
>JABXHG010000416.1 GCA_013393545.1 Alteromonadaceae bacterium | reverse complement strand
TGTTGCGGTCACCTCCAATTTTTTCAGCGTCTGAAAAACAGCGTCAAAATGCAATTGGTTTCCTATCGCATCTCTGTGACCAGACTGGTTGAGCTCGGGATTTCGCAAGTCCTGCCACGTAATGCTGAACAGAGCGGGGCCACGCCAGTGGGCGCCGGCGGCCATAGGCCGCGTACTGCTGCGACTTGTTAAAAGTTTGCACGACCGTCGCTCCAAGTTACCGCTTTCCACCTAGCCAACTGGTCTGGGAATTGGTTGATCAGATCAAGCGATTTCTTGGGCAGGTTAAAGTGCTTATCTGGATTAGCGAGCATATTAGCAAGTGCATTAGCGGTGGAGTTGATGTCTGCATCCACCTCTCTAAGAGGATTTAATCTGAGAGCGACTCGTGCTTTGTAAAAGGAAACTTTCTCGATATTGCTTTTCCATTCTTCTGTACGGTACCGGTGCAACTCAGGGCTTGTTGCAAGACTTGAACAGGCAGCGATGAACGCTGCCAAGTCGTCTGTCATCACCTCAATCCTTCGCACCGCTTCATTAGCTCGTGCCGTTTGGTTTATCTGCCACCTTGAAATCCAAGGGCCCACGACAACTGCCAGAAGCGCAACACCTGCGGCAGCCCAAGAAGCCAAATTGCCGGACTCACAAACTACACTCATGACTCGACTTACTCACTTTTAACGCTTGGCTTTGCGGCGTGCCGGAGCGCCAGCACAGGCACGTCCGACAACAGCCACTTGTTAAGAACTCCGATCCCAGATGGGTTTCATCTCATTCTGTGTGACCAAAGAGTGCAGAGCGCAAGTCGCCTCATGTATTGCTGCTGAAACTTCTTTCAGTTGTTGCAATGGAACAACCTCGACATTGGTCTTGAGTTTACCCCGAGCGCTCATGGACGAAAGGCCAACTTTACCGGTCTCCGCATCAAAACCCATGATATTGTGCATATACTTGTTTCTTCCCTTTTGAGCGCGACTTATGAGCTTCATTACACCCTCATATCCCTTCAGGACGTGATGCTCGTATGAAGTTTGCTCAAGCAGCGTTTCAAGAATATCAGCTCGTTGTTTAAAATTGGCATGTGCAAGCATAATCGCCGCGCGATAATCGTACACATCTTGGTAACCTGCGAGCTTATTGATACAAAGGTTAACGGTTGATTCTAGTACACCCCATAACCCTGAAATGCGTCCAAGCTCAATAAGAAACTCGTTGGGGAGAGGCCAATTGTCTTTCAGATGCTTTCTATCCATACGTATGTATTCTTAACGCCGAAGCGCACCGGTGACTTTGGCGCAGCGGAGCGGAGACAAAGGCATCCGAGTGACGCGCCTGGTTATGTTTTCTTGCTACGTACGACCTTACAATGACGAAGTCTTATTTCTGCCTTTTCGCCGCAATCCCCGCACTCAGCTATCAGCAACTGATCCATCTTGAGCCCCTCAGCCTGCTTTGCCGGAAGCGCTATTGTTGTGCCGCATCCATCACAGGGAAAGGTTGTTTGTCTGCGACCGAATTCAACGCCTAATTCGTTTATGGTCAAAACGTAGCTTTCCTTGCAAGCTTCTGAACTACAACTCGCTAACATGCCATTATAGACGAGGTTCATTTTTCGCTTGATCGTTGCACCGCAACCGTCGCACTTATGAGAAACTTCAGGCCCCGGACTAGAGGTCAAAAGGTTACCCTTGGCAATCTTTCGGAATAGATCTAGCGCTTTCTCAACTTTGGCTTTTATTTTCGCTGGATCACCATAGACCGACAGATCATTATCTTTACTTCTCGGCGTTTGCACATGGAGTGCCGCGCCGGAAAGAGAGTTCCAAAGTTTCCCAATTTCTTTAATATCGAAGCCTACCTGAGTGCCCACTTCGACGTATTCAAAGCTCCCGTAGTCAGCAACTGATCGAGGCGGATTGGCTGGATCTACAGGTGTCTTGGACACCGAAAACTTGAGAGTCGTCGCTGCTAGGTCGTTGGCTTCCTGAATCACTTGTTGAACGATATCCTTTGGTTGCCACCTGCGAAGATCGGAATAGGAAGTGTAGCCATATGCGGTCAACAGCCGCTCGTAACAGATCAGCTCAATGGTGAATCGAGATTCAAGCGCAGCATAAGTGAGACTGCTGATCGACCCTTCATCAAGCAGTGCTTCAACTTTCTCGATTCGGCTTCCGATATCCTTCATAAAACCTGCTTCATGCTAGGACGCCAAAACATAACGCTTGCAGCATGCGCGCCCACGGAATGGAGCCGAAGGCGCAGTGTAGTGGGCGTCGCCGTGCCTGCACTGGTTATGGGGTGTCACTTGGGCAGCGTCTTCCATGGGTAAACCTCCTTACCCTGTGGCCCAGTTTTCCAGTCCTTATACTGCGAAGTCATGCACCGCCCGCATGGCCTGTAACCGGCTCCAATAGCATCTTGCTCATTCGCAAAAAAGACACGGTGTTGTGCGTAGCCTTTTGCAAGTGCCCCATTTGCTGCTGAACAATCTAAGCGCCCGTATATTCTGGCTTTGGAGTTACCACCCAGAGTGCCGGGCGTATTACTGATGACTGTTGTTCCTTCTGCTGACAGCAACTTATAAGTTTTCACAAATACTCCCATACCCATAACGCTGAGGTAACCGGCGCCGGAGCGCAACCGGACACCAAAAGCGGTACGCTTTTGGTGTCCGGTTGACCGCTTGGTTAAATCACGAAGCATCCGGTCAGCCGGCGGTCATTTAAAAATTGGCCGCCTCAAAATTTATGACTCTAGTTCAGCCAAAGCCAATCTCAACAACCTAATTGCCTCACGCTTTGTATTTTCAGCGCACTCAGCTCTTGAGTCCGAATTCGGCACCCAACAGCCAACTTCGACGTTACCACCAGGCATATCGGCGTCCTCATGCAAGGTAACGGTGGTATAGACCTTCTCTGCGTTTGAACTCGAGCTATATTCAACTTCCATCTCAGTTTCCTCCTACAGATTTAACACACCGCGAAGCGGCCAATGTGGAGGCGCAACCGCGCCGGAAAACCGGTCAGCTTGCGCTACTGCTCAACACTTAGCCGGGAAGCTTCGTTTTGAGCGCCTCGACCATCTGTTGATAGCGCAAAGTAGCCAATTCAGGACTTCCGCTCTCGATGTCAGCAACGCATTGCACGACAACGTTCCAAACACCGTCCAGGTCTTCTACGTCAGAAATCTGGTCGGCAATTCCTGGTGCAACATCATAATATTCAGATACGAGTCTTTGTCCTTCAGCGCTAGATAAGAGGTATTGATCACGAAATCCTCTTAAGACTTCTAACTCGTGACAGTTATCAGCCAATCCTTTATGAGAACACGCTGCAGTGGTCAAAAAGCAACCACCTTTCTTTCTGCTTTTACCTGTATCATCTCGCTTTTTTCGCCAACGTCCGTCATCGTTTCTTGAGCGGTTTTTCCCCGCAGTGGGGCCGGATTTGACCACAGGTCCGTTAGTATCTCGGGGAGATTTCGATGGATCTTTTTTATCGGACATTTCAAACTCCTTCTCATCTTATTTTTGTATTAACGCCAAGCTTAGCGGCGCCACCTCAGTTGCTTCCGGTTGACGTCCACAGGGCCGGGAA
>JABXHG010000415.1 GCA_013393545.1 Alteromonadaceae bacterium | reverse complement strand
TCCAAACCCATTACCAAAGTCCTGATCTATCTGTTCACGAGCGCTTCGTCGGGCGACAGTCAGTAGCTCATTAACTTGCTCTGTATTTAAAGATTTAGCAGCGCCCTCTGATGATATTTCACCCCAGCAAACTAATGCACCAAAAGCACCATGGCACCATGCATTCATCGAACCAGGAGCGTCAGCATCTGCAAAATTTTCCTCTGCCCGGTAATCGGGCCAGGAATTTCCATGAGACGACACAACGGAGTACTCCCAATTGAGACCGGAACCAATTAGCGCATCAATCCGGGAAACGAATTCCGCATCCAAATCCAGACATCCTTTTTGCGCGCGACGTCGCGTTCGATCAAGGACGAGCAGGGCTCCTGTTATTCCATGGGATAGACCTACTAGCTGATTTGGCCCAGGTTGTTTTGCAATGTCTCCAACCCCTAATCCATAACGCTCTTCAACCAATTCGCACAAATGAAGTGCAATCGCGGCAACGGACTTATCACTTGCGCCTGCGAGTAGTGCTAGTTGAAGACTTCCCGCAAACCCCGACACCATGTCGAGATTACTACTGTTCGTCGCGGCCATCACTAGTACCTTTTCCAATTGGGGCAACCAAGAACGATCTGCAACTGGGTCGGTAGCAATTAATAAATAGCAGCCACTTAACGGCCCTACAAGACTGTGATCCGCGTCAGCACAGCTGACGTCCTTCTTTCCTAATGTCTAGGAACCAGCAAATTCCTTGGCTGCGACGCCTGCCAGCTTCGAAATCTGAGAGCGCCATCTGGCACCCCCTGAAAGCGAGTCAAACTGTTGCAGACCAGCAAGTGCAATACCGACTCCTGCCAGGCCCGAATACAAATCAAAGGTCGCTGGAGTCGGCAACCAAATTTCACTAGAAGGTGCAACTAAATCGAAGAAGCTACAGCTTCCATTTGGTCCGAACGTAGAGACCTTATCTAATAGTTCGACAAGTGATTTTCCATCCAGCGGCACAAATTGAGATGTCAGCTTATCAACGTAATCCGGAACTCCGGAGTCTTCTGTTCCACCACACACGAATGAATAGAGGATGAGGAGTTTCTGTCGGAACAAGTCAGCTTGTCCCAGACGATCGATACTGCTGACTAAGCTTTGGTACATTTCGTCACTATTTTCACAATCCGGTCCAACCGTGAATGTAAAATGCGGCACGTCACCCATGCGCATAGAGACCAGTTCGCGATGTAACAGTTCCAGCCGGTTTGGCTCACCCCGAAATCGAGCGAGAAGTTTTCCGTGAACTAGACTTTGAGCAACACCAGATCTTGAGAAATCTGGATGACTAAACTCAGTTAAAAGTTTTCCATAGACTGCTGTTGGCCGGGTAATCCGACGAAAAGTTGCAGATCCATTTCCAAAGATTGCATCAATTATCAGGTGCTTGTTTTCCAAAAGGGATCCGTACGTTTCTTCGAAGCCCTCAAGGAATTCAAATGGATGCGAAATCAGTTCCCCCCGACGATGTACATCGTCTTCAAAGCGAAATTGCCCCCATTCATAGCGCACCTCTAGGCCATCTTCACCCTGCACAACTTGGGGGGCACGCACTCCACCCCGTTGCTCGTCAATAACTCCCATGACCGAAATGTCTAAACGTCTAGTTTCTCCATTGTCAGAATAAACGCTCGGAGATGGAAGAATGCCGATATTTAAAACACTATCTTCATACATCTGAAGACCGATGTCACCCTGGCTACTTTCTCGGGGCTCCGCCTGACGAACCGGATGCAGCAGGGTCTCCATATCTAGAAGACATGGACGGTCATTTACAAATGCTACATTCTCATGATGCATATCGTTGGCTTGAATTACATGCAATACTGCAGTAAGTTTGCCTAGACGTCGAGCTACCAGTGCTGGGTTGGAAATGTCTTGGCTATCAATCCGCTTCTCAAAATAGCCTCTCTCATCCAAGTCCAGGGTCTCCGTCGTTGCGATATCATCGGAATCCAGCCCAGCCACTTCAAGAATTTCTTTCCAAAGCCCGCCATTGTTGAATGGATGTGGCTTGAAGAAGATCTCTGCCGTTTCTCCTCCCAATCGAAGGTGTATTTTTACGACTGAGCGACCGTGATTATGTGAGTCTCCTTGTCCAAACTCCAAGTTGCTGATGAGTAGTTTTTCCGAAGTTGTATCATTCTTGGGAAATACAAATTTAGCCAGTTCGCGACGGTGCTGCAATACTATTTCCAGTATTTCTCCGAAGAATCGACGCCAGTTGTCCAGAACTACAAAAGAGGTACGCCACAATACCGGGTACTCACGAAAAAAGGTGGTTGCGCCTTGCCTTGTTTGCAATTGCACAATGGCAGATTGCTCATCATTCGATGAATTTTCAATGCATTGTTTGGCAATGCTCAATCCAACCGTATTGTTTAATCGTACATCCGGTACTTGTGATACAAGAAGCTTCCAAAGATTTTCACCGGTACTTTCAACAACACCGAGTGCTGATACTTCTTTGAACAACTGATCTATACACCCGAGAATTAACGGCTCCAGCACGCCGAGTGGGCTGGGCTTCTTTGTTTGCGGCTTTTTATGCCAGCCGGTCTCCCACCAGGTATCGGCAATCTTCAGCCATGAGGGAGCAGACTCGCTCATCTCAGCTTCAGCTGCCCTTTCTGCGTCACTCCGTGAAACTTCATCTCCGATTTGAGCTAAAAGTTCCTCTAGTCCAACACCGTATGTGCCATTTGCTAATGAATCGAAATCCTCTTCATATCGAACACACGGTAGTTGTGTCCAATGAGCAGCGAAGATATCTTCACCTAATGATCGCGCTTCTGCACCACCGGTTACGGACCGGTCTGACAGTTCATGAGGGTATAGAGTCCGCACCCAAGAGGCCCCCAACACCTTCGATGGCATATTTATGATTGCCTTCCTGGCGGACGCTAAGCTTTAGGGTCCGCTATGATTGTTTTTAGAAGATTGATTTACTACTAAGTGCGATGGTAACCTCACAGTAGTTTGGGTCAGAGATTGAGAGCCTTTAACCCAATACCACTATGAGGCACCTTCGACTAATTGCAGCGAGGCTGATCGCACACTAGTCCGCACTTGGTGTAGCCCGAATACCATGGAACACACCAGCAGCACGCCATAGTTCCATAGAGACCAGTTCCCTGGGCGCCAGCAAAGTCATTTAGTTCTTCGTCTGGAATTTCTTCCAAGTTGATTGACTCGATACGCATTTCACACCTCCTTACATACCTAATAGACATATAGCTGCACCAACTCCCGAATACGCCGCGCTAAACTCAGCAGCACCCGCGAGTTCCCAGGTCACAAGATCCTGGAACAGTTTTGTTGAAGCAGGATGTGAGTGTGGTTAAAACTACGGTGCCACATGGGATAGACGTAGTTCCTCCGTATACAGATTCCATATCTTCATCATCCAATTTGACTGGTGAGATAGTTACTTGATTGCTCATTTCTTCATTCACCTCCTTCTGTGCGTTATTGTTCTGCTCGCTCACGGTTCACGTTGGCTACGAGAATCCGGAGCTCCAAAAGGTCAATGGAATACTCATCTCCGCCCCCTTTAAGTTTTAGAAGGTTTAAAATTTAATTAAAGAATTTAGATTTACGAACGCCGACAAAAGGCGGATACTGGTGTTCTCCACCACCCAATAAGTAATAAAATCCCCGTGTAAACAAAGAGCAAGAAACCAGCTAATC
>JABXHG010000414.1 GCA_013393545.1 Alteromonadaceae bacterium | reverse complement strand
TGCGCATAATGTATATTATGTTAAATATTAGGAGTGCCTGTCTAGAACAACCAGGATTATAATGCCCGCCCCAATTATGATGGGGCGAGCATTTCTCCACAGTTTCCTGTTACCTGCCTTCCACGATTGCCTGTTGCTGAAAAAAGCCTTCCTTATGGATCATGCTATCTTGCGCGCCCAAAGCTTTGGCACTAGCTTCGCAGGCATTTACAAACTCCGGGCTGCCAGCTATGAACAAGCTATGCTCGGATAAGTCGGGATACAGTTCTGGCAGCAACGAATCAATGCGGCCATGCAGATATCCCTCCCGTTTTTCACGGGTTAGCGTGATCTTATAATCAAATTTCCGGTGTTTTGCTCGCCACCACGCCATTAACCCCATGCCGTATACGTCTTCTGCTGTTCGGGCCGAGAATATGAGATCCACTCGCTTGTTGTAGCCCCGGCGCATGGCCGCTTCCGCAAGGTCCAGTATGGGGGCAAGCCCCGTTCCGGCGGCCAGGCACAACACCGGCGTTTCAGCGGATGGGTCCCCTATAAAAGTACCGTAGGCACCGTTTACTTTGATGCTATCACCAATTTTAAGGGTTTCATGCACCCAGCGGCTGGTTATGCCATCTTCTACCTGGGCTATTTGCAGCACCAACTCGCCGTCCGGGCGTGGTGCGTTTGATATGGAATAGGCTCGTCGTGAAATACCTTCCCGTTCGTCACCCAGGGTTACGTATTGGCCGGGCCAGTAGCGTATGGGTTTGCCAACCGGGCGTAGAGTCAGTTCCAGTACCCGAGCCGCTAGCTCACGACGGTCTACAATCACAAACAAGACCCCTTCCCTTGGAGGAAAAAGCTTGGGCCGTGCCTCAGCGTCGCCCCATTCAATCTCCATTTCATCAGAGATGGGTTTGGCCATGCACATCAAACCACAGCCTGCACGACGCTCTTCTTCAGTCAGGGCCATATCCAGAACCATTCCCTGATCATACTGGCCCGAGAGTACTCTTACCTTACACTCACCGCACGCACCCGCACGGCAGTTATTCGGTAATGCGTACCCCGCCTGTTCAAGCGCCATCAAAACCGTGTCATTCCCCTTGCATTCAACTACTTTGCCGGAGGGCTGGATCACTATGCGAGCCATAATCCACTCCCGTTTATTGTTATTGAAACTGGCCACCTCACAAACAGCAAGGTGGCCAGAGCCTCTTTGCACTGAGAACGCCGGCCTAGAACACCGGTACGATATCGTCCATATCAATGTCTGAAATTTCTTCACCCGTAATCCCTACTTCCGGAATTGCCGGGAACGGAATGTTGTAACGGTCCAGCACGCCCTTCAGGTTAAGAATGGCGTTTCTCCAGTTCTCAAGCTTGGCATCGTATTCGGGAATGCCAAAGCCGGCCTCCCGGGCAACAGCCTCGCCTTCCCGCTGGTTTTCGATGAAATCATCAGGCAAGTCCCAGAAATCCATCGGTGGCTCAAACAGCACCGCCGACAGAAAAAGATACCCGGCACGGATCTGCTTCGTAACGATGGCTTTATGCTCGTCACTCAACCCCGGGTAGTCGCGCTCCATCACCGCCATGCAAATTGCCATATGACGGCCTTCGTCACGTCCAATACTCTTGAAAGCCTCCTGAAAGACGGGTTCGCGGGAATTCTCGTACATCTGCTTGAAAATTGTCGCGGCGGCAATTTCACCCATCAGGAATGAACTAAACAACACGGCAATGTCATATTTCGGAACAGCCTTCTTGTAGCCATCCCAGTATCGCGCTCCGTTGTAATACAACCATTTAGCGTTCTTTTGCAGGCGACGACCAAGGTCTGTTTTGGGTTCGTAGGTTATGGGATCGGGATGATCAAGGAGTTTGGTAATGGCCAGGCCGCACATGATTTCATGATTCTGCTCATCGCTGGTTACGGAGAAGAAACATTTGCGGACAAGGTCTTCCTCATGCACCTCGTAGGTTTTGATGAGCGCTTCGGCAAATACAGGCGGGGCCGACGCATCGAATACTGAAAGAAGCGTCCACCAGTAAGCAATGGCTTCGCGCTCTTCCCAGGAATAGCTTTCCACATCAAAGGTATCCCAGGGCAGCTTTTCTGGCTGCCAGTATTCCCTCAAATGGGCTTCCCATATCTCCTGCAGTTTTTCGCTATTACGATGCCATGAGAGTGGGTAGACGTTGGGTTGTTCAATTTCAGGCGGAAACTCCATGGTTTCCGAAAAGCGTTTTTTGTTAGACATAACTCCTCCTGAAAGGGGTTGGGGCCGTGCTGTTAACAAGGAGTATCCTGTAACCGCTTCCGGCAAAACAAATATGTCACATGAATGTTTCAAAGGTCAAGCATTCTGTATCGCTTTCGCGCGCAGGTAGTATTTTAAGAAGACTGCCTTTAGGTCTTACCGCAGTGATATTTACATATTAAAGCTTTATTTTTACTGCAGAAAAGACGGTGGATATCTAAAGGAAGAGAGACGGCGTCGTACCTCTTTTGCCGATATTGTTAAAAGAGGTACGCGTGATAAATGTTACTATGTTGGAAAAGAGTTGCATTCGTTTTTGGGTATTACCCTGAAACCAGCGTTAATTTTTAACTAGACCTCCATCAACAATCAGGTTTTGCCCGGTTACTGATCGTGCCCAGGGTGAGGCGAAGAACAGTGTGGCGTCTGCAAATTCCGCGGGGGTGGTTACTTTGCGTAGTGGTGTATTCGCCGCAATGAGATCGAAAACAGCCTCGGGTGTTGCAGCAGAGGCATCGGTTGTGCGCAACAGGCCGCCCGAAACCATATTTACCGTAATATTATCCGGCCCCAAATCCTGCGACATCGTTCTGGTCAGCGATAACAGCGCGGCTTTCCCGGCAGTGTAATCGTGATAAGGCACAACCGGGTTTTGGAAGAGATTGGTTCCCACGTTGATAATGCGGCCAAACCCGGCTTCACGCATGCCTTCCAATGCAGCCTGCGTCGTATTCAATGCACCGCCTACCACGCCTTTGAACTGCTGGTTCAGCACGCTCAATGTGAGCTTTTCAACGTTTGGACGCTCATCGCCATTGAACGAAAAATCGGGAAGAGCATTATTGATAACCGTAGTCACAGGCGCGCCGAAGTGTTGTTGTGCCTTTGTGAACATGGCCTGCACGGCAGCGCGGTCTGTGATGTCTGCTTTTACTGCCAGTGACCGATCAGGCACTTCGGCTGCGAGTGTATTCGCCGCGTCAGAGCTGTTCAGGTAGTTGATAACCACCCTCGCTCCCTGCTGCAGAAAGGACCGCACCAGTTGCTTACCCAGGCCGCGGGCGCCACCTGTTACCAATACGACTTGTTGGTCGAGACTGATGGAGTTTTGCATAGAAACACCTCTGAAATGAGGCGAAGGTCTGTTTACAAAGGTGCGGCCGCATAAACCGTCACCGACATTCCTTCGCCAGTATGAACTGGATCAGGTTCAACGGGTTTTATCTCAGCCCTGCTGATTACAGGACACCCCGAGTCGAGTGAGAGACCATAGCATACTCATCGTCACAAGCTGACGGTGCATCGACGGATTGATAAGCCGCTGTTTGATATTCAAACCAATCTTGTACAAAGTTGCTGCTCAGAAGAGGTATTTGTTATTCAGACTTATTAATCAAAACTCCGCCGATATACCGAGGTTGTTTTTTGATCCATCTGAGGTCAAAAACAAGACGTTATCAGATCTCTGCTTGAGGACTTTTAGAGCTTGCGGTGTTTCTCATCAGCCTCAGGCTTACATGGAACAGCTGGCCCTT
>JABXHG010000413.1 GCA_013393545.1 Alteromonadaceae bacterium | reverse complement strand
GACTGGCCGTTCGGAAATGAGGGTGATCACCCCCGGGACGCAACGGTGATCGTTACCCGTGATGATCAGGGCGTGATCGGCGCCTGAGTATCAGTTGTTATGCGCTGAAGAGACACCGTCAGTAAGCCCCCCGAATCAGATCAATCCCCGGAGAAAGCACCTCCCGCCAGGCTTTATCCAGTTCGGGAGTGTATTCGGAGTCGTGCACACGCACCGTTTTCATGAGGGCTTCAAGCCAGAAGTCATACCATTCCGGCTTGATATTGTAGTTTTCGCGGTTATGGCTTTCACCCAGGGCCCTGAGTTTGCGATCCGGCATGCCGCGGGCGGTCAGGATCAGTTGCATGATGCCATTGCGCAGAAGATGGCGTTGGGCGGCCATGTCGGTGTTCACAAAACGGTTTTTGATAGCGTCGGAGCTCGACATAAAGTGATCGTAAAAATCCACAAAAAACGTTTCGCTGCCACAGCACCGGCCATAGCTCTGAAAAACCAAATCGCTTTTAGTCATTTGCACTAACAATCCTTGGGAAGGCGGATAATCAAACAAAGGGGGCGGCTAGGATAGTACCGGCATTGATCTATGTCAGTTTTATTTTGTTAGCGTTTGATTCAGTCTGGAACAGCCTGATCACCCGCCTGCAATCGCCCGGAACGTCAGGTTGATCCGCGGCGACTGCACCTTCTTCATAGCCGGCAGACTGTGCTGCCAGAACGCCTGGGTAACGCCCTTCATGACCAGCAGGCTGCCATGTTCCAGCCACACCTTTACCTGCTCTTTGTTCTGTTTGTGCCGAAAGGCAAAGCGCCGGGGCGCACCAAGACTTAACGACGCGATGGCACCGTG
The DNA here is from genome assembly GCA_013393545.1 of Alteromonadaceae bacterium. The sequence continues at coordinate 3,243 of JABXHG010000413.1, read as the reverse complement.
CTTTACAAGCTCGTCTTCGGCATCACTGTGCCAGCCCATGGTTTCTTCGCCGTGGTGATACAGGTTTGCAAGGCAGGAGTTGTAGTGCTCGCCACTGTGTTGCTCAACCAGCGCTTTCAGTTCTTGCAAAACAGGCGTCCACGGTAGCGCCTGCTTGGTGGCTCGGGAATAGGTATAGGAGAAAGGCCGGTCTCCGTACCAGGCCACCTTACGACGAGTGACGACTGGCCGGCCGAACATCAACAGCTCATCGTGAGCCCAGGCGACCTCTGTCAGCACACGCTCGAAGAAATGGTCTGCCTGATCCAGCCCCACCACCGGGCCGTAATACCGGACATCGCCATCGTAAGGCAGGAGGTTTTCTGGCGAGTGTTTGTGGTTGAAGAGGTCCATGGTGAGCCCGGCGAACTCAGTCTGCCTGGAGCGCACGTCGCCGCTGGGCGCGCAGCTGATCTATCTGGCGATTGGTTTCATCTATCTCTGACTGATAACGCTTGCGAAGCACTTCGGCTTCCTGCGCCAGCGAACCTTCCCAGGTCGCCCCTGCCAGGTTGTTATTGGCACTGGCTTTCTGGCGCTGATACCGGATGAGTGCATTATCCAGATACATCTTCGCCCTCGCCTTCTGACGACGCAGGCTTTCGATATCCCTGTCTATACCCGCCACTTCTCGTTTCCGGTCCCGGCTATCCAGAAACTTCTGGCCGCGCTCATTCACCATAGGACCACCGCCCATCCGCGCCGGGGCTTTCACGTGAATGCGCTTTGCGTCACTGCCACAGGGTTGGTCGGAGAAAACGGTCTGGCCGTCTCTGTCGCATTGATAAACGGCAGCATGGCCGAATATGGGAATGGAAAGTCCAAATAGAATCAGCGCTCGCTTGAGCATAGTTACCTCCTTTTTGCTTACCTTAGCGCAAAGTGGAGGGTGGGAGGGTCAAAAAATGTTAAAGATGAATGAAGGTGTATCTGTCCACGAAAGATTTGGAGTGCCTGTCCACGAAAAACTTCCATGTGGCTAAGGCATGTAGTCAGGATGACGCGGAAAGTTTCCATGAAACCAGAATCTCGGAAGCGTACCAGCCGGCACGTTTTCGTAATAAAACTCCAGATCATCCTCCATGGCTTTATGGTAGGCCGACACCTCAGCTAACCAATAGAAGCATAAACCTCCCATCACCAATGCAACTGAAACCGCAGCCACAAACCTTCTCCCGGAATGCTTCGGCGTAACAGGCGGCATCTCCGGCGTTATTAACGCCCAGAACACACTTAGCACCAGAAACCCAATCAACATTGAGCCTGGTGCCATAAAAACTGCCGACGCACCAGCATGTAACAAGGCTGCGGAGACAGATGCGGTGAAAGCAGCCAGGGGCAGCGCCAACCTTCGGTTGTCACCAGCACGCACTTCGGCTCGTCGTTGCCAAAACATTCGCACCGCCTGCCCTACCAACAGCATAAGCGCACCAATCAATAGCCACCCGTATTCTGCTGCCCACATCAAGTACATGTTATGAGGGTGGCCGATCTTCCCGGACTGGCGATATTCGTCTGTCAGCACATCATGGGTTAACCAAGACTGTGGCCCCATGCCGAAAGGGAAGTTTTCAAGGCTCATACGCCAGGCTTCGATGAACAGCGTCATGCGACCGGAGGTATGGGTCTTCAGCGAGCGCATGCTTACCTCATCAAGTACGAATGAGGGAATGATCACGGAGAGCACCAGCCAGGCCAGCACGCCATAAGCCAGGTAACGCAAAAATACTCGTAGCCAAGGTAAAGCCGGCCGCCCAATCAACAGCACCGCCAACACGACACCAAAGGCAATGCCAAGCATGCTACCGCGTGAGGTCGATAAAAATTCAATCCACCACCACAAAGCAGCGCCGAGCGCGACGAAGAAACGCCAGAGGCGTTCCTTTTTAAAGGGGCCTATAAGAACAACCAAAGGTAAGAGAGGCAGCAACCAGGTGGCAATGTGGCTCCAGTATCGAATATTCACAAAGCCCCAAGGAATAAACTTCGACAGACTTGTGACCTGGTCCGAAAGAGCAAAGATATATACCGTTATTGTAGCCCCGCCATAAAATGCAACCGATACTGCACCGACACTAATCAGAATCACAACCCAATTTTGCTTCTGCTCTTCGATTGCCAACAAATTGCCCAGCAACACGAACCCGATAAAAAAAGTTGCAAACATGCCGGGTTCAGGCCAATTATAAGAAGTTTCTTTATAAGGTAAGGCTAGTAGAACGAACCCGCTCGCAATAAAAGCTACAGGCCATAGATACTTCCATAGACGCCAGCCATACCTATAAACCATCACCATTAATGAGGAAACGATTGATAGTACTAGCAACCCGGTCAATATAAATCGCTGCGAAGCGTACCCACCGAATGGCAGGGGTAAAAAGTCTGCGAATAAAACGCTGGTAAATGCTGCAACAAATACTAACCAAAGGACTGCGTTACCAATATTTTGCATCATTTCCTCTAGCATAAGGAAAGGAGAGTTTATGTTGGGCACTTTAAGAGAATTAACCAGTGTCTGTCCGTGACTATTAAACCACTACTCTAGCTATCTATTGGGAGTGGTGCCGATCAGCAAAAAGCACGCAAGATGCAAGTGTGCTTTTCCCTGATTAGCCGCTCTTGATTTAAGAGCGAGATATAGCTGCAAATAGAAAAAGCCCAGGAACGCCTGGGCTTTTTCAAAACGAGTGTAGACCATAAGACTGGAACTAACTACTCTTAAAATCAGGTATTCGAGCACCCACTCGGAAGGTACTTATCTTCTAAATCCCCTGACCAGCAAGTCCACTTGGCATTACCACCTTCAACTGTCCGCTCGAGATAAATAGATTTTCCATTTAGAGCGGCAGAGATATCTTCTGTTTTGAAGGTTGCAGTCAGCGTACCCGTCACTTCACCATTGTCAGAGACATCCTGATCGCCAGCGGCAATTGAGCCCACGTACTGCCCACTAGTATTGATGCCAAGATCATCTTTAAGATCTTCCCCAGCTTTACTGTCATCTGGGAAAGTACCTTTAGTCAAAATAAACTCTTCAACTGGTGTTTTTGCGCCGCCAAGCAAAGTCAAAGCTTCTGCGGCTTGCGACCGCGCAATGTAATCTTGATATTGGGGTACGGCAATCGCCGCCAAAATCCCAATAATCTCCACAACTATCCTCATCTCAATCAGCTTCACACCCTTCTGTCCTTTCTTCATTTTCAC
>JABXHG010000412.1 GCA_013393545.1 Alteromonadaceae bacterium | reverse complement strand
CGCGGAGGTATTTCCATGTACCGCGAATATTTGCGCGAAAATTTCCCCTCTTCTCCGCACACGCGGAGGTATTTCCATGTACCGCGAATATTTGCGCGAAAATTTCCCCTCTTCTCCGCACACGCGGAGGTATTTCCACCACCGGCGAATGGGCGCGCCGTATCCGTGACTCTTCTCCGCACACGCGGAGGTATTTCCCTGGAGGGCTGGAAGCGAGCCGCCCGGCCTGGCTCTTCTCCGCACACGCGGAGGTATTTCCATGGCCGAGATGCTGACGATTTCCTTCAGGATCTCTTCTTCGCACACGCGGAAGTATTTCCATGGAGGTAGTAGAGCAGCTGCCTAACTCGTTGTCTTCTTTGCTCAATCTTGTTCTTTTAGGGGAAGTTGATTTTAGCGCCATGCTGATCTTGCTGTGGACAACAGGTAGAGCCATGCTATTTGTTGACACTGCTCTTGGCGACAGCGTAAACGCAAAGTTCTTGAGCCAGGGGCTCGTAAACTTGCAACCTTCTCGGCAACAACCGGGGCTGATGCAGTTCTCGACCGGAGGAACATGCAATTGGTGTAGCGGCTTGTGGTGAAAGTAATGGTGGAAATGCGTATGCGAGCATTTCCACCATCTAATTAGATATCTAAACCATTGACTTAGCCCAATGTACTGTGGCGCTTGAATCCCAAAGCCTTAACTGATTCTAGCCACTGGGCACGGCCGTCCACCGCAGGGACCGATACTCTTGTGGGACGGACGTCATCTCCCATCCCCAGAAAGTACTGAAGAACCGTGGCTTTCTTTGCATCCCGATCTTTATGCGGAACTGTAGGAATGCGCGACAGACCTTCGGAATCCCCAACCCCTAGATAATAAGGGAAACTCGGAGTGAAGGCTTTTCGGCCAAGATAGTTCACAAAAACGGGGGAGGAGACTGCGCGGTCGATTTCCTCCGTGTGTCCTTCCAACGTCATCTGCACGATGAACTCACTGTCTGACAGGTACGTTCGTTGGGCGATAGTTGTCGCAGCCACACCCGGCTTATGCGTAGGAGGATTGACAGACCGGGAATTGCGCCCCTGCATTAATGCCAAACGATGACGGAAAATCTTTTCATCTTCGCGTGAACCAATGGTTTGAAAATCATCGACAAACTTTGGACGGCGTTCCTCGCGGACGATGAAATCAATCTTTGAAATCCATTCCGGCCAATTCCCGCGTGTATAACCTAAACCACCTGCAATCAACCCTTGCAGTGCAGTAATGGTTGGAATCTCCGCTGTATTCACATAGTTGCCGGATACTGCTGGTTTTGCCCAGCTTTGTAAAGGCCCAGCTAGGCGAATATATACGGAGCTAGGCATTGTAAATCCATTCCACGACCGAATTAATCAGCTCGTCTAACTGTAGAGTCTTCAGGCTACCGAATTTACCATCGAGATCTGCTGCGGTACCCGAAATCGCTTCGGTAGGGCCGAAGTTTGCGGCATCAAAGTTTCGAGCAGTTTGGTATTGCGATGCCAAGCTATCGATGCTGGCACCGAGGAATCCGCCGTCACCAGTAGCAATCACGGGGGTCTCAAAGTCATATGCTGTGCGGTGGCGTTGCTCTTCAGCAAGAATCAGGGCCGGAAGGATGTATGGTGCGGTTCCGTTTTCCTTACCACGTGGCTGACCGTAGACAATGGAGCGAATGAGCTCTTGGAGGTTCTCACGTGACTTTTCGTCATCAAAAGCTGACCAACTCTTCTTGAGCTGTGCCTTGTCGATGCTGACGGTACGGTAGAAGACACCGTTTGTGTATTGCGCGACGCTCAAGAAGGTCGCGCCTGTCTTATTTTGAGCAGCGTATCGGTCATCAACGGTAGAGAAGTAATCCGTATCAATGCTTGCCGCGTGAGTAGTGACGGCTGGGGAGGCGCTAAGGGCTGCTTCGGTATTGCTCTGTGGCGCATTCGCAAACATTCTTCCGAATGAAGCGATAGCAAGGCTTCCAGTTTTATTGCCGTTGATGAAGTCATCAATCTCGGCCTTTCCTGTATCAGCGGATTCTGAGAGGATGTTGACCACAGTCTGTGCAGCTGTGTTGATTTCTTCTTGGGAAAGCCAAATTGAACGATTCGACTCACCTTCTTTGGCTTCAGCCTTCGTTAGCTTTCCGACGATCTTCTTTGCTTCTTTCAGCGCATTCTTTGAATCAATCTCAGGATTGATTTCTTGAGAGCGCTCTATAATTGCGTCGTGAAGCTCGCCGGATCGAACTGAAATATCCAGTGAGGCGTCTTCGTACCGGGTACGAATTCCTCGCTTAATGGACTGTGATGAATGCAGCGCACGCATTACACCACCTTGATTGATTCGCTTGGGCGTGCCAGTGTCATCCCGGTTCAGGTTGCTGAACGGAATTGGGGTGAGGACGTGGATAGTTAGGTGATTGGACATTGCATTGCCTTTCTAGATTAGGAGTTGAGGTCGGGAATAGAAGATTGAGAAGAGTCTGGCGTCGAGTTGTTTACAGAGAAAGCTGAGAAATAGTCGCGGAGGATTCTGCGACGAACGTTCTGCGCTTGCGGACTGAATCCATTTCCCCAGTACAGGAATGTTCTAAAGAGATCGTAGTAGTCAAGAGCAGGACTACCGCTAGGCAGCGACGAAGCCAGATTCATAATTCTGGCGACATTCAAGATGGCTTCCTCTGCATCCAAGGAATGCAAAAATTGCAGACGCTGTCCGACTGCATCCAGATTTTCGGGATCCGGTACAAATGATTCGTTCTGCTTTTGTGCCAGCGCTGCGGAAACAAGAAATGCCCATTGTCCGAAAGAGCGCCGTTTGTTGTTTTCGGTATGGGTAAATTGTGGCACCTTATTAAATTCGGCCGTGAGCGCAAATAAGCGAAGAAGTGCCTTGCCTTGCTTCTCAGATAGATCCGAATCGAGGTACGGATACACATGAGGGTAGGCGTAGTGCTCGGTATGAGGTGAAGAGCCCCGTCTCATCTCTGCTCGGGTTTTCCGTGCAGTACTGTTTTCGTCCTCCCTTAACCGAAGAAACGAACTCAGCCTTGATTCCCAGCTGGTTTGAGGTTTCGAATTGCCAAAGCTAGTCATTTGTTGAGGTCTCCTTTGAATTGTTCTGGAACTTAGAGAGATAGCCGTAGAGGATTTTCTGCAGACTTCCCCGAACAAATGCAATTCTCGCTGGTTCCTGAGTGGAATGAGGGTTGACCACTGTGTCGAATGTATCCAATGTGGTCTCTACGCAGCGGGACTTGAAGTCATCCGTAAATTTGAACGGTGGTTTTTCCTCATCGGTTGCGAAATTAGCGTGATAATTACGAATGTCTGCAAGCAATTCGAGGTAAAGCGAAGAAATGCGCCGCCAAAACTCAGTTGTAGCATCCTTCTTCCGGTCAGCCAGATCCTCGAGAACCGGAACAGGTCCATTAGCATTCGACGGTTTCCTTCGGAATGGACGAGTAACAATCCCATGCAATCCTTGAACCATTTCTGCATGAGCTTGGATAGTCTCTCGAGTGTCGTTGTCCAGATCGAATGCCCACTTGTTCTTGTCTGGGAGAAAAATCTCGCTGGCTCGAATATTTGGCGAAGACGCTGTACCCGCTATTTGGTGGCGTGCAAAGAGAATCGTGGCGTCATCCGCAGGGCGGGCTAGGAGCCTGTCCTCAAACTTAAGCAGCATGACCTTTGACTTGTTACGTGTGGCCCATTCGACCGCAAGGTCAGTGCCATCCCTTCCGAAATCAAGACGTTGGACTTTAAGCTCTTTGTCCTGATTTAGCATGTACAAGTAGAAAGGGTCTCGAGTGTTCCTATCATCCCACCAAGCTTTTCGGGACTCTTTCGTCGTACCCATTTCATGCTTGAGATACCAAGACTCAGGTATACCACCCGTGCGAACCCCCTTGAGGACGTTCCCTTCCCAAAAACATGCAGGAGCGTTGGAGCTCCAGGTCGCTCGCCAAAGCGGGTGGGCCTGCATCGTCCCACTGGATACTGCCAATGACTTTTCGCAAGTTCGATCTGCCCAAGCTGGCAGGCCCTCGCCTTCAACCCAGCTTGCAGGTATTTGATACAGCAAAGTCTCCATCAAAGTCGAGCCATGAAAGATCATCTCAGTAGCCGTCAGATCGGCCCCCACGAACCTCATCGCAGGCGAACCCATTTGGCATTTGT
>JABXHG010000411.1 GCA_013393545.1 Alteromonadaceae bacterium | reverse complement strand
CGCCTGGGCGGGCTCCGGAAAGTATTTCGTCAAGTTTAAGGGTGACGATGCAGTTCATATTTTACCTCGTGTATGTCGTTTGGATCACATTATAAGAAAAATATCAAAACTCCAGACTTGCCTAACGAGGCTGTAGAAAAACTCCGCCCCTTTGTCTGATCGCACTCCTACGTAAAATCTGGTCGTGTTTTCGATCGTGAGTGCTCCAGATTTTAAGAATAGGCCCTATTTTTAGCTCATTTATTGACCAATCTCGGATCGTGATGGGCCTTCGACCTTTTCCTACAGCCTCAACGCTGGCGTAACGGGCCGGTTTGTGGAGCGACAGCGGAACAAAGCGGTCCCGTTGACGCGTTGGTTAGAAGCAGCTCACCCCGTAGGATTCGGCCCTTAAACAAATGTCTGGTTACCAAGCTTTTATGGCTGCGACTCAATTTCGTCCAATACCGAATATGCCTGAAAGGGGCTCTGGAAATAATCTAGGCGCTCCAGATCGTTACGCATGGCCTCGGGTAACTCTCGGTACTTCATTTCGAAGGCGAGATCCGTTCCGATAAACAAATTTTCTTCCAGAGACTCCAGCGCGAGCCGGGTCTCTTCGAGCAGGCTCTCCTCTTTATTTCGTAGTGACCCTGCAGCGACCAAAATCTCGACTGCTGCGTCGCTGGAACACTCCTGCATTCGCTTGAAGTCGTTGTATATTAAAAAAACACGTGCTTTCTGGAGTTCGTATTGGCCGACCTTGCTAATGACCTCCTGAGAAGGAGGTTTTCTAGCATCCCTCCGCGACTCACACGCTTCAACTGCCTCGCCATATCTAGCAAATGCTTCGGTAAAATACATGTGATAATCGTCCGGTGACTGAGCCGTCGCCAGAGTGCAAGCGCCTGTTAATACTGCCATCAAGAGAATCTGGACTAACCTCATAGCGCGTTCTCCACTTCACACCCTTTGTAAACCGCTCGCCAAAACTGACGCTGGTTGGGGCTAAGACCTGGGTCAAGGGAACGCATGCCCGCAACATCGCGGATGCGACGTCTTTTTATAGACGGGATTTTTGACATAGCCGACGCGAAGGTTCTCCATTCGAAGGTTGCGATATTGTACGAGGCGCCAGCGGCATTATTCTTGGTGAAAATAGAATGCATGACTCCGGCTGGCATTAGCACGGAGATGAAGTCCATGTTGCGAATGATTTTTCTAATTTGTTCGAGGGTTTCAACGTCCCGCTCATCAAGGACGAGGCTATTGATCGAAGGGCATTCCATGTCTAACTCCTAGTTTAGGCTCCTTATCTCGTGCCGGTATTCTGCCGATCAGTGATGGGAAAACCGTGACACTTTTCAAATCCTGTACTCATCCATTTATTTTTTTGCCCCCTTTACTAGACGATAATCCTCCATCATCGAATTATGCCCAGATCGTTCTGGGGTCTTGGCCTTCTAACGCTTTTGTTCAGCGGCGACCTTTACGCAGCGAAGCGGAGAAAAGGGCGTCCGGTGGAGGCCGAAGGCCGGAACGAATTTGATTGCCTTGTTAGCTGGGGGTAACGAGAAAGACCAATCCCTGGCTGACAAATTGACGGCATGCTCCGCTGCCCTGGCACCAACATATGCCGATGCACTTTGATTGAAAATACCGCCACCGAAGCGGCGAATGAGCCTGAACTTCAGAGTAGCAGGTAAGGAAGGAACCGGGTTTCGGCGGACAGCCCCGCAACCTAAACTCCTACCTTATACCAACACCAAGCTCTGCTGAGCTACCAGCAAGACAACGAACTTTGACGGCCTTGGCAAACCCGGGAAACCTTCGGTTTTGCTAGCAATTTTCGGCCAAGACCCGATGGCACCAAACCACCCCAAAGGACTCAAGGCACTACCAGCTAACGCCAGCCATCACGCGCTTGTCGCGTGCATGGCATTGTTGGGCTTCTCTAAGCGAATTCCAGACATCTTCAATATCTCGTCGGTGGAGATGAGAACCAAGTCAGCGGCTGAATAACCGGAAGCAAGGATAGCCTGATCTGCAATGTACGTTCCCGCTCGATATCCAATCCAACGCCGCCCATCGGGGTGCTGAAACATCCACTGGTTATAAGGAGCAGAAACTGGAAGTTCTAGCAGCTCAGTCACCCAATTCTGGACGTCTTCAGGATATTCTCCCCAAGGTGCCTCGCGGCCGGCAAAATCACGCTCAAACACGGTCGCAAGGCCCTCACTCACGACCCCATCCATAAAGGAGTTGGGTGCTACCCCACCATACATGACCCACCCTCTTACCAAGTGGTGGAGTTCGTGGAACAAAGTGAAACGTAATTGGGTGCGAGCGATGGTAGCTACACCTCCCGGCAGCCTATAATCAACCGTCCATCCCACGCGGTTCGGCGCGATTGCCGTGCCCATCTCACCCGTTTCCGGGATGACGGAAGGACCCGTTTGACATGCCAAATCAATATTCTCAGGTAGGTATCCAAGTAGAGAGCGTATCTCTGGCTCAGCATCGGCACATACCTCTCCGATGGCGCGGCGAGCATCCTTTGAGAAATGCCGACAATCATTTGTATCAAGGAACAGAGGAACGATCATCCATGACTCCTGTCAATGAGCACCTGTCAGCCCAACGCTTGCAGCATGCGCGCCCACGGAATGGAGCCGAAGGCGCAGTGTAGTGGGCGTCGCCGTGCCTGCGTTGGTTAGGTGATAACTTCATGGTATCTCAGGAACTCTCTTAATCGATAGAATTGCTCAAAGCAAAGCTCTGTCAGATCTTTTAACCCGGCCCCAAGATCAACATAGTGATTTGGCCCCAGAGTCACCTTGATTACTCCGTCTGGGATCAATTTTTCTACTTCCTCAATAAGCTTAGGCTTTGCCCGCATATCAAAATTCACAGCATTTGGAGCAGGTGGAATATAACCTGAAAAATCCGGGCTCACATGTCGATCATGTACAGTTATATTCCTTAGTCCACCCTTGCCCTTAAAAATTGATGTGTTTTCATCTTTATATTTTTTAACAGCATCAACGCCAACTATAGGCTTAACCTGCTCCAGTGCTGAATAAAGTGCATTTAATATTGCGCTCAACAGATAGGATGCTTCCTTTTCGCATGTAGCATCTCTGGTAAGCGGAGAGTTGCGGCTCTCTAGGGCATCAAGAAGTTCGAGAAAAAATCGAGCCTCTGCCAACTTTTCTGAAGCACTCATTACTCTCACCTAACGCCCACAGCACGGGAAAATTTGTAGCGCAGCGGAAAATTTGTCCCTGTGCCTGTGATTGTTAGGGCTTTTCTTCCTACGGGGCATCAAGGCACTCCTCAATCGAGTTTTTCATATAGGAAATAAGTGCTTCAAACCCCTCCTGCTCTCCCCATCGATCCTCAATCATTCCCAGGTAACCTTCCCGAGCATACTTCAATAGCATTCCGTGGTGAGGAGGTACTTGCTTTTCCGCCCACTCCGCAGCCGCATCTTTTGGAGCAATATCGCCGGTAGCAGCTGTCAACCACATACGTGACAAGGTCAGAACGACATTGCGTTCATCTCCCGCAGCCTCAGCCAGAAGACTGGGCAAAGAATCATGGATTGCCCGCCGGATATCAGTCATTGGCACCGGATCAAACAGCTCTTCAGCAGAGATTCCATACAACGGCAGGCTGTTATCGATTACTTTCTTCAAAACAACTGCAAGGTCAGGATCGCGGTCTGGTTCCGGAACACTTCCGGCCTCAAACTCCTCTCGCAACCACTCACCGTATACAAACTCAGCCCGAGGTGGGAACTGCCAAGGCACGACATCAGAAACCGTCATCACAGTTAACTCTAGTGGCCTGATGGCTTGTCGATTCCCAATAGCGCCGGATACGCTCATTAACTGAGATACCAAGGCCTTTCTTTGCTCAAAGGTAGGCGAGTCAGAGACCGCGACCAAGATATCTACGTCACTGTCGCGCTTCAAACCACCAACGACGGCAGAGCCGAAGAGATAAATGCCGATGATCGAATCACCAAGCACATCTTCAACGGCTGACTGTGCCTGCTTCGCTTCATCTGGTATCTCTATACTTGCCATATACTCCGGAAACTCCTCTCGCCCTAACGCCAACAGCACGCGCGGCTGCGAAATGGAGGCGAAGCCGCAATGTAGTAGACGTCGCCGTGACTGTGATTGTTAGGCTCAATTACCGGTTTTGCGCCGATGATTAATCGACAAAACCGAAATAGTGGCCAACACCCAGAACGGTTTCCACAAATTTCTTGGCTGTAGCACGATCCATAATCACAGATTTGCCATCGACATTCAGATACTAATCCGAAATAAAGTAAGCGAACATCATCCAGATATATAAGCCAAGTCCGGATGACCAAAAAACGACTTCAATAACCGTGGCAGTTTCTGCAAGCGCCGAAGCTGCCGGTAAACAATGCTCC
>JABXHG010000410.1 GCA_013393545.1 Alteromonadaceae bacterium | reverse complement strand
GAAACATAGAAGTGGCGTGTTAAGGGAATAAAGGGAGAGCTGAAGAATGGCGTGATAATACTGGAGCGATCGCCCCCACGGAACCACATTAGCTAAATTCAAAACAAGCTCTCCTTAGTCTGTTGAACGACACACAGTGGCGACGACGGAGCCGCGTAAGTAAGGGGCATCCGGCGGCTCATCAGCCGTGAACAGCTGCGCCTTGTCAATCCGATACTTCAATGTACCACTTGGACCACTTGGGTTTGATGCGCCCAAGAGTCGAATGTTATTTCTCGGGGAGAAATCTGACGACACTGACGCTCAACACACGCTTCATCCACGGTGAAGGCTGAAGAGAGTGTGGTCTTCTCGATTTCCGGAAACGGGTTCATCCCCTGAGTTCACCAGGGGCTGGCCTGCATCCATAGATCCAGAACAAATTTTGTGCACTGGTTATGTTTATCTTGACACGTCTATCCACTGACCCTGCGTGAGCTCACCCAGAGACCGTGGATTGAGCTTAAAGACAGAATTCGGCGTACCGGCGGCCGCCCAAATTTCTAGATATTGGCGTAGATCTTTATCCAAGAGGGTTTGAATCTTTTCATTATGTGCCACTGGAGGAACACCGCCGATGGCGTAGCCCACTTTATCTCGCACAAACGATGCACCTGCTTTTTCCAATGTGATCCCTGTTGCTTCTTTTACCTTATCGGTGCAAACCGTGTTAGTACCTGATGCAACAACCAAGACCGGTGCACCCGTTTCACCATGTTCAAAGATTAACGATTTAGCGATTTGAGAAACCGTGCAGCCAATTGCCTTAGCTGCATCTTTCGCTGTTCGAGTTGAACCAGGTAACTGCTGAACAACAAAATCTTGTCCATGCTGAGACAAAAAAGCTTGGACTTTCATTGACGAAGCCTTCAGTTCTGTTGACATAATTCCTCCATGTTCCAGCCAAGCCGACAATAGATAAAATATTAGAGAATTTTCTGTCGATATTCCTTCATCAGGATCTCGATTAGTTCATCTGCTGGTAGCTCACGAGCCAGTGGAGCACCTTGACCGGCCCAACAAGCAAAGAACTCGATATTGTCCTTTGACATAGCTGCAGCAGCAAGCGCTTTTCCTGCCTCGTAAGCAATAGGGTACTCCGGCAACGGCGGGGCCGCGAAATGGTCAATGTCAGTACAAAAACGGTTAACAATACCCCGGGCAGGACGACCCGAAATCACGCTGGTGATCTGAGTTTTCCGACCACGATCACTTTTTAACAGCGCCCGATAACTAGCATTGGCTGCCGATTCTGGACAGAGAATAAAGGCCGTACCCAGCTGAGCCCCGACCGCACCGGCGTCCAATGCAGCACTAATTGCCTGGCCATCCATCAACCCTCCAGCTGCAATAACTGGTATATCCGCAGCAGCACTGATCAAACGGGTGAGAGCTAATGTGCCGAGTAGTTGATCACCTTTCTCTGGCTCAAATATTCCGCGATGCCCTCCCGCTTCAGCTCCTTGAGCAACAATGAAATCGATACCTGAGTCCTCAACGATAAGCGCCTCTTCAGGTGTCGTTGCACAACCGAGCGTGACAATGCCTGCATCACGAAGGGCCTGAACCCACTCGATGGCTGGCACACCGAAATGGAAACTGACAACCGCTGGCCTCTCCTCAAGCAGCATGTCTAAGGCGGTGCGATCCTCATTGAAACTCTGGTAGGGAGTGGTCAGCTGCATCGGGGGGCGAGTATCGAACTCTTCGAAAAACGGCCGCAGGTAATTGATCCAGTTTGATTCCCGCTCCTGATCATGTGTCGCAGGTCGATGACAAAAAACGTTGACGTTAAATGGATTTTTCGTCAAAGCACGAGTCGCTGAGATCATTTCTCGCGCCTTTTCTGCCGAACTGGCACCGACCCCGATTGACCCTAACCCGCCTGCATTGGATACCGCTGCCGCGAGCTCTGGCGTTGAAACGCCAACCATCGGTGCCTGAATGATTGGGTATGAAATATTAATGAGACGAGTCAGAGGAGTTGAAAATGTCATGGGGGCCTCTTGCTTGGTCACAGACAATATAATATTCTCAAAAACAGAATATACAGTCTATACCATTTTGGAAACAAGAATGAATATCGACCTAAGGACGCTCGAACTGTTCTGCGCAGTCGCCGAAGAGCTCAGCATTACCCTGTCTGCCCAGCGGCTAGGACGTGCTCCGTCTAATGTCACCACACGCATTCAGCAACTGGAAAAAGAACTGGATGTCTCGCTTTTCTTACGACACAGCAAGCGCCTGCACCTCTCACCGGAAGGCGACCAGTTTCTGGCGTACGCCAAAAAAATCCTCGCAATTGCCGAAGAGGCCCGCCAGGTACTCCACCCGAATACCCCTGCAGGATCTCTCCGTATCGGCTCTATGGAAAGCACGGCTGCTAGCCGCTTACCACCGGTGCTTGCTGAGTACCACCGTCATTGGCCAGACGTAAAAATCGAACTTACCACAGGCCCTTCCCGCCCAATGCTGGAGTCTTTGCAGGCTCGGATGGTTGATTGCGCTTTCGTGGCACCGTTGTTTGGTACGGGAGAAGATACAAGCTCAGTGCTCTCATCAATGGGCCTGGTAGGGCAGCCTGTCTTCAAGGAAGAACTAATGTTGATACTTCCCGAAGGACACCCACCGGTGGTTTCAGCTTCAGATGTGTCCGTTAGCTCACTGGTAGCCTTCAGGCAGGGCTGTACTTACCGAGCGATTGCCGAGAATTGGTTTCGCGAAGCAGTAGATAACGAGTCAGCCTTTTCCAATGTTCAGGAGGTCGGCTCCTATCATGCGATGATCGCCTGTGTCTCAGCCGGAACCAGCGCTAGTGTTATTCCCCGGAGCGTCCTTGGACTCTTGAATCAACCACCCCAGATCCAGCAGATTCCATTGACAGTTATTCATACATGGTTGGTTTGGCGTGAGGGGTATGAAACCCCTGCGCTAAAGGAATTGTTGAAGGTCTTTTCAGGTAGCTCCTCTCCCGAAGGTCTTTAAGATGGAAGACCAGCATCACCATTTGATAAAGGGGAATGCACTTTTGAGGGCAATTGCGGCGTCCTTGTCCCTTGCTATTGGGATGGGGTTTGGCCGATTTGCGTTCACGGGGCTTTATCCCTTAATGATTGAGGATGGGATCATTTCCGTCCAAAGTGGTTCGCATGCTGCATCAGCAAATTATGCTGGATATCTTACAGGGGCTTTACTGGCGACGCGGATAAAGACAGAGCAAGCTAGAAGGTACTGCTTTTGGTCGGTCATCATGACCATAGCCTGCATGGCCCCCCTCGCATTAGTTGATAATTCGTGGATTGTAATTGGTATACGAGGCTTAGCTGGCGTCTTCAGTGCAATAACAATGGTAGGAGCATCACTTTGGCTGTTGCAGCACATGGGCCAAACGCATCACGCTCCACTGCTCTTTGCGGGAGTTGGTGCGGGGATAGCCGTCTCGGCAGAGCTCATTGCGTTCGGAAGCTATTTTGAACTGAGTAGTGGGCCAATATGGCTCTTACTGGCATTGGTGAGTTTCGTATTGTTTTTACCGTTTTCTTCAGCTCTGGCCGACGGCTCCACTCACGCTCATCGCCATAGTAACGCTCAGCCGGTATCGGTGCCGAATTCAAACCCAACTAATTCAGCCTTTTATGCAGCTTTATTGGTCGTTATTTACGGTATCTCAGGAACCGGATACATCATTACCGCGACCTATTTACCTCTCCTGATTCAAGGTTTTCTGGAGGCCACTAACCCAATACATGTCTGGGCCGCATTCGGCCTGGGCGCAGCACCTTCCTGTTATCTATGGCATGCGCTACATCTCCGATTCGGCACCCGCAATAGCCTTACCTTAAATCTTGCCCTTCAAAGCCTCGGGGTTGCACTTCCAGCTGTTAGCCCAACTCTCTTCTCTTCATTGGCAAGCGCGGTGATAGTTGGAGGCACCTTCATGGGAACCGTCACTATCGCCATGTCGGCAGCAAGAGATATTGAACACACCGTGCGACTTAATTTGCTCGCCCTAATGACTGCTGCTTATGGTATCGGGCAAATTATAGGTCCGCTCATCGCTAACGAAATTTATTCCAACAATGAATCGTTCACGGGAGCGCTGATCACTGCCTCAATGGCTTTGCTTGTCGCCTCCATCCTTAGTCTTTTTTATCGGTCATTGCCACGCGGTATAACCTAGAAAAGCCGGCCCATTCACTGACTTCGTTCTACTGCTGAGGGTTTCGTGATATGACGGAAGGTGAGGTGCACGACCTCAAGTAGTAGTTCAGTGTGTAATAATGTCGTCAACGGAATGCTAATCAAGTGGTCATCACAGTCACTCAGTTCGTTTACCCTTAAAGCATCTCAGGCTGGAGATCCTATTCCACTTGTGTCAACACTTTTATTTCCGTTTTTTTGAACTGTCCTTACTGTATTTCGCGACC
>JABXHG010000409.1 GCA_013393545.1 Alteromonadaceae bacterium | reverse complement strand
CCAAGCGCACGAGTTCACGGAAAACCTTGGATGCTGACAAATTGAAAGCCGAGAAAATCAAAGCCAGCGTCCGGGCGAGAGTGGAACAACCGTTCCAGTGCATCAAGCAGGAGTACGGCTACAACAAGGTCCGCTATCGCGAACTGGCGAAAAACAGCAACCGGCTGCACTAGTTGGCTGCGTTCAGTAATCTACTGATCGGTGAAAAATACCTGCTAGCGTAGGGCCAGTGCGCCTGTTTTCCGCCAAAATGGCGGGAAACGGGCAGAAAACATACAAATAAATGGAGAGTTGCGTCTGAATTTTCCGTTTTCTGCTGGCTCAAACGGATGCTGGTGAAAATCGACGGTTATTCAGACCTTCCCTAAGTGCTTCTACCCCTGAAATCCCGGAGTGGGCATTCAAGAAAGCGAGAAAAAACATAGAAGATGGTCAAACCGAATACGATGTTGATAGAGCCTAACAAGGTGGTCAACGGGGCTTTGGACTTCCCCCACTTCAGTGGACACGCATCGATAACTCCGCAAGAGGAGAAATACGATGCCGGAGATGATCACGGGGAAGAAAACTCAGCAGTACAGCACTGAGTTCAAGGTCAAAGCGGTGGAGTGGAGTCATCAGGTCCACCGGAGTGTGAAAAGCGTTGCTGAAGCACTGGATATCCATCCCTTCATGCTGTCACGCTGGCGAAAGGAATACCGTGAAGGGAAATTTGCCATGAAACGGATTAAGAAAGCGCCAGCAGACGCCAAAAAGAAGATCCAGGAACAAGATGAGATTGCCCGCCTGAAACGCCGGATATCGGAGCTTCAGGAGGAAAATGACATCCTAAAAAAGTTTAAACGTTTTCAGGCCGAGGAACGACGGAAGGGTTCCGGTTCATCTGGAAACACCGACGAGACTACACCGTAAAAGCGCTGTGCAGACATCTGAAGGTGTCGCGGTCTGGATACTATGCCTGGGCCAACAGGAAGCCCAGCAAGAGAGCCACTGACAAGGCAAACTTGTTGCTGAAGATCAGGAAGATCTACGACAACAGCAAAGGCCGATATGGTAGTCCTCGGGTTTATCAGACGCTGCGTCGAGAAGGTCTGCTGGTCGGAAAAAATCGGGTGGCGAAGATTATGAGGGAGTGGGGCATGAAGGCCCGCCCTGCTCGTGTATACCGCCGATTGAGGAAGCTCAGGGATGATTTGAAGGCCCTGCCAAATTATCGACTTGAAGCGGCGAAGCCGACTGCGGAAAACCAGCAGTGGAGCAGTGACGTCACGTACATCAAGCTTGGCAAGAAGTACGTGTTCCTGGCGGTAGTGTTGGACCTGTATTCACGCCGCATCATCAGTTGGCGTTTGGGGGAGAGTCTGAGTTCCAACTTTGCCAAAGCGACCTTGCGTGAGGCCTTCACAAGCCGTAAGCCGGATTCTGGCCTGTTGTTCCACATGGATCGCGGCATCGAATACCGAGCTCATAAGACACAAGCACTGCTGAGGCAGTACCAAGTAAAGCACAGTATGAATCGGCCCGGCCAATGCACCGACAACGCCGAGGTCGAATCGTTCTTCAAAACGCTCAAGGGAGAATTGCTGCACGCCACCAGCTTCGTGACGATGCGCCAATTACGGAAACATATAAAAGCCTATATTGACGACTTTTATAATACTCAACGGCTGCGCAGTGGCCTTGGTTACCGGACTCCGCTAGAGTTCGAAGGAATCAACTGATGGGGCGTGTCCATTTTATTGGGGGAAGTCCACCGCTTTTCCAGCGCGGTTGCGCTTCCAAAGCGGCCTGTTACGCCGGCGTTAAATTCTTTTGCTGCACCCTAGTTGACTATGCTGTAATACATTGTAGTCGTTAGTGTTGAGGGTACAGTCATGAGCGTCACCACCGTTCGTCTTCAGGCAGAAGTTGAACAACATCTGGAAGCAATTGCCGGCAGACTCCATCGGAGTAAAGGCTGGGTGATCAATCAGGCGCTATCAGAATATATTGAAAAGCAGCAGCGTGAGCAGGAGCGTTGGCAGCAAACGCTGGAGGCAATGGAGTCGGCTGCCCAAGGAAAGGTGGTCGATGCTAGCGAGGTCCATAGCTGGCTCAATAGCTGGGGAACCGAAAACGAGCAGGATGCGCCGAGGTCAGGTAAGTGAAACTGGTTTACACGGACGAAGCCATTGAAGATTTGAAGCGCCTAAGGGAGTTTATCGCGGTTCACAATCCTTCTGCGGCAGGCTGGATAGCCACAGAACTCGTTAGCAAGATCGAATTGCTACCAGACTTTCCCAGAATGGGGACGCCGGTTGAAATGGCGCCGGTGCCTGATTCCATCCGCGACACGGTTTTTGGCAAGTATGTTGTCCGCTATTCAGTACATGGAAGTGCCATTATCATTCTTCGGGTGTGGCATGAACTGGAAGGTGAACGGTAGCAATTTAACCAGCCGCTGTTGACGGACAATTTTTACGCCGTTTTGCGGTTCCAAAATTGCCGCAAAGCTTCGCGTTAAATGCCGGTGACAGCTAGATCCAGAGTTCCAACAATTTGGTCTCTGAAATGTGAGAGGGAGCCAATGGGGCTCTTGAGGTGTTTTTCAGGCACGGAGGAAATTTGTGGAGTTAACAGCAACAGGTCCTGATCGGCAAAACTGATTTCCGGAGTGAGTCCTTGCATGGCTTCGCCATCGAAGGCGGAACGTTTGCCCAAAGGAATAACAATGCGAGTTGCCAAATCGCTCAGGAGGCTGCTCTGAATATCCACCAGGTAAGGGTAGTGAGCCTTGCTGACTTTGCTCGGGTTCGGGTACACATCGAACTGTGCCATCAGAACTCCCTGAATTCGTCGCCGAAGCATCCATGTTGTTCGACGAAATCGTTGTAACTCTTTATCGCGGCGCGATTTTCTTCAACCCATTGTGCGGCTTCACGTTTCGAAAGTTCTTCCTTCAGAGCTCGTTCCAGGGTGGCCGACAAATTAATGTTCAGTTCCCGGGTTTTACGCAGCAGATCGCTGTTGATTGAGAGGTTCGCTGCTTTTTTGGGGGCGGCTGAATTATAGAGTTCGGCCATGAGGACCTCGGAGAAGATCTGGAATACATATCTTGATCATATGCGCAGTACTATGCGCATGCAAGCATTTGGCCAATGGCTGTTGTCGGTCGCGCCGGCGCTGGCGGTCCGGCACGCCGAAAAGCCAGGGCGTTAGCAGCTACAGCTTTCCTCCAAATCTTGCGGGTTGAGTAAAAAAGGAATAATTTGTACTCATGGATGAGTTTGAATTCGACGAAGCCAAAAGCCAAGCCAACTTGGACAAGCACGGTATAGATTTCATTGCCGCCCAAGGGCTGTAGAGGGATCCATACCTGCTGGAGATTCGCGCGAAATCAGAGGATGAGCAGAGTTTTTTGTTGATAGGCAAGATTGGTGAAAAGCACTGGTCGGCTGTCGTCACATACAGGGATGCTCGCATTCGTCTGATTTCAGTTAGACGTTCCCGTAAGAAGGAGGTTGAGCTCTATAAAAGCTAAAGACTTCGACAAGAAATTTGAGGAAGGGCAGGAGGATATCGTCGATGACCTCGATCTGTCCTCTGCTCGCCGCGTTAATCAGGAACAAAAGAGAATCAACGTCGATTTCCCGGCGTGGGTTGTCGAGTCGTTGGATCGTGAGGCTGCGCGCTATGGCGTTACCCGCCAATCGATCATCAAGGTGTGGCTGGTAGAGCGCCTTCAGGCAGAATCTGCTAACAAGCCGCACAATGGTGACGCCGCAGGCGGCGCACATTAGCGGTAAGCCGGGTTCGCTGTGCTGATTATCCGGGCTACTCAGGTACTCGCCCGTTTCCCGGTCGAACTCCAACCATTTTTATGGTCAAATCCCGCTCAGTTGCCGCTATTCACCGCTTTCATGAGCCTTTTTGGCGCTTACCCAGACGTCTCAGTCATTCCCCACTTAACAGCGAATGGCGTATGGACATGACAGGCTTGGCAGTCCAGGTACATTAAGGACTTTGACTTTCTGGTTTTCGTTGATACCGAACCACACACCGGGCATGGGTGCTTGAGAGCGGTGTTCGTCGAACAACTTTGACACTGGACGTAATAGCCAAATCGGCCATATTGAGCGGAGAGAGTGTCTTTTTTCCCGCAGTTTTTGCAGCCTATTTCAATTGGGCTGTTTCCAGATGCGGTTGTTTGTTTCATTGTTTCGACAGATACCTTCTTTTGAGGCGCCGGTTTCGGATTTTGTTGAGGAGAGGCAGTCTGCTGATACGAACGCAGAAAGTGGTATATACGGTCCATTTCCTCATTAGAGAACCGGGGGTCGGTTGTAAGCAAACTTTTAAGACTGCTGTTAGCAGTCGCAGTGATATCTTTGATTTTGTCGACAAGGAACTCAGTTTTCACGATGTGTCGAGAAATTTCCTTGGGGATATTGTCCCGTTCCAGTCGCGCAGAGCTGGATATGGCGATCACTGTTTTATACTGCCGAAACCCAAACCCCTGCTGTATTCCCATCAGCTTTCCCAGCATTTTGTCGGTATGCTCGCGCAAAAGGGCCTTCAAATTGTCGATCTGTACCGCGGCCTGCTGCACAGGTGAGGGAATGCCAAACCACTGATCCTTGTAACTACGCTCCCATTCGCCAAGGGAGTTTACGCGCACCGATCCGTGAATGCTTTTGCTTTCGATAACAATAAAGCCAGCCTTGTAGACTACCAGATGGTCAATCTGTGATTTGAAGCCGTCAATTTCGATCACAAGGTCTTTGAGGATTCGGTATTGGTCGTCGTTGCCAAAATATCGATCGAGGAAATAGGAAACTTGCGATTCCTGTTGTGCCCCGGCTGCTCTTTTGAGATCTTGCATTACTGCAGTTCCTTCTATGTTACTTCCATACCTGAGAGAGTACCGGTGGATGCGACGTACGACAACATCCTGATAAGGACCTGAATCCGTGACTTTGAGCAGCCCGATCTGCCCTCAACGCCTGCAATAACAGGGCGTTGAGCGATATAATAGCACCTGACATCCATTCACCCAGTCAGTGCTTTCGGCTCATGCGTACCTTCA
>JABXHG010000041.1 GCA_013393545.1 Alteromonadaceae bacterium | reverse complement strand
GTGTACCGTCAGCACACGATTTTAGATAAGTCCTCTCACTGATGTGGAGCGCGGCAATGCCATAAAGTAAGGATGAATACCAATTAAGTTGACAAAACTCACGCATTGAGAGCTTGTTTGTTAAAGGTCGGTTGTTGCTTTAGCCGGGCCTGGGCGCGGCACCGCATCCATTCGCTCAGCCAGACTACGGTTAAACAGCCAGGTCGAGAAGTACAGCCTGGGTCCGGACTGAGTCAGGGTCACGGCGATCAGTGTTGTGCATTGTCCGATGTCGGGAACATCGTACGCCGGGTTCGCCTTGAAAGCACTGGGCCACCCGAACCCGCTTAAAAACGCTCTGATCTGGTGAGAACGTTGAGCACCTTGAGCTTCATCAGTGAGCAATTCAAAATAAGGTATGGAGTCATCATCCCGACTGTTGAGTGTCGGATAACCTCCGCAATAACCAAGCCGGTCTTCGGTTTCAGGGAGAGCGCCCCAGTAAAAGTGCGTTCCATTTTCTTCGCGATAATCCGTACCGTATTTCTCTTCCAGTGCCAGTTTTAATGACTCAGCGGACGT
The DNA here is from genome assembly GCA_013393545.1 of Alteromonadaceae bacterium. The sequence goes on along the minus strand of JABXHG010000041.1, from coordinate 3,064 downwards.
TTCCGAAGCATTGAGCTCTAAACGTCGGTTCAGAGCAACCAGCGGCTTGCCGTCAATATGATCCGCGTAGATAGCTGTCACAGCTTCGCCAGTGTCGGCATCAACAAGAGCCTGCGCATAGCCAAATATGCCTTTACCTGGCACCGCTGTGCTATAGCGTATGGCGGAAGGCATACGATCACGCATCGCAGATTCGAAGTCAGCCAAAGGCACTTCAAGCGCTATGCCCAAAATGTCGAGACTTTTGGGTGGGGTTGCAACAATTGCGTCCCAGTCGCCAGCTTTGATTCTGCCCACGGATTTATAGCCACCACCGCCGAATCGCTCCTGCCGGAAGGCTTCGGCGGCTTCCACTCGACTGGTTAGCACGACAAACCCAATCAGACCCTCTGGCGGTTTATTGAGCGAAGATGATGGAACGAAACGAAGATCATCCAGCGACAAGGTATAGATAAAGCTATCAGGTATCTCGTTAACACCTCCAATGCTGGGTTGGTCCCGCACGACAACCAACGTAGAAACATAGGGTGAGTTATCGGGACGAATGCCTTTATCCAGGGTGGGCAGGGCGGACGAAATATATCTGCAATCCAGTGCCGTGCCAGTATTACCATTGCCTTTCCAGTGCCAGACTATATCAGGGCCCGCCTTAGACCGGCCTGAAGTAAAACGCCTGCCAAGGTCCTGTGTTAACGTTACGTCCGGACCAAGAATTTTCGGCAGATTAGTCTGTAAAAAAGGACGGTTCATATCCACATCCGGCTGCCTCAGTACTCGCAGCCCCCCGCAACCGCTGATCGGGTTCGGATCACCGCTGCCCGGCAGCAACAGAGTGTTCGGTAACGCCTTGGCCCTGGCGAGTGTCCAGGCGCGAAACTGTGGCAACAATGCATCGACTGCGCCCGCACGAAGCGGTTGATCCGTGTTTTCAAAAAAAGCCTGCCAGTTCAGGGATGCTTCAGTTTCATCACCGGCTTTTTGCGTCGTGGCTTTGGCGTGACGCTCTTTTAATGAACGATCGACAAGCATACGACGGAAGGTTGAATCACTAAATTGCGCCGGCGCCAGAGACAGCGCCAGAAGATCCAGGCCCTCGGGGTCCAGCAAAAGTTTCTCGGGAGCGTCGATACTCTTTTCATCGAATCCTGACGCAACGCGAGGTTGGTCCGGAGCTTCAGGCGCTTCAGCGGGTAGTTCAGGTAACGAGCCCGCTTCAGGCGCAAAGCTCTCGAAACCCTCGGGGACGGGGAGGGCGTAGAGTGGTTGTGACAGATTGGCTTCGGAATACAGCCCTGCAGTTATCGATGAAAACACCGGACGCACGCTGGCCACTTCCTGTTTCGACATAGGGCCTGTATGCCCTGTTCTGGCAGCAAGCTTCTCCAGATCATAATCGATCACCAGCTTTACCACGCGCCCCTGTCTGCTTTGGCCTTGGGACAAGGTGTTGATCAGGGCTTCGGCGTCAGCTGAACCTATTGGCAGGAAGTTAGGCAGGCTTTTGATGATGTTACGACCATCGCTGTCAACCGGAAGCCAGGTGCCTGAATTGGACTGCAGGGATACAGGGAACCCGCCTCTCGCAAAATCATATTCGCCGAGTACACCTGAGCCCACAAAACGCATGGGAACCGGGAGGCGGGGAACCCGGCTCTGAACTCTCTGACGCATAGTGGCATTGTGGTCAGACAAAGCCTTGCGCATTGCGAACATAAAAGCCCGCGCTTGCCAGGCGGACTGCAGGACTGGCCTGGGCGGTATTGATGTTAAGTTTGGCAACGTGTGCCCATTGAGAACATAGCGCTCCTCGCTCGCGCCACCACCAAAGACATTCGCGATATCTGAGGCGCTCACCGGCCGGGCCAGTTTGAATTCCTTAACGTCGCCACTTTGCCACACGTGCAGAACTTCATCTGGTCCGTCGTGAGCCGGGCCTTTATTACGAATGGTAGGGCGATAAATGTAGCTGATGGAATGCAGAGTGGCCTGTGCCTTTCCATTCCTGTAGAACCCTCCGCGCACATCGGCAGAAAAATCAGAAAGAGTCGCGGAAATGCGCGCAACAGCTTTTCCTTTGCCAGGGCTCAGCATCGCATCCGGCACCGGCGTAAATTCATCTGGCAATGGAAGATAAAAAGGTTTCTCTAAAAGCAGTTGTAAATGTACAGGGTGTGAGCCAAAGCCACCGTCCCGTACATTGATGTGCGTAATTGCTGCAGTGTTCCCGATTTTTTGAACGTAGCCGGCAGAAACCCTGGGGGGAGTTTGTGGGTCGCCATCATCGTCTCTGATACGCATCGGCAACTCAATCATCACATCGACGGGCGGTTTGTCTGCGTACAGAGCGCCTGCGGCTTCAAGGCGTGCTTGTGCCTTTGACGTATCGCGACTATAACCCGGAGGAACCTCAGGCAGTCCGGGCGGGAAATCGTAATGACGCAGGCGCTGTTGAATGTAGAGTGCTGATGCGAGTTCCGGGTTGTTCCCGATTACCCACAGCAAAAACCTGTCGGCAACCGCCTGGGTGCCAATAATCTTGTTCTTGTTAGAGGTGCCGTTCTCCTTGCCGGAGCCCGTAGTTATTGGGCTTTTTATATCAGTGGCAGGTGGCGTTGCTATAGAGGCCAGGACACCCTCTTCGGTAAGTTGCCATTGGCCGGAAACCTGGCCGGCAGAGCGTCCGGTCAGCTGCAGCTCCTGAATGCCGGGGCATTCCAGTTTAAGGATCTGGCGTACTCCACCGCTTAGCAGCTGCAGCTCCCGGGAGCTGGTCGTCAGCTGAACGCCTGGCGGTGCGTCTACCTGAACCTGAACAACGGGTCCACACCAATCCTGAGCATTAACACTGGCACGCAGCTCGCCCATTTTAGCGACCACACGCTCTGCAGCCTGTACCTGCCCAATGGCAGACAGAAATAGAAACAGCATACCTGCAAAACAACAGACTTTGTTTCGAATCATCACCGCCTGCCCTCCATCCGTCAAGGTGTGGTTTGGTTGTATGGGGGAATTAATATGCGGGGCATAAAAAAGCCCCGGCTGGCGGGGCTTTTTGGTTCCTTAT